>CAUZIY010000070.1:0-15279 GCA_963579995.1 Phycisphaerae bacterium
CGACCGGCGTGGGCAATACAGACGCGGCGTTTGCCCTTGGCACGGGCAAAACGTGGATGAAGGTTCCTCCCACGATGAAATTCAACTTTCACGGTCATATTCCACCCTTTTTGACTGCTAAGGATTTGATTTTAGCCGTGATAGGTCAGATCAGTGTGAGTGGTGCGACCTATAAGACCATGTATTTCGCTGGTGAAGGTGTTTTAAGCCTGTCGCTGGAAGATCGAATGACATTAACCAATATGGCCATTGAAGCCGGTGGCAAGAATGGTATCTGCGATGTGGACGACAAGACGCTGGACTATGTAAGGAATCGATCCAATATCGATCAGTGGCAAGTTTACGAGGATGATCCTGACGCCGAATTTTGCTATGAGTCCGATTGGGATCTGGGCACCCTTGAACCATTGGTCGCCAAGCCCCATAGTCCGGACAACAAGGATAGCGCTCACAATTGTCGTGAGGTGAAACTCGATCGGGCGTACATCGGATCCTGCACCGGCGGAAAGATTACCGATATGATTTTTGCCGCGGCTATTCTCGAAGGGCATGAAGTCGTCATACCGACGTTTGTGGTGCCCGGTTCGACGCAGGTGCATGCCGATATGCTTCGCCTGAACATCAGTGGGCAACCCAAGCAGGATGGCGAAAAGTCGATCTACCAAGTGCTCGAGGGCGCCGGTTGCCAGATGGGGCCTTCCAGTTGCGCAGCCTGTCTAGGTGGTCCGGCAGATACATTTGCGCGCCTTAACGAACCGATGACCTGTATTTCAACAACCAATCGGAATTTCCCCGGTCGTATGGGGCACAAAGAGGCAGGGGTTTTTTTGGCGTCACCATTGACTGTTGCGGCCAGTGCGTTGACCGGTAAAGTTACCGATCCTCGCGACTATGTCAGTGAGCCAATCCAAACAGGCCAGGCTGGATTGAATTAGATTCGTGACATCGGATTTCAAGCCGGGCAGTGGACCTGTCGATTTATTCAGTGCAGTTTCAGCCACAACAGTGAGCAGCATTTCAATAATCAAAGACAAACACCATGAATCGCACGAAGATCATTGCTCTATTGCTCATACTGGCAACTGTTGCGGTTTATGGTCAAGCGGTCACCTTCAGGTTCGTCGGTTATGACGATCCGATCTATGTTTTAGATAGTGAAGAGATTCATCGAGGGCTGACAAAAGAAAATATCAAGTGGGCTCTTTTACATAGCCATTCGGCGAACTGGCATCCGGTAACGACAATATCACACATCCTTGATTGGCAAATATTTGGTTTGTCTTCGGGGGGGCACCATGCAATCAACGTCCTGTTGCACACGCTCAGTGTGGTGCTGTTGTTTTTACTAATAAAGTACATGACCGGCAGGATGTGGCCCAGTGCGTTCGTGTCTGCCGTGTTTGCACTTCACCCCTTGCATGTTGAATCGGTGGCGTGGATCTCAGAGCGAAAGGATGTGCTAAGTGCTTTCTTTGCGTTTGCCACGCTTTATGCCTACGCCACCTATGCGCGTCGCCCGTCAATTACCAGGTACATTATCACGTTGGTTCTTTTCGTGATCGGATTAATGTGCAAGCCCATGCTTGTCACGCTTCCATTTGTTTTTCTCTTGTTCGATTACTGGCCATTGCAAAGGATGGAACTGGGGCGTTACTCAGCAGCAGATGAGTCGTCCGTGGTATGTCCTCATCGATCCGCCATGATTCTATTGATGGAGAAAATACCCTTCTTTGTGTTGGTGTTCTTCTCATGCGTTATTACCTTTCAGATGCAAAAGCATGGTGATGCCATACGGTCAGGCGACCTGGTCCCCGTTGTCGCACGCCTTGCAAATGGCTTGGTTGCTTACGTGAAATACATTGGCATGGCAATCTGGCCTGCGGGCTTGGCCGTTCTTTATCCACATCCAGACCAGATTGGCGGAACGCCATTGACCTCATGGCAGATACTTGGTGCTGGTTTGTTTTTAGTCGGGGTAACGGCATGGGCGATCAGTTCTATTCGCCGTCGCTACGCCACAGTGGGATGGTTGTTATATCTCGGCATGCTTGTACCGGTTATTGGGATCATTCAGGTCGGTGTGCAAGCGTATGCCGATCGCTACATGTATCTGCCAATCATCGGGCTGTCGATTGTCGTGGCCTGGGGTGTGTCGGATGCAATCAATCGTCTACGGAACCATCAGGAGCAGGTGCGGACGGCTGTTATTGCTATCGCAGGCGTCGTGGTGATTGCAATGGGAATCACTGCGTTTGGGCAGGTCAGGCTTTGGCGAGATTCAATCCCATTATTTAGCCATACGCTTGAGGTGACATCGTCCAATCCGGTTATGCACGTGACACTCGGTTCAGCGTATGTTCGTGAACATGACAAGTACGCCGAGGCTCTTTATCACTACCGAAAAGCGTTGGCAATCCAGCCTCATTATGAACGAGCGCAAAAGAACCTTGCATCAACGCTCTTTCTGGCCAAGCAGTATCCAGAGGCGATTGAGCAGTTTGAAGTCCTTTTTGCCATGGATCCCATTGATGCGGAGGCCCGTTTTTATTATGCCACGGCTCTTACAGAGCAGAATCAATTAGAGCAGGCGATCAGCCAATATGATCTGGTGCTACGCCTAAATCCCGAAAATAATCCCAAGGTCAATAAGCATCAAGTGTACAACCGTTTGGCATGGGCGTTAGATAAATCAGGACAGCCGGATGAGGCCATTAGCTATCTCCATCGAGCGGTGACGGAGGATCCTGCCTACGCGGACGGGTGGGTGAATCTCGGCAATATGCTGGGCAGGCAAGGTCGGCTGGGCGAAGCGTTTCGAGCGTATCAACTGGCGGTTGAAAAAGTTCCCGATCATATTGATGCGCATTTCACGTTGGCGAAAATGTTTATGCAGATTAGCTCTCCACCCAAGGCCATGCATCATTTCAAGAGGACAATTGAATTGGATCCTAAGCACGCTGAGGCTTGGTTCAATCTCGGTAATCTTTATTCCCAAGCAGGCAAACCGTACGAAGCAATAATGGCATATGAGGAAGCGATCAAAATCAACCCGGTTCATTCTCAAGCAGAAACCAATTTGGCATGGCAATATATGCGAGTCGATCGTTCCGATGCAGCCTTGGAACATTTCGCCAAGGCACATGAGCTACAGCGGCATGATCCAACTCCCCTGAACGGTTGGGCTTGGGTTCTGGCGACGGACGAGCACCCTAAAATCCGTGATCCACATAAGGCCATCGAGAAGGCCGAGATGGCGGATGCTCTAACTAGGCATAGAGATCCGGTAGTTCTTGATACTCTATCTGCGGCTTATGCATCGGCGGGGCGATTCGACCAAGCCATACCTGCGGCCCAACTTGCTTTGGCATATGCCGCGGAGCAAGCAGACGATGATCTTGTTGCTCGTGTTCTGGAGCATATAAAGCTTTATCGCCTGAACCAACCCTATATTGAGGTCGGTTTACAGAAGAAGGCTACGGATGCTCCGCAGCCCTAACCATTATAACCCAAGGGGGTTGACCCCGGATTTCCCTGTTTTCGATGGCCAAGACGTCAAGCAAGATTTCATTACGGCGAAAACTACTGTTTACTATCGCCAGCACCATCGGGTTCTTTCTCGTTGTTGAAGTAGTGCTTGGATTGTGTGGCGTACGGCCGATTCTTTACAACGATGACCCATACGTGGGCTTTGCGTCCTATATTCCCTTATTTGTAGAGCAGGCAGATTCAGACGGAAATGTATTTCTTGAAACTGCTGCCAATAAACGGCAGTGGTTTCACTATCAGCGTTTTTCTCGAAACAAGCAAGCAGGTACCAAGCGTATTTTTTGTCTTGGTGGATCGACGACCCACGGATGGCCTTACGGTGAAATAGTTTCATTCAGTGGTTATCTGCGTGAACTGTTGGCATTGGCTAAGCCAACGCATCGGTGGGAGGTCGTCAACGTAGGTGGTATTGGCTATGCCAGCTACCGTGTTGCCGCGTTGATGGAGGAATTAATTCGTTATGAACCGGATGTTTTTATTATTTATTGCGGTCATAACGAGTTTCTTGAGAGGCGCACGTACCAGGATATTATCCAGACGCCTGGCACAGTTATCCGGCTAGGTGCATTGCTGAGTAAGACCCGTCTGTATGCCGTACTTCATCAGTTGCTTTCCGGTGGAGAGCATTCTGGTCGTCATGGGGATTTAGCACGACCAGTTCTTAGTAGTGAGGTCGAGAACATTCTTCAAGATGCCACAATTGGTCCAGAAAGTTATACCCGTGATGACATCCAGCGCGAGCAGGTGATTGCGCATTATCAGTTTAATGTTGAGCGAATGGTCGATATTGCACGTTCAGTTGATGCCAAGGTGATTCTTGTTACACCACAGTGCAATTCGCGGGATTTTTCACCTTTTCAGAGCGAACACATCAGTGGCCTGCCGGCTGGAAAAGTGGCGACATTTGCATCCCTTTTTCAGCAGGCGAATCAGTTCCATGCAAAAGGCAGGTTGCAAGACGCCCTGCTAGTATTAAACCATGCATTGGAGATCGATGGTCGCCATGGAGATCTTCACTTCCTCCGCGGGCGTATTTATCTTGAGATGGGCGATTTGCAACGTGCCAAGGCGGCATTGCAACAAGCATTGGAAGAAGATGTCTGCGCCATGCGTATCCTGCCGGCCATGCAGCAGATTGTTAGTCAGATCGCAGCAAAAAGAAACGTACCAAATTTGAAATTCAATCGACTGGTAGAGCAGCATAGTGAAGATGGCATCGCGGGTGCAGAAATTTTTGTGGACCATGTTCACCCCACACTGGCCGGCTATCGTCTGTTGGCGCTGAACCTTTTCGACTTTTTAAGACAACACCAGATCGTGGTGGTTAGTGACGCCGTGGCCAGTAAGGCTATTCGTGAAGTGACTGGCAAGATCGACTCCCGTGTTGACCGCCAAGCATTGGGTACCGCGCTCCGCAATCTTTCGGGGATGTTGAGTTGGGCAGGTAAGCAGGCCGAATCAGCGCGGGTGTTGCAGCAAGCAGCAACACTGCTGGGAGAGGACGCGGAGATTTACCGTATTCGTGGTATTGAAGCAACTGGACGTGGTGATATCCAGGCGGCAATTGGTTTCTATCGGCAGGCGTTGCGGGTGAATCCACGCTTTCCTGAAGCGTTGAACAATCTGGGCGTGGCATTACTCAATCAGGATGCCGTGGATGAGGCAACAGGGCTATTGCGTAAAGCTATTTCAGTGCGGCCTGGCTATGCAAGGGCCCATGGCAATCTGGCTAGGGCTTTGCAGCGACAAGGAAATATGGACGTCGCGATCAAGCACTATGAAAAGGCCATTCAGCTTGATTTACAGGGCGCGACGGTTCATGTCAGGCTGGCGCGGGCTTACGCAAGTCATGGCAACCCGGAAAAGGCGATCAGGCATTTTCGCATTGCGCTGGAGATAGAACCCGGTCAACTCGATGCACGATTTTCCTTGGGGACGACTTTGATTGATGCTGGGGATGATGTCGAAGCATTATTGGTATTCCTGGGTATCATCAATGACCACCCGAACATGTCGGCAGCATTGAATGCCGCAGCTTGGTTGTTAGTCACTGGTTCGACCAGCACCTCAGGCGATACCGGTAAGGCCATGGGGTTCGCGAAGAAGGCAGCTGAATTGACGCAGTTCCAAAATCCTGTGGTTTTAGATACTCTGGCAACCGTTTATGCTGCGCTTGGCCAATTCGAGGATGCGGCATCTACTGCCTATAAGGCTCTACGCTTGGCCAAGGAGGCCCATGCGGATGAATTGGCCGGCCGTATTCGTCATCGCCTTGAGATGTTCAGGCAGAGCAAGCCTTTTGTGCGGACGGTCGATTGATCGGTGGTGTACCTTTTGATGTTGCGTAGAGTAAAATGCAAGATTCCCAAGCCAACTGGTTTTGAGCTTTAAGATTAAAGGACCAAGGAGTTAATCACATGAAAAACATACGACAGTTAAATCTATGTCAATTATCTGGATTTGCGTGTTGGTGTGCAGTGTTCGCATTTGCGACGACTCTCATGGTCGCATGTGGCGATGGCCCGGTGGCCACTAGCGGACAATCTGCAGTAACGGCTTACCCCCTTGACATCTGTCTTGTTTCTAAAGAAAAACTGGGTTCAATGGGAGATCCGATTACTTACGTTCACAAAGGGAGGCAAGTGAAGTTCTGTTGTGCTGGATGTGTTGATGAATTCAAGTCAAAACCAGACCATTTTCTGGCAGAACTGGATCACTTGGCAGCCAACAAACCAACTACGAAAAGACCTGGTGCAGAGGGATCGGGTCACGAAGGTCATGATCATAGTGCCCATTGATCGCCAGTTGGAAATTCAAGCGTCCTGTCCGCCACGAAACAATAATTAACCAATGGAATTAGAGAACGGCTCGAAGCCAACAGAACCGCGTACGCTTGACGAGACTCAGGCCGATTGCAATCCGATCGATCTTTTTCGGTGTTGGTTTGATTTGGCTCACTCAGCCAATCTATACGAGCCAACTGCAATGACGCTTGCCACCGTGTCGGGCGATGGCAAGCCGTCTGCCCGGGTTGTTTTGCTCAAAGAATTCAGCGATCAGGGTTTTGTCTTCTACACCAACTATTCAAGTCGCAAGGGGTCCGAACTAGCGGGCAATCCATATGCAGCATTGGTCTTCTACTGGGACCAGTTGCGGCAACAGGTACGAATTGAAGGAGTGGTTACGAAGGTGTCGCGTGACCAATCGCAACGCTATTTTCACTCGCGACCACATGGCAGCCAACTGGGGGCATTGGCATCACCTCAGAGCCATGCCATCAAGAATCGCCAGGTGCTCGATCAGAAAATGCAGCTGTTGGCAGAACAATATAGAGACAGCACAGTGCCCCTCCCCGAAAACTGGGGTGGTTTTCTTCTGACGCCTATGGCGATGGAGTTCTGGCAAGGTCGTCCGGACCGTCTACATGACCGGTTGCATTATGAGCGGCAGGCCGACGATTCGTGGCAGATTACCAGGCTTGCACCTTAGTCAAGCGAACAGCTACTTTGCTGCAGCGTAATTTTCAGCAACCTGGCCCCAATTGATCACATCGAAAAAAGCGGCAATGTAATCAGGGCGGCGGTTCTGGTAATTCAAGTAGTATGCGTGTTCCCACACATCCATGCCCAGGATGGGGGTGCAGGGGCAATCGACCACACTACTTCCCATCCGAGGGTTGTCCTGGTTTGGTGTTGAACAAACACATAGCTTGCTGCCACTATTAACCCCCAGCCAAGCCCAGCCGGACCCGAAACGGGTGGCGCCCGCAGCGCTGAATGCCTTCTGGAACGTGGCAAAGCCTCCAAGGTCGGAGTCAATTGCGGCACCTAATTCACCTGAGGGTTGACTCCCGCCACCGGTTCCTGGAGTGGCCAGAATCTGCCAGAACAATGAATGATTTGCATGGCCACCACCGTTGTTTCGTACCGCACCGCGTTTATCTTCGGGTATATCGCTCAGGTTGGTAATCAGGACGTTGATATCATCGGATACCGATAGGCCGTCAATGGCCCCGTTGAGATTGGTCACATACGCATTGTGATGCTTGTCGTGGTGAATCTCCATTGTTTTAGCATCAAGGACTGGTTCAAGGGCATTGAAGGCATAGGGCAAATCTGGCAGCGTGAAAGCCATGGCATACTCCTGCTTGCAAGAATGGGTCAACCGCGACAGTTAAGGGCCGCATGATCTGGATATATCGTAAACGAATATCTGGTCATTGTTTATGGTCAAGGAAGTCTACCCGCGACCGCTGGTCCACCATGAACAGATTTATTGGTTGCCCATAGTAAGCTGCGCTTTTTATCTGTCAAGAACATCGACTGCAACAATCGATATTTCAAGACCAATATAATTGTATCAATTGTTATAATAAGTAATTAACAAAATATTGATTATCTCCGGCGGAAGATTTGCGGCCACGCGTTGGGATTGGTCGATCATATGATGGAAATACAGTTAATTGAGAAAGAATTAGTAATCGGTTTGCTGCGGCGTTACCGGGAAGGCCTGTGGTGGGGTGAATTTCCACCGGGCTGATCGCCAGCCGTTACAGATTTCAAGAGGCTGTCATAAAGAAACTTAAAGATATTACACCTGTAAATCCTGGCCGAAGGTGTTGCTGGAATTAAGGTTTTATCTTTAGGGATTTTCCGTTGCACGGTATAATGTGATTGGGGCGAAGTTCGTTTGCCCGCACCCATGGGCGGAATTATTCGACAGGCTTGCCGAACCAGTGGGGCTTCGCGATCGTCAAATCCTAAAGGGCAATGTGGGATTGACTGAAGACCAGTCGATCGAGGTGGGTAAGAGCGGAGATGTAACAGTGCAACTGATAGGTCAACATATGTCGCCGCTGGAGCAGGTCCGCCGTCGGCAAGTGATCGACTTGGGCGGTTCGGTACGACAGTTAAGTGCCGACGATCAAGCTATTCTCCAGCAGGTTCTTGCGGGCAAATATGAGTACGTCAAGAACCCAACCTTTGGCCGTGCAAATGCCAAGCGAAGATTATTTGACCAAGCACCGGAAATCGCGTTGCCGGATACGAGTTGGTATCACCTCGTGATGGATAGTGTTTCTGATGCGGCCCAATGGAATGCAAAAAGCACACGGTCGGTTCTTTTGACAGCTGAAGAAGAGCGCGTGTTGTTCTTCCAGTTCAACTACTGCCGTTATCGCGTTTTCAAATTGAAAGAGAAGATCAAGAAGGCTGCCGGTTCGGCGATCAAATCGGCTGATGCCTTTGAGTTGCTGGATTGGTATCGGAAGGCCGAGGAACTTCGGGTTCAGATTGCCGCGACGAACCTTGCCCTGGTTCTGGCAATGGCCAAGCGGACTCGGATGACGGACATTGATTTTGCCGACCTGGTTAGTGAAGGCAATATGGCGTTGTTGCGAGCGATTGACAAGTTTGATGCATCGCGCGGGTTTAAATTTTCGACCTATGGCTGTCGGGCCATCTTAAAGGCCTTTAGTCGTTCAGGTGTTAAATTTATGCGATACCGTTTGATGTTCCCAATGGATTTCGACCCCAAACTAGAGCGTTCGGACTATTTGGACATAAAACGTGCTGGTGTTGAAAGCGATTGTGCTGACGAGGTTAAGCAGATTCTCAAGGAGAATCGCGCTGAACTGACTCAGATTGAGCACGAGGTCATTCGCCGCCGATTCGCGATTGATCACGCTGCCCCGGGCCAGATAGATCCGGTCGCACTGACACTGGAACAAGTCGGTCGCATCATTGGTGTGACTAAGGAACGAGTACGCCAGATCCAGAACAAGGCGTTGGATAAAATCCGCCAATCACTTGAATCAGATTATCTGGGTTAAGCTGCTGGAACGGCGTAACGACTGTGAACTTGCAAATAATTCCGTATCCCCAGTGGTCCGCATAGGCCATGGCTTTTTTCTTTTGAGTGGTTGGGTTTAGCTCCGATATCAGGTATCGTTCCTCAGATCAGAGGGTTGTGTGATTGTGAGCCATACCAAAAAACTTGTGCCCGGCCAACGTGTGGTGATCACCCAGCAGATTCCGCAACGTGATGAGGTGTGGACCTCGCAGATTTGCGGAACTGTTGAGCGGTACGAGATGGCCAAGACCGGTGCTTGGTTTGCCGGCGCCAAAGACGAAAAGCTTTGGCTTGATCGGTTGACCATCCGGAAAGATGATGGCGAGATCGTTGTCTGTATCCTTGATGGCTACAGTCATATCGAGATTCTCCATCCCGCGGATCAGGCAGGATGAAGTTACGGCGGGATTCTTCAACTGCACAAGAGGATTAGACTGCGTACAGTTATGTCGGCAAAGTGTCTAGCGATCAGTGGATCTGTGCAATGTCAGTATTTCGCTAAAACTCCTAACACCTAGGGGATCCTTTAATGGCTATTGTGAGCTGGGTGGACCTGCACGGCGATGAATTGTCCGGCATGCGTGTTCTGGTGACTGGTGCAGCTGGGTTTATTGGGTCACACCTGTGTGATGCACTTGTCGCATTAGGTTGTCATGTAATTGGGTTGGACGATCTAACTGCGGGCCATCAGGATAATTTATTGCTTGCACGTAGGATTGGTGGTGACCGATTTCGGTTTGTAACCGGCTCAATTCTCGATAGTTCGACTCTAACGGATTGCATGTCCGGTTGTCAGGTGGTTTTTCATGTTGCGGCTCTGCCTTCCGTGCCCCGTAGTATTAAAAACCCCATGGCCTTCCATGAAGTGAATGTCACCGGCACACAGCTGGTACTTGAAGCCGCCCGAGAGGCCCATGTGCACCGTCTGATTTTTTCTGCCAGTTCAAGTAGTTATGGTGATTCCCCGACATTGCCCAAGGTTGAGTCAATGCAGCCGCTACCCAAAAGTCCTTATGCTGCAAACAAACTGGCCGGCGAGCATCTCGTGCGGGCTTACGCCGATTCCTACGATATTGATGCTATTGCATTGAGGTATTTCAACATCTTTGGCCCGCGTCAGAATATCTCCAGCCCATACAGTGGAGTGATTGCCGTTTTTGCAAATCAGCTTTTGTCCAATCATCCGGTGACGGTGAATGGCATAGCATATTCGCGAGACTTTACGTTCGTCGATAATGCGGTTCACGCCAATTTATTAGCTGCCAAGACAACAAAGCCTCTTGGTGGACAGGTTGTGAATGTTGCCTGCGGACAAGGGGTGACGGTCATGGATCTGGCCTTGGCGATGGCTGAATTGGTCGAGCGTCCTCATTTGAAGCCAATTCAGGGTCCGGGTCGAGCTGGTGACGTGATGCACTCGGTCGCCCAGATTGATCTTGCCCGTAAGGTGTTGGGTTATACGCCGATCATTGATTTCCAAGAGGGGCTAAAAGCCACAGTGGAATGGTATCAATCGGCTTGGCAGTCATCTGAAAACGCAGCGGTTACCCAACTGCATCAATAAATGGGCCGCCAAGAGACCTGTGCGGTAACCACTTGGCGATCATGCGATAAGTGGTTACCGCACAGTTGGGTGGACGGTTGTTGTAGATAGATGGTTAATCTAAGGTCGGTGCTGAAGCTCAATTTGAGCCCTTGACGCCAACGGCCATTAACGAACGGATATGCAATAATTTTGGTTTTCTGGGAGGGGGTAGCCAAAATGTGGGTTTGGAGCAGATTTGGTTCACTGGTGTGTCCCCAGCTCTGATGTGAGTCTTATCAACTTCAATTCATTATGATTGAACTTCTGTGATGGCCAATAAGCTTGAGAATCAATGGGTTGAGCGCCTGATTCAGCGGATCTACCAATGGCGCCGACGTCGGATTGTTGTGGTGGGAGACTTCCTGCTTGATCACCATGTGTTTGGTCATGCGGACCGCTTGAGTCCAGACGCACCGGTGCCGGTGCTTTCTGCTCATCGTGAAGAATTTAGACCCGGTGGCGCGGCGAATGTGTGTCTTGATTTACGGGCGCTGCGTTGCGACGTGGTTTGTTTGGGCGTGGTGGGTCGTGATGCCAATGCGGACACCCTGACGACCGCACTCAAGGCGGCAGGTTGTTTGACCGGAGGTCTGATTCGTTGCCGTGATCGTCCGACCACGGTCAAGCATAACTTTATTGGACTTGCACAGCATCGCCACGCCAACAAAATGTTTCGGGTCGATGAAGAATGCATTCAGGATGTCCCCAGGAAGATAGAGCAGCAATTGATTGCCCGTGCCCAGCGGGCGTTGAAGGGGGCAGATGTATTGTGCCTGGAAGATTACAACAAAGGTGTTCTGACCTCACGTATTTGCCAGAGCATGATCAAACTGGCTAGAGCAATGAAAATCCCGGTGATCGTTGATCCGGCCAACATTAAAAGTTACGACAAGTACCGCGCGGCGACCTGTGTAACACCGAATAGGTTTGAAGCCGCGATCGCGACGGGGCTTGAGGGGAACGGCAATGCGCAAGAACAGCAGAAAATGGCGAGAAAGCTGCTGGTGGACCTCAAGCTGAAAGCGCTTGTTCTTACACTTGATAAACACGGCGCTTTGCTCCTAGAAAAGGGCAAGCGTCCACAGCCGATTCCAACCCGGACGCGTAGTGTGTATGACGTGACCGGTGCGGGTGATATGATTTTAGCTGTACTCGCTGCTGCGGTTGCTAACGACGCAAATTGGCACGAGGCTCTGCTGCTGGCCAATATCGCCGCTGGATTGGAAGTCGAGCGTTTCGGAATCGTCCCCATTGATCTGGATGAGATCTTGTTGACGCTTCTGCAGGCTAGCCACGAAACAGTCGGTAAAGTCAGATCACTTGAAGAGCTCTTGCCAGAACTGCAGGCTCACCGCAGGATGGGTAAGACCATCGCGTTCACCAATGGTTGCTTTGATATTTTGCACGCGGGCCATATTGGATTCCTGCGTGAAGCCAGCCACTACGGTGACCTTTTGGTTGTTGCGGTCAACAGTGATGCATCGATACGCCGCATCAAGGGCTCCGATCGGCCGGTTAATCGCGAAGTCGATCGTTTAATGGTGCTCAGTGAACTTCAGTCCGTTGATTACCTCACGATTTTCCACGAAGACACTGCGAAAAAACTAATTCGAGCGATCAAGCCGGATGTGATGATCAAAGGGGCTGACTACAAGAAGAGTGGTATTCTTGAAGCAGATGACGTCAAGCAGTGTGGTGGGCGCGTTGTACTGGTGGACCTGCTTAAGGGGCGCAGTACCACTAACATCATCCGCAAGATTACGAGGTCCCGTTGATCTGGGCATCAGTCAAATGACCTGTGATCGTTCGGCGAAATAGATCTAGTGGAGCCTCACAGCCTGTCCATAGGGAAAACTGGGCAGCCGCTTGTCGGACAAACATCTCAACACCGTTTATCACAATACAACCATCGGCTTGCGCTTCTTGTAATAACCGCGTCGAAAGTGGGTTGTAGATGGTGTCGAATACGATAGTCCCCGTCCCCCACCCCTTGGTTGGTTTGGTTGCTCCGATTGGCGTGGCATTGGTGTTTGGATGCATGCCGATGGGTGTGCAGTTTATGTAGATCTGGCAACAGGAATCACAAAGCTTTTCCAGTTTTTCCGGCACGATCTTACCGCCGATCCCTGCAAGTGAGTTGGCTAAAGCAATTGCTCTATCATAAGTACGGTTATATACAACCACGTTTGCTTTTTGACGCGCAAAGGCCGCGGCCACGGCCCTCGCAACGCCTCCAGCACCAATCAAGGCGACTCGACGGCCTTTAAGTTGGCTTGCGGTGATATTCATCGCATGGCATACCGCAGTTAACGCAGCATCCGAATCGGTATTCGATGCGGTAAGTGTTCCATCTTCGGTGATGGTCAGTGTATTGGCCGCCCCAATCTGTGCAGCCAAGGGGTCGACTTGCCCGCCAGATTCCTCTACAAAGCGGATGAGGTTCTCTTTGTGCGGCAGTGTGACCGAAGCACCACGAAAATGTAGTGCCGGTGCATCGATCCACGAACTGATGGTTGCCTTGAAATGCTCGTAAGCCGATGGAATCGGCATTGGCAGATAGACCCCATTAAATGTGGCCTGATCAAATCCTGCATTGTGAATCACAGGGCTTAGTGAGTGTCCCACCGGCCAACCAATGACACCATACACACGTGTTTCTGCATCGACCGCATCCCACCGGTATAGTTTTTTGATCTGTTGGACGGTTGGTTGCCCCAGTGCTGTGCCCGAGCTTTCGTCGATTGCGGCGAAGGTTAACAAGGCGCCAAACTTCTTGGCTAGGACGCGTGAGGGTAACCCTGCTTCGCCCATACACAGGGCGATGGTTGGTTTGTGGCGCTGGGAAATGATCTCGAATGCTTCAAGATTATCTCGTAGTGATCGGGCCATCCATGCGATCTTGATCACACGGCAGGCCCGGGTGGCGGCCATCGCCTCGATGCGTTGATACAAGTCTACTGGGCGCCCCTCCATATCATGACTCGAAAGAATCAAGCCGGTTGTGGTTGTTCCAACTTGCCCGGGATGATCCACCGCTTGGCTAATCTTGCGTCGGACTTGATCCGATTGTTGATATGCAGCCAGCTCAAAATCGATATACGCCGGCTGGTGAAGACCTTGATGCACCTGTGCAAGCAACTCGATACGCGATTGCTCCTCGCCGTCATAATCGCCGCCCTCCCACTGTGGGCGACAAGTCACAATGCACGGCAATGGGGAGTTTTCAATCAACTCAATAAGTGCATCTGCATCTTCGGTGAATCGGTCAATACGAAACTCCACGAGATCAGCACCCTGTTCAGCTGCACGGATGGCAGCAGATGAGGCCTGGGCCAGATCATGAACCATGATGGAGACGGCCAAGTGAGTCATTACCCGGTAGCCTACTCAATTTAGTGGTCAGATGACGAATGAGCTATAATTACGTAATGTAAACTCTTGTGATGCGTCTTGCTCATGCCCATGCATCCGGCATTGGCGTTAAAGGGACCACCTCGGAATGTTCCTCGGAATGTTCCTCGGAATGTTCCTCGGATACTTCTTGATGGCTTTGATTCATCCGATCCGCCCATTGATCTACCAGGCCAAGGACAACCATGACATCTCCGGTCTGATTGCGCCGCCTTATGATGTACTGGATGAGGATGCCAAGACCGCCCTTTTGAGTAAGAATAATTGGAATTTTGTTGCGGTTGACCTGCCGCATCTGCCCGCCAAGACCGTCGGTCCTGACGAGGCCTATGAACAGGCTGGTAATCGGTTTCGCCAATGGCTTGATGATGGCGTGATGGGTCTGTATCCCAAGCGGCAGTTTTTCGTGTATCGCCAGACCTTTCAATTGCTGGGCCATGGCGCTCGGTACCAACGGATGGGTCTTTTTGCTGGCGTGGCGGTCCAGCGGCTCGGTGAATTTAAGCCCGGATATGGTGGAATCTATCCCCACGAGGAAACTTTTTCGGCACCGAAGGAAGACCGGCTGAAACTGATGAGGGCGACGCGTTCGCAGCTGTCACCAATCTTTGGTCTCTACAGCGATGCAGATCAGCAGATACGTCAGTTGCTGGATCAAGTAACAACCAGTCAGCTGCTTCTTGTCGGTAGAACTGACCATGATGATGTTCTTCATGAAGTTTGGGCTGTATCAGATGCACATGTATCTAAGCAGCTTGTTCGCCTTCTTGAGGCAAAAGACGTGTTCATTGCCGATGGCCATCATCGCTACAACACGGCCGTGAACTATCAACAGGAACTAATCCGAACTTCGCCAGACATACCATCGGACCATCCGGCCAATGACT
>CAUZIY010000071.1:0-15077 GCA_963579995.1 Phycisphaerae bacterium
GATGTTGTAAATTCAGGATTTCAGGGGTGCTTGTTGACTGGGCTGTCCTCATTGGTTCGTATAGCTTCTTCGAAGTCAGGTCTAAGTTGGGTTCATGGATTACCGCATTATCAGCATCGGCACCTTAAGCCATCATGAACTATGGCCTGTCGAGGCCACTGCGCGTACTGCCCATGCCACTACGACACTGATTCGCAGTAGCGGCCACACAATCCTTGTCGATCCCGCATTGCCGAAACAGGTTCTTGTTGCCCGTTTGGCTGAGCGAGCGGGTATTGGTCCATCCGAAGTGACCCATGTGTTCCTCACAAACTTTCGGCCGGCACATCGGTGGGGGTTACCCGCATTTACTGATGCACGGTGGTTGATCAGTGAGATGGAACGTGAGACCATTGGTAAGCACTTGGTCGAACAACTCCAGGAATCCCAAGACAGGCCTACTCAAGATGTCCTCAAGCAGGAGATTGCACTGCTTAATCGTTGTGAAGCAGCGCCAGACCGGCTGGCTGACCAAGTGGACCTATTCCCGCTACCTGGCTACACGCAAGGCACATGCGGACTTCTTTTGAGCCAGATGAACTCCACGGCGCTGATTGCCGGTGATGCAGTGGCTACGGAAGAGCACCTTAATCAAGGTCGTGTACTGCGTGGCGCACTTGACGTTGCCCAAGCTCGGGAGAGCTTGACAGAAGTGGTTGAAATTGCTGACGTGATCGTACCCGGGCACGACAATGTATTACTAAACCCCACGCGACATCGTATTTGATACTAACTCAGTGGTTGATAAATGGGCTGCGCGGCAGGTTTCGGTTGGCAATATCTTCGCCCCGAACAAGGAAGAACTCCCGATCAAACGGTTCGCCTGTTCGGTAATCTTCATACTTTTTAGGTCCATGTTCACCGTCTGCTCTTACGTAGCGAAAAACAGCAACACGACGCCATCGGTTAGAGCGGTTAGGTTCCGAAGTGTGAGGAATCATTGTGTTGTGGATTGCCATGCCACCAGCTTGAAAATGGTATTGCACTTTCACCTGGTCGATATCCTTCGGTAAACTTGAAGGTTCAATCTCCTGGTTAAATAGACGGGATTGCCTTTGGGCGATCGGTAGCACACCACGTTGGTGCCACCGTGGCAAGATGCACATGCCACCATTGCTGGCATCGACATCATCAAATGCGATCCAGATTCCTGCGGCTAGACCGTCCGATACATTCCAGTACGGCGCATCTTGGTGCCAGGGGATGTGCATGCCAGAGCCTGGTGGTTTGCAGATGAGATGTGACGACCAAAGTACAATGTTGGGTCCAATTTGCATTTCGATCATGTCCAAGACTTTTGGATGGGTGGCCAGTTCCCATGCCCATGGTTCTTGATGGTGTGCCGAGATGATTTCATCCGGGTTGCGCCCCGGTTGAAGTTTCTCGTTAATCATCAGATCAAGTTCGTGGCGACACGATTCGAGCCCTTCTTGACTCAAAAAAGGATTAAATATCTTGTAGCCGACATTTTCGTATTCCTGATGATCCTGAGATGTGTAGTTAAATGAATCACTTATCAAGTTCATCCTGAAACTCCTCGCATTATTGCAAACACACCATCATGAATGGTCATCAGGCTATTGTAGCACAGAACCCTGGCCATTCATTGGCCCATCAGGCCGCTTGGCATAGAATATCCGCCAGCTTTTTATAGGAGTATATTGATGCCGAAACAGCTCAATAAATTTAGCTCGCGTTTAACTCAATCTAAGTCCCAAGGCTCTTCGCAGGCCATGCTGTATGCCACTGGGCTTACCGAGCAGGAAATGGACAAGCCGCAGGTTGGCATTGCTGCGTGTTGGTTTGAAGGCAATCCCTGCAACATGCACCTCAATGATTTGGCGGCTGAGGTCAAAGGTGGAATGGGGGCCGTTGATTTAGTTGGGATGCGGTTTAATACCATTGGTGTTTCCGACGGAATAAGCATGGGTACGGATGGGATGTCCTATTCACTGCAATCGCGGGACATCATTGCTGATTCGATCGAGACGGTGGTCAGTGCCCACTGGTACGATGCATTGGTTGCCATCCCGGGTTGCGACAA
This sequence comes from Phycisphaerae bacterium, assembly GCA_963579995.1. GTDB lineage: Bacteria > Planctomycetota > Phycisphaerae > Phycisphaerales > Phycisphaeraceae > UBA6626. The sequence continues at coordinate 2,084 of CAUZIY010000071.1, forward strand.
GAATATGCCGGGCTGTTTAATCGCAATGGGTCGGCTGAATCGGCCTGCACTCATGATTTACGGAGGCACCATCCGCGGCGGGTCGGCCAAAATCGACGGTGTTGAACATAAATGCGATGTGGCATCCGCATTTGAGACCTATGGTGCGTACTTGGCCGAGAAAATCAGCAATGACCACCGGCGCAAGATTGTTCGGCACGCTTGCCCGGGTGCTGGTGCTTGTGGTGGGATGTACACCGCCAACACAATGGCCACTGCAATTGAGGCCATGGGGATGTCACTGCCGTATTCATCTTCGATTCCGGCTGAAGATCCGCAGAAAATTGATGAGTGTGTTCGCAGTGCTGCAGCTATTGCCACCATCATGAAGATGGATCTCAAGCCACGCGACATCATGACACGTGCTGCGTTTGAGAATGCGATGGTGGTTTTAACGGCAATGGGTGGCTCGACAAATGCGGTGTTGCACCTGATCGCCATGGCGCGGTCGGTTGATGTAGAGTTGACTGTTGCGGACTTTCAAAAGGTAAGTGATAGAACACCATTCCTTGCAGATCTACGACCTAGCGGTCGTTACGTTATGGAAGACCTTCACCCAATTGGTGGGACACCGGGTGTGATGAAATATCTACTGGCCGAGGGCATGATTGATGGTGATCTGATGACGGTAACGGGTAAGACCATCGCTGAGAATCTGACGCTGGTTCCTGAATTACAAGAAGGGCAGGACGTGGTACGTCCTTTAGATAATCCAATTAAACCATCAGGGCATATTCAGATTCTTCACGGTAATCTGGCCCCGGATGGTGCGGTCGCCAAAATTACAGGCAAAGAGGGGTTGCGGTTTACAGGAACGGCGCGTTGCTACGATAGTGAGGAGGATATGCTCGCTTCACTTGAACGCCAAGAGATCAAGAAGGGTGATGTTGTCGTGATCCGTTATGAGGGGCCTAAAGGCGGCCCTGGCATGCCGGAGATGCTTACTCCCACCGGGGCGATTTTCGGTGCTGGTCTGGCCAATGATGTGGCGCTGATGACTGATGGACGTTTTTCGGGTGCATCACATGGTTTTATCATTGGCCATGTTTGTCCTGAAGCACAGGAAGGTGGTCCGATTGCCTTGGTGCAAGATGGCGATCAGATCACCATCGATAGCGAAGAAAACTCAATCGATTTTGCGATTAGCGACCAAGAGATGGCCCAACGCCGAGCGGCGTGGAAAATGCCACCATACAAAGCTACGCGTGGGACATTGTATAAGTACATTAAAAGTGTCAAGAACGCGTCAGAGGGTTGCGTGACCGACGAGTGAGTTGCCTTGTGTTGCAGTAGGACAACAAGTCATATTCAAACAGGCACGAACAGGCCAACTGCCGGCCTGTGGGCAACTGGTATGCAACCGAATGATGTGCGGACAACTTTTGTAATTACTGCTTGATCATGTACTTGGCAGGGGATTGGGGTTTTCAGATGGGGGAAGATGACGGTTGGCTGAATCCTCATTGCACTGTCATAATGGCCGATAAGACGCGGCCCCTAGTTTGGAACCCAGGTATGAGTGCGGGGGGTTCTTAGTGGAACCGGCCGGTTCGCGTGCAACACGTTTGACCTATCGTCCACGCTACGGTTTAATGTGCGGCTCGCCTAGGGGCTTACAGGTCTTGGGCGAGATGGATGGAATCATCGGTATCAGGGATGATGAGTGAAGTTTAGGGGTGGGGTATTTGTAGGTAGGCAATGGCGAACTATATAGGTCCCAAAATTAAGCTTTCTCGTCGGGTGGGCGTTCCGATTGCGGATATCCCCAAGCATACCGGTAGGCGGCAACTCAACCCGCCGGGAATACACGGTTTTCGTGGTCGACGACTGCGTGATTATGGTGTGCGACTCAACGAGAAGCAGAAGTTACGCTACCACTACAACGTCTTGGAGCGTCAGTTCCGTTTGTGCCTGAAGCGTGCTAGCCGGGCCAAGGGAAACACCGGCGACGTACTGTTACAGTTGCTCGAGCAACGCTTGGATAATGTTATCCGTCGCCTCGGTTGGGCTCGGACCATCTGGGCGGCACGGCAAATTGTCGTCCATGGGCATGTGTTGGTTAATGATCGAAAGACGGATCGCCCCAGCTTTCAGTTGAAGGTTGGCGATAAGATCACATTGAAACCGAGCATACATAAGCTTGTGCGCGAAAATCTTGAGTCGATGCCGGGGCATGAGGCTCTTGGCTGGCTGAGTTTTGACCCTTCCACACTAACAGCCAATATCGCTACCATACCAACACCCGATCAAGTTCCGTTCGATGTGAACATGAATTTGATCATTGAGTTCTACCGATAGTGTCTTAATTATGAGCCTGGCTGTACAACCTTTAGCGGAAAGGACAGGTTCGTCAATGGGCATCATGGGTGGTAAACGCGGTGTCGTTACCGGGGTCCTGAATGATCGCAGTTATGCTTGGTTCATAGCCAAGCAGATTCTCGAAGCGGGGGGCGAATGTATCTATACCTTTCTGCCTGACGAAAAAGGAAAAATGGAGCGGCGAGTACGTGGCGCAATTAAAAAACTGGGTGATGAAGACCCATGGCTGACACCCTGCAATGTATCGCAGGATGAGGACTTTAATACGGTCTTTGATAAGGTTGCCAGTGACTTCGGATCGATCGATTTCATTGTTCATGCAATAGCTTTTGCTGATCGACAGTTTTTGCAACCTGGCAAGTTCCATCAGACTACACGGCAGGCTTGGAACCAGGCACTGGAGATAAGCGCATATTCACTGCTCGCCATGGGCCAACGGGCACCGGATGTGATGCCTGACGGTGGGTCGATCATATCAATGAGTTATTACGGCGGTGAAAAGGTTGTGCCGGGTTATAACGTGATGGGTGTTGCCAAGGCAGCTCTTGAGCATACTGCGCGTTATCTTGCTTTTGAACTTGGGGAAAAGAATATTCGGGTCAATACCATTAGTGGTGGTCCTTTGAGGACACTGGCGGCATCCGCGGTCGGTGGTATTTCTGAGATGTTCGAGAACCAGGAGAGAAAGTCATCACTTCGTCGGAATATCAAGGGTGAAGAAGCGGGTAAAACAGCTGCATATCTTCTGTCTGATTTAGCCAGTGGTGTGACTGGCGAAACCATCCATGTCGATGCCGGGTACAGCATTGTTGGCGTATAATACTTGCTGGGCTGTTGAGCGAACCAAGTCCGACTCGTTGGGGTCCTTGGCGATTTGATTGAGTCGGCGGTAGAGTTCGCCGTCTTGATGTTGGGTGAGATAGTTGCCAGCTGCAATGACTGCGTTGCGCCGAAGCTGGGTCAGCTTGATCCGCTTGAGTGCTGAACCGCGGAATGCTTCTTGCCGGGTTTTGGTGTCCCAGTCAAGCAATTCGAGTAGGTCAATGCCAGGCGCCGGTGGTCGCGGTGTGTAGCGGTGGTGTAAGGGGATCACTGGATATTTGGATTGGTGTTCAGGGCTATTAAAAGGGCAGACTTCCTGGCAGATGTCACATCCGGCTACCCATTGGCCCATTGCCTTGAATAAGTTGGGTTCAATAGCACCACGGTGTTCAATCGTCAGGTAACTGATGCATCGGCTGGCATCCAGCTGATAGCCATCTGGCGAGATGCACTCGGTTGGGCAAGCGTTAATACAGCGTGTGCAACTTCCACAATGATCAGTAATCGGTTCCCCGAGGGTCTCGGCGGTGACCTCAGCATCACGAGGAGGAGTAAAGTTGATTGACAGAGTTGTTACGATCTGGCCGAGCAACATCCATGAGCCCCGCTTGGGGTGAATGAGTAGTGTGTGTTTGCCAATCCACCCCAATCCGGCGCGATGGGCGTGTTCTCTTTCGAGGATAGGCGCGGTATCAACAGCTGCCTGATAATGCTCATCAGGCCATCGTGAACGCAATGCGTCCGCTAGCTGAAAAAGACGAGATTTGATGATTTTGTGATAATCATCACCCCAGGCATAACGCGCGATCTTGCCTGTGCGGTTTTGATCAGAGCCGGCTGAGTCAGAATGGCAAGCGTGACAATCCGCAACACAGATGACACTTTTAGCCCCAGGAAACAGCTTGCCAGGATCTAATCGTTTCTCCAGATGCTTCGCTAGATAGGCCATCTCGCCATGTTTTTGTGCGTTCAGCCACCGGCGCATGTAATCACCATGATCACTCGACATCGCTGGCGCAATACCGACCAAGGTAAAGCCCATTTGAGTGGCAATGTCCTGGACGGTCTTGTATGAAAATTGCTGATCAGATTGCATGATTGAAGCATAAGTTTAAGTTGTCAGATGTAGTATTGGCTACTGTGGCTGGCGCCAACTACAATTGTCGATAGATTTGGTCAGGTTATCCATCCCATGCCCTACGATCTCAAGCCGTTTGATGTTGATGTAGAAACGACACCCTATGTGGAGAATAGCGATGCCGCCACACGACCTGTTGACGGGCACAGTACGGATGGTGATCGTTGGATGCTTAACTTCGGTCCACAGCATCCAGCAACTCACACCACACTTCGGATTGTGGTGGAATTAGACGGCGAACGTGTTGTCAAGGCAACACCCCATATTGGTTACCTGCATTCGGGATTCGAAAAGCTTGGCGAGCATCTTGATTACAACCAGTATGTAACCATTGTCAGCCGGATGAATTATGTTTCTCCAGTCGCCAATGACATTGCATGGCACACTTCAGTGGAGAGATTATTCGGTATTGATATCACTCCTCGGTGCAAGGCGTTGCGTACTATTGTTGCCGAACTGTCCCGCATTCAAGACCACCTGTTGTGTGCACCCATTGCAGCCCTTGATCTAGGCGCGTTTACTGCGTTTCTGTACGGATTCAATGAGCGAGAGCGAATCTATGACATCCTCGAGTTCGTCAGTGGGCAGCGTTTCCATTGTGACTGGACGCGAGTTGGCGGGTTGATGTATGACTTGCCCGATGAACAGCAATTCCGATCCATGGTTAAGCGATTTATTCATGAGCAATGTCCCCCTGCAGTCGATGATCTGGAGGGGCTGCTTAATAAGAACCGAATTTTTCGCGATCGTACAGAAGGTGTTGGCGCGATTAACCACGATGATGCAATCGCTTGGTCATTGTCAGGTCCGGTTGCTCGGGCCAGCGGGGTGCGGCGGGATCTACGGAAGGATGAGCCATACCTGTGCTACGAGGATAATTGGGATGGAGCGGGTGCTGAGGCAGTTCAATTTAAAGTGCCAGTTGCTACTACAGGGGATGTTTTGTCCCGATATCTTGTACGTGTCGAAGAAATCCGCCAATCGCTTGCGATCATTGATCAGCTGATCGACCACATTCCGTCTGGCCCAGTAAATGTAGATGATGATGAAAAACTTACGAAGCCCGAAAAGATGTCTGTTTACGGTTCGATTGAAGGGATGATTCAGCATTTTGAATTAGTGATGACAAATCGCGGCTGGGAGGCACCTGTGGGTGAGTCATATGCGGCGAATGAAACAGCCAATGGTGAACTTGGATTCTTTATCGTCAGTGATGGTGGCCCTCGGGCTTGGCGAGCGAGTTGTCGGGCGCCAAGTTTTATTAACTACTCAGTATTCCCCAAGTTGATCGAAGGCCATTTGTTGGCGGACATCGTTGCAGTGTTAGGCAGTTTGAATATCATCGCCGCCGAGTTGGACCGCTGAGTCCCGCAGAGGCAATTCCGAATATTGAAATCGGAAATTCGACACAGATTTTATGGCATGGATTGCGAAAAACTCGGCCACGATGCAGATCGAGCGTCGTGAGGAGCCTTATCTTGACGATGAGCTGAAAAAGATGCTTGAAGCGGAAGTGATCCCCCGTTTCCCGAGTCGCCAAGCGGCGACATTGCCTGTTCTGCATGCTGTTCAGCATAAACACAGTTGGATTCCGTACCAAGCCTTGGAAGAAGCGGCTGAGTTTCTTGAAACCAGTGCATCGCAACTACTTGATACAGCCTCGTTCTATGACGATTTTTGGCTACACCCTAAGGGCAGATACTTGATCATGATGTGCCAGTCAATCAGTTGTGAACTGCTGGGACAGATAGATTTGCTTGAAAGTATTAAGGCCAAACTGCATATTGAACCAGGGCAGACCACTGAAGATGGAAAATTTACGCTGATGACCGTTGGTTGTCTGGGTTCTTGTGGTACGGCACCTTGTGCCCTGGTGAATGAGACATTGCATGAAAACCTGACTGCAGAGAACTTCGAGCAGATTTTAGATGGTTTGGAGTGATATCTTTTGAGCTAATGTGAAATGCTTTGGTTTACACGAATTTGTCGTCATGCGGGTTTGCTTATTCACGATGTGGTTAAGCCTGTTGATCGCAAGCAGAAATGCCGGGTGAATAAGCAGGTTGAAGAGAAGAAGGTGAGTTCTACTGTGACGTTACGGCGCACAACGATCGATGAGATAGAGATCAGAAAACCTGATGACCAATCAGATGCTCCGTCGGGCGAGGCCTAAACGCTTATGGCATTAGATCGCCCTGTTTTAACTAAAAGGATTCCCACGCCACCCTGGGGTGACCCGCGGGATCGTAAGCTTATTGATATTGACATGTATTTTGATACCGGCGGCTATGAAGGGCTTAAAAAAGCCCTGGGGATGAAGCCAGGCGCGGTGGTTGAACTTGTCAAGGAAGCTGAATTGCGCGGTCGGGGTGGTGCGGGGTTCCCGGCGGGCATGAAATGGAGTTTTTTACCTCCAGTGGATGGTGACCGGCGATACCTGGCGGTAAACGCAGATGAATCTGAGCCGGGGACATTTAAAGACCGGTTGTTGTTGGACTACGACCCGCATTTGCTGCTGGAAGGTATTGCGATTTGTATGCATGCGTGTCAACTTGATACAAGCTATATCTATATTCGCGGCGAATATCACCAGCAGGCTAAAACGCTGAAGTATGCAGTTAATGAGGCTTATGAGAACAAAATCTTCGGCAATAAATCATTGCTTGGCCAGATCAACGGCCGCACGCCGCAGTGTTATGTGCACCGCGGCGCAGGTGCATATATCTGCGGCGAGGAAACCGGACTTCTCGAATCGTTAGAAGGAAAGCGTGGTTGGCCTAGGATCAAACCACCATTTCCGGCTGTGGCGGGTGCTTTTGGCCGACCAACAATTATTAATAATGTCGAAACCTTGGCGATGGTGCCCCCGATTCTGGAACTTGGTGTCGACTGGTTTAAATCCATGGGAGTCCCGCGTCCTGACGGTGTACCGCCAACGGTACCAGCTAGCTACGGACCCAAACTTTTTGGCGTTTCCGGGCACGTTAGCCGGCCCGGCATATACGAGGAAGAACTGGGAATCAAGCTGTCTCATTTGATCGAGGAGTTTTGCGGTGGGATGCGTGGTGGCGCCAAATTCAAGTCGGCTATTGTGGGTGGCATTTCAACTGGTGTGGTCGGTCCGGACGATTATGACGCGCAACTTGATTTTGATGTTGGGGCTAAATACAACTGTCTGGGGTTGGGAACGGCTGGTGTGATCGTCATGGATGAACACACTGATATGGTGGCGGTGGCTCGCAATATTGCTCAGTTTTTCAGTCATGAATCATGTGGCCAGTGTACGCCCTGTCGGGAGGGGACGCATTGGATGTACCAACTGCTCAGCCGAATTGAACGCGGGCAAGGTCATGCAAAGGATATTGATTTGTTATACGAAGTGGCTGGGTCAATGGGGGCTTTGCCCAGCGGTCAGGGATCAACCATTTGTGGTTTGGCAGACGGAGCGAACTGGGCAATACGCACCATTGTTGACAAGTTTCGCAACGAGTTTGAAACTCGTGTGAAGAAAAAGCCGCAGATTTTGCAATCGGTGGAATCCGTAAATGATGGATAGATGACCTGGGTCCAGTGAGGGGATCAGATTAATTCTTTTATTAAGGTACGGTGGTCGAGGAGGTGTCGTGGGCGGCCCGTCAAGTCGTCGAATGTCATGGCCGGATCAATACCCAAATGCCGGTAGACCATAGCCAGGACGCTCTGTGGTTTGTACGGCGCGTCGATAGGCTCTTCACCTTTGGCGTTGGATGCACCGATGATCTGTCCCATCTGTAAGCCGCCGCCGGCAAAAAGCACGCTCATGACCTGTGGCCAGTGGTCTCGGCCGTTTAGCTTGTTGATTTTTGGTGTGCGACCGAACTCTCCCATGGCCACAACCAGTACGTCACGATCCAATCCTCGTGCTTGCAAGTCATTCACAAGTGCCGCCACCGCCCTATCGTAAGTGGGGCTTTTATTTAGTGAGGCTGATTTGGCGTTATCGTGAAAATCCCATGAGCCTTCGGTCACGGTGATGAAAGTGACTCCTGCTTCCACCAGGCGCCGTGCGAGCAAAACGCTCTGTCCATAGCCATTCCTGCCGTACATATCCCGCACGGCGGGAGATTCCTGGCTGATATCAAAGGCATTACGGGCTAGATCGCTGGTAACCATGCCGAATGCTTTATGTGTGAATTTATCCATTGCGCTGGCGATACCATGGTTGTCGAGTACTCGCTTGGCATTATCGAATGACCGGAGCAGGGTGCGCCGGTCAGTGAGTCGGCTTGTGGTTAACCCGTCAGGTAGCGTCAGGTTTTTGATTTTAAAGTTACCGTCATTCGGATTGCCAATGTGGAATGGATCATGGCTGTTTCCCAAGTACGCCGAGCGGCCATATATCGGCATGCCGAGCACTGTGACATATGCTGGCAGTCCCGGTGCATTAGCGCCTCGAACTTTCGTTGCGATCGATCCAATACTGGGAGTGAGGTTGATATCTGTGTTGCCGACATCATAACCGGTGCTGGTTAAATGCGCTCCACTATCGTGGTTGATCAGGTGATGGTACACCGACCTGACAATCGCAAGCTTGTCGGCAATTTTTGCCTGCTGTGGCATTAGTTCGCAGAACTGGACCCCCGGTAGTTTGGTTGGAATGGCACTAAACCAGCCACGATATTCTGCTGGAGCATTGGGTTTTGGGTCATACGTTTCAAATTGACTGGCACCGCCTGCCAACTCAAGAAAGATCACCGAGGTTTTGGGTAGTGACACACCACTGGCTTGAACCGTGTGTGCGCGGATCTGCAGCATTTGTGCCAGGCTCATCCCGGTCAACCCTAGAAACCCAGCCTTTAGAAAAGAGCGGCGTGGCAGTTTATCGCAACAGGTTGTTTGGGGGCCCAGTAGAGTAAGCAAGATGCCTCCGCGAACGAAATTCGAGTGTTATCTATCGTCGATTTTATAGATCCGTTAAGACGTAGCCAACAGGTATTTATATTTATTATATCTTGTATTGGGTCCCTTGTCTTACACCAAAATTATAATTTTTCATTGAAATGCCCACCGTTACCGCTTGCCCAGTGGTTTGTGTGGATGTGATGCGGCAAGCTCCGCTGGATTGGATGGGGCCAGGTGGGGTGCGGTGTAGGGCATTTATTTACGTTGTTTGATCACAGGTAAATAGCGAGTGGTCCAGCACTTGGGAGTTGGCGTGCTTTGTTGCAAACGACCGGTGCCAGTCCTATGCTGTTGCACCAATCACACGGGTGATTCTGATTGCTACCAAGTTCAATCCTCGCTTGCGGGCCCGTTTAGCCGGCGATGCCATATTTAATCTACATCGCGTCGACGCTTGCAGCGATCTCGCTCTACATGATGATGCCACGCCGCGGTTTTCAGCCCGGAAAGTTCGGTGCACTTTTGGGTGCAGCCACGCTTGGGGGCTTGTGGTTGCTGCTGGCGGAGTATTTGCCGGAGCCCACGGACCGTGGTGTTGGACATGCGGTGATGGTGTATTACTACATTTTCAGTGCCGTGGCGATCATTTCAGCTGCACGGGTGGTTACTCATGATCGGCCAGTTTATGCAGCGTTATGGTTTGTTATGGTGGTATTGTCCAGCGCCGGCTTAATACTCATTCTTGGCGCCGAGTTCATTGGGTTTGCGTCGGTGATTATTTATGGTGGAGCAATTCTGGTGACTTACTTGTTTGTCATCATGCTTGCAAGCCAAAGCGGGGATTCAGACGAACGTCCAGATCACGACCGTATTCCGCGCGAGCCGGTGGCAGCAGTGATTATTGGGTTCGTTCTGTTGTCGGCGATACTTACCGCAGCATTTCCAACGGCAGAGGAAAACTTGCTTCATCCCAACCAGTTTTCCGCAGCACCTGCCGATGCTGATGTTATTGCGGGGGTTCTGACCTCACGGCCAGTACAAAACATGTCGAGGGAAAACGGTGCATTGGCGCAAGCTTTGGCCGGTGAGTTCGAGCAACTCAGTAATGCAGAGCGGATAGGGTTGGATCTTTTCCAAGGCCATCCACTGGGTATTGAACTGGCAGGAATCATCTTGCTGGTTTGCTTGGTTGGCGCTGTGGTGATCGCTAAAACACGCATCGATTCGTTTGATCCAAAAGTGGGGGCAGATCAATAAGCCATGGTCGTATCGGAATTGCACAGTTTGGTATTGTCGCACTTCTTGTTTACCGGGGCGGTTCTATTCATCCTTGGCCTGGTTGGATTTCTGTGTCGCCGCAACATGATCATGATGTTCCTGTGTACCGAGATGATGTTTCAGGGTGTTGTGATCACGTTGGTAGGTTTTAGCCGGTTTCACGGGAACTTGACCGGACAGACATTCGTCATTTTTGTTTTAACCGTAGCGGCTGCTGAAGCTGCATTGGCGTTGAGTCTAGTTGTTTTGCTTTTTCGACGTAAGCGGACGCTGGATCCTGAGGCATGGAGTGAGTTGCGAGGCTAAATCGATTTTTAGCCGAAAGCTTTTTTAAATCCGCGCATGGATATTGAACTAGCCAAATGGATACCTTGGATCCCCGCAGGAGCTGCGGTGTTGTGCGGTCTTTGTGCGATGAAGCGTCAGCTTCGTGTGGCGTCAGCACCGATCTGTATTTTGGCCATTTGCGCAACGTTTGGGATCACTATTTTAATTAGTGGTTCGTTTTCTCCGAATGGAAATGAGTCCGTCAAACCCAAGACCGTTGAGGTGTTTGACTGGATCAACATTTGGGGTTTGAAGACCTTTTCATCAAGGATTCCAGCAGAGTCTTATGCCAATGGGAATCCTGGCAGCAAGGTGATTGCACGCGATGGTACTGATGGGGAAAAAGAATTTGTCGTTCGCAAGCCCATATTTGTTGCTGGCTTTTCATATCTTCTTGATTCACTGACGATTGTCATGCTTTATGTGGTTACCGGCGTTGGTGCTCTTGTCGCAATTTATGCTGCCGGTTACATGGCAGGAGATCGTGGATATGCTCGCTTCTTTTCAGCCGTCTGTCTGTTCATATTTTCCATGACCACATTGGTCATGGCCGACAATTTATTGCTCTTATTTCTGGGCTGGGAGGGGGTTGGGCTCTGTTCGTATCTGCTGATCGGCCATTACTACAACAAGCCAACGGCGGTTGCAGCGGCGAAGAAAGCTTTTATCGTCAATCGGGTAGGCGATTTAGGGTTTATGATTGGGATCTTTACGGCGTATATCCGCTACGACACGGTGGTGATTCATGAGATGCTCTCAACCGTGTCGGCAACGATGCAGAATGGTGCAACGGATTGGAGGGATCATCTGATACCGTTCATGTTGATGTTGGGTGCTTTTGGCAAGAGTGCCCAGCTTCCTCTTTATGTCTGGTTACCTGATGCGATGGAAGGCCCCACTCCGGTCTCGGCACTGATACACGCCGCCACAATGGTAACAGCAGGTGTTTACCTGATTGCACGGATGCTGCCATTGTTCGAGATTTCGCCGTACGCATTGCCAACCGTTGCGGTCATCGGCGCAATCACCGCACTGTTCGCTGCTACGATTGCATTATGTCAATACGACATCAAACGCATCTTCGCCTATTCGACAATTTCACAGTTGGGGTACATGTTCTTGGCGGTAGGTTTCTTGTCCACAGCGGGCGGGATATTCCATCTGTTTACACATGCATTCTTTAAAGCATTGCTGTTTCTAACTGCGGGGTCGGTTATGCACGCCTTGGCAGGGCAGCTTGATCTGCGAAAAATGTCAGGGCTTAGAAAAAAAATGCCGGTTACTTGTTGGTTGATGTTTTCTGGGTGCTTGGCGTTGGCCGGATTCCCCTTTACCGCAGGCTTTTTTTCAAAGGATATGATTCTTGCGGCCACATTTGAGAAAGGGATCAACGAACATTTGATATTACCGAATGTTTTGGGTGTGATTGGGTTATTGACCGCATTGCTGACAGCCTTTTATGCGTTTCGCCTGTGGTTTCGGATTTTCACCGGGCCGGAGAAATATGAAATGGGCGCTGAGCATCATGGCGCAGAACCGGATCATGGCATTTCCAAAAACGGTTCAGTGCAAGTTGAGCATGTTCGTGACGCCCATGAAGTGAGTTGGCTTATGAATGCCCCGCTTTTGGTGCTGGCCTGTGGTGCCTTGACCGCCGGGTTCTTGGGCGACGAATGGATCGAGCGTATGGTTGCGGCTTCTGCCGCCAGACCTGCTCACGTGCCAATGGTGGGCGAGGGCGTTCATCTTCATGGACTGATGATGGTCGTTAGTGGCGTGATATCGGTGGTAGGGATCATGGCTGCTGCCTACTTTCATTGGCTCAATCGTGATGCCGCAGAACAGTTTGCAGATCGATTTGTGTCCACAGTTCGTGTGTTGACAAATAAGTATTACGTTGATGAGTTGTATGATGCAATGATTGTGCGCCCGTTGCGTGTGGTTGGTGGGGTCTTTTATCAATTCGATCGATTGGTGATCGATAGCTTGGTAATGGGCTTGGGGTTTTTGCCGCGGGCACTGGGCTTAGCCATTCAACCATCACAGCGGGGTACATTGCAGGGTTATGGCATCGGAATGGCGATTGGCATGGTCACGATCGTGGTGTTGGTGCTGATGGCCATCGCAAGTGGACACAACTCATAATGGTGAGGTTGATGAACTGGTTGCTTGATTCGATGCTGGTACTGC
>CAUZIY010000072.1:0-14963 GCA_963579995.1 Phycisphaerae bacterium
CAGACAGATCTACTGACCGCAGCCGCCGAAACAGGGAAACCGATCAATGTTAAGAAGGGGCAGTTTTTATCACCCAAGGAGATGCAGTTCGTCGTCGACAAGCTCATCCAAAGTGGCGCCCAGGAGGCCGGCATTATGTTGACCGAGCGAGGCTCATTTTTTGGGTACCACCGTCTGGTCAATGACTTTGTGGGTGTCGGTGATCTACTGGATCTCGGATGGCCGGTCTGTTTCGATGTGACACATTCAACGCAGCGGCCAGGTGCCGGTGCGACCACGGGCGGTAACCCGCAGAGGGCTCCATTGCTGGCTCGTTGTGCCGTGGCAACGGGTGTCCAAGCACTATTCATTGAGACACATCCCAACCCGCAGGCTGCTCTTTCTGATGCGGCTGCAATGTTGCCGTTGGAGGTGACCCTTGAACTGCTACCGCGTCTGGTGAAGTTGCATCAGCTGGTTAGTTCGTAGGTGCTTTGAGGCTATATTCACCATCGTACCGGTCCGTGTAGGTGCAGCAACTGCGGTGGGTAAAACATCAGGGTGTGGATTTTGATCTGATTGGCGTTTAGTGGCATAGGGCAGGTTAGATTCTGTATGTTTTCATGGAGGTCTCCTGTTTTCTCGTTCGGTATCAGAATAGAGTAATGCGCGGAAGTCGCCGCAAATGGATACACTTTGAGAAGATGAAAAGCAACTCGCTGACCTATGCTGATTCGGGCGTCAATCTCCAGGCAGCTGATGAACTGGTTGAACGTATAAAGCCCTATGTACGCAGTACTTATGGACCACGCGTACTGGGCAAACATGGTGCGTTCGCGGGTTGTTTTCGCCTTGATTACAACGAAAGGCTCTTCCAGCACAATTACAGGGATCCTGTTCTGGTCAGTTGTACAGACGGGGTCGGTTCCAAGGTGCTACTCGCGAGCAAAATGGGCGTGCTGGATACCGTGGGGCAGGATGTGGTAGCGATGAACGTCAATGATCTGGTCGTCCAAGGCGCCGAGCCTTTGTTCTTTCTAGATTATATTGGGATCCACAAGATTGATCCGGATCAGATTGCCCAGATTGTCAAGGGGATCGCTGAGGGGTGCAAATTGGCTGGCTGTGCCTTACTTGGCGGTGAATCAGCCGAATTGTCAGGCCTGTATCGTGCCGGTGATTTTGATCTGGTGGGTATGACCGTGGGTGTGTGTGAGCTTAAGAAAATGGTTCATGGTTCACGCGTTGAAGCGGGCGATGTCATTCTTGGGCTCAGTTCCAGCGGCATTCATTCCAATGGGTACAGTCTTGTGCATCATATTCTCAGGCATGCAAAGCTTGATCTCGATAAGACCTATAGCGAACTGGACGAGTCGCAGACGCTTGGACAGGTCCTGCTCAAGCCAACGAGAATTTATGCCCGTCAGGTTGTAGATGTGCTGCGCCGATACAGTGTCAAACAGCCAATTCGTGCTATGAGCCATATTACCGGCGGCGGTCTTCCAGGTAATATCATGCGTACTTTGGGAAGTCATCTTAATGCTCGTGTGAACCGTAAAACGTGGTCAGTGCCGCCTGTATTTTCATTTTTACAGGGTTATGGGCAGGTGAGCGACGACGAGATGATGCGTGTTTTCAATATGGGTATTGGGTACGTCTGTGTCGTGCGCCCTCACTTTGCAGACTCGATTGCCCATCGATTCCAACGGGCGGGTGAGCAGGTTCATGTACTTGGTAAGATCTCACGTGGGACCGGGCGGCTGCTCATTGTCTAATGAATCCCATCACGGACGGGGCTAATGGCCCCCAAGCATGATGATCACGGAATACACCGGACTTAATTGTTTGTGGTTCAGTGGTTTATGGTGAATCACGTCGGTGATTGCCATGGGCTGCGTTGTAACTACGCAACGGACCGGACTGACTGTATTGATCAGTCCAGGGGGCGCAGCACGGCGGTTCGTTTATAAACACTTCGAATAAAGAAACTTAAAAAATATACGGCTCGACCCTGTTTTTTTGCTGGGCTTTGGCAGAGAGTTTGTAGGAGATTGTTGGTGTCATCTATCTCAAGCTAGATGAGAAGGGAATAAAGGGTCGATGGACGAAGCAAAATTTCAAGCAAAGCTTGCGGAACTCATGAACGAAATATCCATTTTACCCAAGGCGGAGCGAGATAAGCTCGTCGCTTTGGCTGCCAAGACTCAAGAGCGTCATAAGAAGCTCAAGAAGACCGTTCACGATCTACAGGAAAGCCTCGACTATCTTCGGCTGGCGATTAAGTATCTGGTTTTTGATCTCGAAGCCACCCGGCGGGAGAACAGCTATCTTCGTAAGATGCTTAATCAGAATTGGTCCGATGGTGATGGATAGATCGGATATGTCTAACCTCAGGTGATCCCCACGGCTCATATGTTTTGGGGAGTGTTAACCGGTTATTTTTGGTTCAGGGTGAATTTTGAAATACATTGGTCAAGCGGTTACACGCTCATTTCACGCCTTTGGACATGATATTTTCCAAGGTCATGGCGTCATCGCTACCACGTTGTGCGATGCATAGCTATGATGTGCGCTAATGCGTACCACCGCTGTCGATAAACAGCGGTTACAACTAACCATTTAATTCAAACCAACGAGAATGTGGCGATGAACCCACCCTTCGATCAGACCCCCATTGGTTCCGGTATCGACCCTGGAAATATTCCAGTATCTGCGCTCACACACCGGCAGTTGACGCATGATCCTCAACTTGCGGTGGTACCGCCCTATCAGCGGACTCGCGAGATGACAATTGATGAGATGCTGTTGGAAAACCGGGTGATTTTTCTTGTTGGTGAGATTCACCATGCATCTGCGGCAGGTGTGATCATGCGGATGCTGCACCTCGTGAACCTTAAAACGGACATGGACATCAGCCTTTACATCAATTCACCAGGCGGCAGTGTCGACGATACGTTGGCGATCTACGACACCATGCAATATTTGCCCTGTGATATTGCCACCTATTGTATTGGCCGTGCCTCCTCGGGTGGGGCAATTGTTCTGGCAGCTGGTACCAAGGGAAAACGTTTTATCCTGCCCCATGCTCGCATCATGATCCACCAACCCTATGGTGGTGTGACTGGTCAGGCCAGTGATGTGCAGATTCAGGCAGAAGAGATTCTCAAGAACAAGAAGCAATTGAATGAGATTTTGGCACGTCACACAGACCGTGATATAAAACAGATCGAAGAAGACTCCGAACGTGATCGTTACTTCTCTGCTGAAGACGCCAAGGATTACGGACTTGTTGATGAGGTGTTAAATCAGAACGAGAAGAAGTAGCCCAGATTCGCTGGGCTCAATGATAATATTCCGGTTTGGTTTCATGCTGCACCGCGTTTGCAGGGACGACCGATAAACACCTAATGCTCTACGGTGTCTTTGGAAGTCACAACCCACGCGACCTGAGTGAAAATGGAATACTGGCCCGTCGAAGCATGCTTTCGGCTGGTCAGGTTATCCAGTTGGTCACCATCGGTCTCTTGACGCTGGGTACGGTGATGGTGCATTCAGCGGCGATGGGTGTTGGTGTTGGCAATGGGTTCTCAATGCAGGGGTTGTTGGGCAGCCGTCATGTGCAGTATGCACTCCTTGCCAGTCTGGCACTGTTTTTAACGAGCCGGATGAGTTGGGATTGGTTAGCCAATGGCCCGATCTGGCGCAATCCAATTCTTTGGCTACTGGCTTTTGGTGTGGGTCTGGTCGCATTGGCCATGTTCCCGGGCATGGGACGAGCTGCCCATGGTGCGCGGCGATGGCTGTACGTGGGACCATCGAGTTGGGGATGGTCATTTCAGCCAAGCGAGTTGGTGAAGTTTTTGATGATTGGTGGTGTCGCTCTTTGGTGTGCTCATAGACAGCATGTCATATGTCAGTTCTGGCGGGGCGTGGCACCGGTGTTGGTTGGCATGTTGGTCATTTGCGGTTTGATTGCAGTAGAAGATTTGGGGACGAGCGTGCTGATCGGTATGGTTGCTGTGCTGCTAGTTCTTGCCGGTGGTGCAAGGTTTTGGCACCTTGCTGTGTTGGGTCCACCAGCGCTGGGGATGTTGGTTTTGGCGGTGATGTTTAGCCCCTATCGGTTAGCGCGAATTGTCGCCTTCATGAACCCATGGGATGAGCCGGAAGGTATTGGCTATCACGCCATTCAGTCCTTGGTTGCGATAAGTGGTGGTGGATGGACTGGCCGTGGGTTGGGCTACGGCATTCAGAAATTTGGATACCTTCCAGAGGATACCACGGACTTTTTATTTGCCGTGATTTGTGAGGAGTTGGGTTTTAGCGGCGCCGCCATGGTGATTGCTCTTTATTTGATCTTGTTGTGGGCTGGTTTTTGGGTGATGCGTGGTTGCGGCACGGTGTTTCTTCGTTTGGTTGTCCTGGGTGTGATTCTGACGGTAGGACTGCAGGCTTTGATGAATATCGCAGTTGTAACCGTGACGGTCCCGACCAAGGGGATCGCACTGCCACTGGTCAGTGCGGGTGGAACCGGATGGGTTGTTACTGCGGCGGCTCTTGGCCTGGTGGCAGGTTTAGATCGCACCGCTTGGGGTCGTACATCAAATTAACTCCAAACAAGGATCGGTATTTGGCGCACGGTCCAATGCTCCTGCCGGCAGCTAAATTTGGAGACTATGGTAATCTTGCCGGTGTGGGACCCAAAAGAATCCTATTCCTGGCCGGGGGCGGTTCAGGCGGGCATATCTGTCCGAACATGGCCATCCTCGAACGCCTGGCGGAGACAGGCGATGATTGGCAGGCAATCTTTCTTGTGTCCCGCAGACCCTTGGATGGGGCTATGCTGGCCAGCCAACAGTTGGCTTTTGTGCCGCTTTCGGTGCAACCGCTGACAAGGCGTCCATGGGCGTGGCCGGCTTGGGGATTGAATTGGCTGGCCAGTGCCAAGCAGGTTAGATGTTTGTATGAACGTTACCGGTCTGCCGTTGTTGTTTGTACCGGTGGTTTTGTAAGTGGTCCGGCCGTAACCGAAGCCCAGGCAATGGGCATGCCCGTTGCATTGGTCAATCTAGATGCTGTGGCGGGCCGTGCCAACCGCCTTTTGGCTCGGCGGGCATCGGTCGTTTTTAGCAGCTATCCGATTAACGCATGGCCTGAAGCACGAAGGATTGGTGTGCCCCTGCGGCGCAACGTGTTAGGTTGTGGTGATCTTGCAGCTGCACGCTCGCAATTGGGCTTGGAGCCTGATCGGCCGACGTTGCTAATCTGTGGTGGCAGCCAGGGTGCCCAGACTATTAATGGCATGATGTTGCACCTGGTTCGCCAGCGTGCAATCGACTCACGCTGGCAACTGGTTCATCTAACGGGCGCGGCGGATGAGCAAGGTGTGAGGCAAGAATATGCCCGAGTTGGCATGGCAGCGGTGGTTCTTGCATTTAGCGATGCCATGGGATCACTGTGGGCAAGTGCTGATCTGGCGATCTGCCGGGCAGGTGCGAATACAGTGGCAGAGGTTTGGGCCAACGCCGTGCCGACCATCTTCCTGCCGTACCCATTTCACCGCGATCAGCACCAGCATCTTAATGCAAGACCATTGGTTGAACAGGGTGCGGCCAGGGTGGTTGAGGACTTGATTGATCCCCTGGAGACTGCCAAGCATGTGGCACCGGTCTTGACCAAGCTGATGGATGATCGAGGTGGCCGATTGAAGATGGCTGAGCTAATGCGACAGCAGACCCCCAGTGATGGGGCGGCTGATGTTGCCGATTGGGTTGTTCAGGTTGCGGCTCGCAGCTAAAATAGGCCGGAAAGTAATGTTTTTGGGGGTTTGAGACGACACCTATAATTGATTTTTTAACTCCATAATTTAGCGAGGAATGTGTTGAGTGTCGTAATCGACAGGATGAGCCCGGTGACAGACATTGATCAGCAGGCCACTATGTGGGTTCGTCAGGTTGAGGAATATGTGGTGTCGTATTTAAATCAGCGACAACTACCGGCCAATCTTGTCCACGCCATCCAGTATTCCTTTCTTGCCCCTGGCAAAAGATTGCGGCCCATCCTGGTCCTGCAGGCTTGTCGTGCGGTTGGTGGTCAGTTCGAGCTAGGCATGGTCTCCGCCGCTGCCATTGAGATGATTCATTGTTTTAGCATGATTCATGATGATCTGCCGGCGATGGATGACGATGATCTTCGTCGAGGTCGGCCGACTCTGCATCGACATACCAATGAGGCGATGGCGATTCTCGCTGGTGATGCCCTGGTGGGGATGGCATTTGAAATGGTTTCAAAGCGGGTCAAACCTCTGGCGTTGGTTGCTCGTATTATCCGGGAGTTGAGCACCGCGACAAATGATATGATCGCAGGTCAGGTCTACGATACATTGCCCGACTTTGCCCCGGATATTGATGACCTTACAAAGCTAAAGACTATACATGTGAATAAAACTGCGGCATTGCTGCGAGCTTCGGTGCGTATAGGTGGTCTTTGTGGTGAGGCCAGCAAAGATGAACTAAAATGCCTCACCGGGTACGGTGAAGCCATCGGGCTCATGTATCAAGTGGTTGACGATTTGCTCGATGTGATTGCCAGCGAGAAACAGATGGGCAAGGCAACCCACAAGGATGCGGGGCAGGGCAAGCTGACCTATCCCAGCCTTATGGGTATCGACAGCAGTCGCCAGCAGGTCATCGCCCTGCAGACCACGGCTCATCGGGCCTTGGAGGATTTAGGTAAACCTGCCCAGATGCTGAAAAATCTCTGCGATTACATGGCTGTGCGGACACAGTAAGATGCGGGCGGAAGGATCGGCTGAAGGCATCTGGTGCATTGAATCGCGTGATTGCGGTGAGCATTGGGATCCCGCAAGGTTGAAGGGATCCTTAAGGGTTGAATCGAATGACGAAAGATAGTTCTGTGTCATCCAAGCCTATTTTGCCCACGATTGGGAATCCTGCTGATTTGCGGCGTCTAGACATTGATCAATTACCGCAACTGGCCGAGGAAATTCGCAGGATGATCTGCGAGCAGGTGGCAAAAACGGGTGGACACCTGGCTTCAAATCTTTGTGTGGTAGAGTTGACAATAGCTCTCCACTATGTGTTTGACTTTTCCTATGACCGTCTTTTGTGGGATGTCGGGCACCAGTGTTACCCACACAAATTATTGACCGGTCGCCAGCATCTTTTCCCCAAGCTTAAAAAACGCGATGGGATGGCTGGTTTTCCAGAGCCACGTGAATCGCCTTACGACCTGTTTAGCGTTGGGCATGCTGGGACGTCAATCTCTACTGCTGTGGGCATGGCATTGGCAGACACTTTGCAAGGCGAGTCAGATCGTCGAGCCGTTTCCTTGATTGGGGATGCTTCAATCGTCAATGGTGTTGCCATGGAGGGTCTTAACAGTGCCGGCACCTTGAATCGCCAGTTCCTTGTTGTACTTAACGATAATGGAATGGCCATTGCGCCGCCACAGGGCGCGGTTGCTCATTATCTCGATCGGGTGCGGGTCAATCCGGCGTACGGCGGTTTCAAGAAGCGGGCCCGCCAGGTTCTTCAGCACGTACCGGGTGGTGGCCGACTTGAGAGCCTTTATCACAGGGCTGGAGAGATGATGAAAGCCGCCATTTTCGATGACCACATGTTTAAAGAGTTTGGTTTGCTTTGCCTTGGTCCAGTCGACGGTCATGACATTAAGGGTTTGATTGCCATGCTCAATGAAGTCCAGGACTTTGATGCTCCGGTTCTATTGCACTGCAAGACCATCAAGGGCAAGGGCTTTGATTTTAGTGAGCAAGATGCATTTGCCTACCACTCTCCTTCTGGTTTTGTGGTTCAGGATTGTCGTGTTGAGCAAAAGAAAAGTTCGGGACGTTCCTTTACGAAGGCATTTTCGGCGGCCATGGTCGACGTGATGGCAAAGGATGACAAGGTTTTCGCCGTGACGGCCGCGATGCCTGATGGAACCGGCGTGGACAAGCTGATGGAGAAGTACCCCGAACGCACAATTGATGTGGGTCTTTGTGAATCGAATGCGATGGATATCTGTGCAGGAATGGCCAAGGGTGGGATCAAGCCGTTCTTTGCTGTTTACTCAAGCTTTTCACAGCGGGCCTTGGACCAGGTTTTTCAGGAAATCGCCCTGCATGATCTGCCAGTGCGGGTGTGCATGGATCGGGCAGGTTACGTTGGTGGCGATGGTGCAGTGATGCACGGGTTCATGGACATCTCGATGTTCAAGGTATTTCCGGCCGCGGTCTTGCTAGCGCCAAGTGATGAGCCGACACTTCGAGCGGCGTTAGAGTTCATGCGGGGGCATGAAAATGGTCCATCATTCATTCGATATCCAAGGGGTAATGTGGCCCAGACGCCGTTGCATGAAGAAGTTCCACCTTTCCAGATTGGAAAAGCGGAGTTGGTGATACCATCAGCTAGATTGCAGCCTGATATCGCACTTTTGGCCTATGGAACACAGGTGTATGAGGCGGCGAGGGCGATCGAAGAACTTGCCCCACAGGGCTATGATATTGCCCTCTATGACGCTCGTTTCGCCAAGCCCGTTGATACGGCGATGTTACGTCGCCTCGTGGAGTCAAACACGGTTATCTTGACGATTGAAGATCATGCCCTGTGTGGTGGTTTTGGTGCCAGTGTCCTCGAAGCGTGCAACGATCTTCAGATTTCTTCCGACTCGATCTGTCGCATGGGTATGCCTGCACGTTGGGTCTACCAAGACACCCGTGACGGCCAGTTGGACCAAGCGGGTTTAGACGCTCCTGCCATTGCCCGAAGGGTGCGGGAAATTCTCGATAAGCCGACAGAGGCCAAGGTCGATATCCAAGTCGGTGTTCGCAGTGCAGAGGTCATGCGGTAAATCGGCTACTTGTGTCCGGCTGGCCCCGAACCGGACAGGTATTTTTTGTGGACAGCGGCGGTTAAATCGACATTGTTGATGTTGGCTAATGTGCACAGCCAGGCCAGGACATCTGCAAACTCTTCAGCTAAGTTTTCCGAATCGTTGCCATGGAGCGCCGTTGCGAGTTCTCCGACTTCCTCAATAAACCACAGGAACGTGCTCGGCGTGCCACGAGCGGCATCTGTCTTGTGGTAACGCTTGCGAATATGTTCTTGAAAGTCGGCAATGGACATTGAGGTTTCGAGAGACATGGTATATTGCAATCCTTTCATCTCGTATGCTGATCATTTAAGAAGTCCGTTAAGTTTACTTTATCAGATTCATTGATGGCGGTTACCACACTCACTATTACCGGTATGCATTGCGCTGGATGTGTCAATTCGGTGGAGAAAGTTCTTGTCGGTGTGCCGGGCGTGGACCATGCCATGGTCAATCTTGTTACCGGGCAGGCGCGTATTGAGCATCAGTTCCAACCCGGTGAGGTTGACGCATTCATTAACGCCGTTCACAGAGCTGGATACGGAGCCCAGGCGATTGGGGCGGATTCTTCGGATCCATTCGGTCTTGAGGGGTTGGGTACGGGACAGGACCAGGTCTGGCGGTGGACAACATGGACACTGTGTGCGGTTGGTGCTGTTGTCATTGTGGGTTTGAATCAATGGAAGTCGCCGTTCTCACCGTGGATGCAGCTTGTACTGGCAACGCCGATTGTCTTGTTTCTTGGAGGTGTTTTCTACCGTGGGGCATATCGATCGGTGCGGCGAATGCGAGCAGATATGGACACTTTGGTGACATTGGGAACAGGTGTGGCGTTTGTCTACAGTTGCACGGCGACCGTGATGGATTTTGGCCCCGTCTATTTTAATACCGCGGCTGTCATTCTGGTCCTTGTGAGTTTGGGGCGTCTCATTGAGCAACGTGCCCGCCGCAAGTCGTGTTCGGCTGTGGCGGATCTACTGCAGGTGCAGGTATCGGAAGCAACGGTTACACGTCACGGCGAGAGGAGAACGATACCCGTGGATGAGGTCGTGGTGGGCGACACGGTACTGGTTCGTCCCGGCCAAGGTGTACCGGTAGATGGTGTCGTGACGGACGGTGAATCGAGTGTTGATCAATCACTGGTGACCGGTGAGTCAGAGCCGCGGGCAGTTTCTACCGGGGCGGAAGTCATAGGCGGAACGATGAACCAGTCTGGTGCGATTCAATTGCGAGCGATACGGACCGGTAGTGAGACGTTGTTGGCTCAGATGGCGGGCCTGGTGCACCAGGCGCAGAGTACCAAGGCGGCTGTGCAACGCGCAGCCGATGACGTGGCTGCGGTGTTTGTACCGGCCGTCATCTTTGTGGCACTGCAGACATGGTTTTTATGGGGATTATTCACAGATCGTTGGGCCAGCGGTTTAGAGCCAATGATTGCTGTACTGATCATCGCTTGTCCGTGTGTTGTGGGATTGGCCACACCAACGGTCATGGCGGTTGCTACGGGGCTTGGTGCCCGGCGCGGCATCCTGATCAAGGATGCGGCAGCATTGGAACGCGGGGGTCGAATTTCACATGTATTGCTCGACAAGACCGGAACACTGACGACTGGACGATTCACCGTTGGTGCGTTCAAGTCATTCGAGAAAACAATTGACACCACCGAGATGCTACAGGTTGTCGCTTCGGTTGAAGAGTTGAGTCAACACCAGATTGGTCGGGCTATTGCAGCTTATGCGAGACAACAGAAACTGAAGATTCTCCCGGTGAATGGGTTTGAAAATCTCTCCGTTGGTGGGGTTAAGGGTCGAGTCGGTGCGAGGTCTGTTCTGATTGCCCGGTTACCGACCTTGCGCGATCAGCAGGTACGTGAGGTTGATCGGCTTGTAGAAAAGAGCAAGCAGATGGCCGAGACCTGTCGCACGGTTGTCGGGGTGGCCGTTGACGGTTGGGCGGTTGGGTTGATTGGTTTACACGACCTGGCCAGGCCGGAGGCGCCTGGAGTGGTCAACACGTTGCGACACCGTTTGGGATTGGAAGTTGTGGTGATCAGTGGTGATAGCGAGGCCGCCACCAAGCGACTGGCTGAAGACCTGGGTGTTGGGCAGTTTGAAGCGCAAGTTCTTGCCACAGGCAAGCAGGCGCACGTGGCCCGCATTCAGGGTGATGGCGGCGTAGTTGCGATGGTAGGTGATGGTGTGAATGATGCACCTGCTCTGGCTGAGGCGGATATTGGTATCGCAATGGGAGCCGGTGTGCGTGCGGGCATGAACCATGTCAGTGGAACAGATATCGCGATGCGAGCCGGTCACGTGGTCTTGGTCAGTGGAGATCTGCGAGGACTGGTGAGAATATTGACACTGAGTCGGGCAACGATGCGGCGAATCTATATTGGGCTATTCTGGGCTTTTGCCTACAACGTTCTACTGATACCGGTGGCAGCCTTCGGATGGCTCAATCCGATGTTTGCCGCTGCGGCAATGTCCGCTAGTTCAATTTGCGTTGTCCTCAACGCGGGTTGGCTGCGGTATGCGTGGAAACCAGACAGGTAGGCTGTTGCGTGTGAGCCTTATTGTTCGGCAGGTGGTTCTTCGGGTACTGCGTCGGTTTGCTGTTTACGGTATTCAATCAGGCGTTTTTCGATCGCTGGGTCAGCGATTGCCAAGATGGCGGCCGAAAAAAGCGCAGCATTGACGGCGCCGTGGCTGCCCATACTCAGAGTACCCACTGGGATGCCACGTGGCATATTGACAGTTGCCAGCAGGGCGTCGAGGCCACCAGCCAGCTTGCCTTCCATGGGCACGCCTAACACAGGAAGGTGTGTTAGCGCCGCCATGGTGCCGGCCAGGTGCGCTGCCATCCCTGCCGCGGCGATGATGACCTTGATCCCGCGATCCGCTGCAGTAGTTGCAAAATCATGGGCTCGCTGGGGTGTTCGGTGGGCTGAGCAAACCTTCATTTCCCATGGGATCTGGAGTTGATCAAGTACTTCACAGGATTTTCGCATGGTGGGTGCGTCGCTGGCACTACCCATGACGATCCCAACGATTGGAGTGTCTTGTTTATCCATAGCATGGCATTCTACGGGATTTCTAGATTACTGTCCGCCGACGAGATCGCGGATCTTGCACGAGTTTTCCACTGTGAAAAATTCCCCTGAACGCGCGGTTGCGCCAGTCGGCGGAGGCGTCGTAGAACTTGGTGTCTGTGTTGATGGTTGACAGGAGGACACCTGGGCGATTCCAGGTCAGCCGACCGCTGATATATCCGTCAGGGAGAACAAGGAAACTGGGCCAACTGCCATGCGGGGCTGAGGTGTTGTTTGCGCTGATCCACATGTGGTTGTTAGCAGCATAGGTTTGCATCGTTGGCGGTACGATCATGGCCCAGATGTTCTTTCTTAAGTGGACATGTTTCTTTGTCAAATGACCGTTGTGATAAGAGTGGAACATGACTTGCACGCCCATCTTCTTGTACTGGCGGTAGAGCTCGTCGTAGCGGAAGTCATGGCAGATCAATGCTCCACAGCGGATGCCCTTGATCGAAAACACGCTGAAGTGATTGCCTGGACTGTAATGCTTCAGGTCACCTGTCCGCGCTGAAGCATCACCCGTGCAGAACATCTTGTCATAGCGATCAACGATCGCTCCGCGATCGTTGACAATATAAAGACTGTTGTGTGGTTTGTGTCGTTTTGAAAGCTGGTGACTTGATCCGAGAATAACCCAGACCCCAAGCTGTTTGGCCATGTCGATAATCAACTGTGTCTTGGCGTGAAGCAACTGCCAATTCAATTCACGGTACGAGTCAAACTCCTTCCCGGCATAGCCTGACAGGCATGCTTCGGAAAAATGTGCGACGTGGGCTCCTTGTCGCGCCGCAGATTTCATCTGGCGACAGATGTACCGGTAATTCTTTTCAATATCCTGATCAACGGGAAACTGGCATGTGGCAATCCGCAATTTCATTGAGTGCCTTCCATATTATTTATTCATGGTTTGTACGTTTGTATCATCCACAAGCGGAGCCCGATACACAAACTGGGGATACCAGTTGTGCCGATGGGGTGTATGGCACTGATGCGTTACATGCCTTGTGGGTGTCGCGCTGCTGCAATGCTTTGGGAATGGTGCCCGCGATGAATGACCGGTAAACCCGATCGGATGGGTATTTTAAAGACGAACCCCCATCCTAAATGAGTGTGCTGGAATTCTTCAGGGTTCAGGGTGGTTAGGTCAAGCCGGTTGATCTAACTTGTACTGCTTGATCTTCTTGTAAAGTGTGGTGCGATTGATGTTGAGTTGGCCGGCTGTTACTTGGCGGTTCCAGTTGTTGGCCTCCAGGGCAGCAAGGATAATCTGGCGTTCAGGTTCTTCCATCGCCTTGGTTAGCGACATCTGTGTCCACCCATTTTCAAGTGCGGGGATCGTGATGCCGTGACTGGCCGGTGCGGACAGGTTTCCGGGACGGCCGCCAACACCGGCGATGACCGTATCAGGCAAATCATCAACATGGATGATTGGTTGGCGACTCAAAACAACTGCTCGTTCGACGGTATTTTCAAGTTCTCGCACATTTCCAGGCCAATGATATTGCTTGAGTATCTCGATGACTTCATCACTGAAGCTGCGTCGTTTGCCTGTTTCCTTTTCATACTTTGTTAAAAAGTGAGCGGTCAGCAAGGGGATGTCGCCGAGACGCTCACGTAGTGTGGGGATTTCAATGTCAACTACGTTAATACGATAGTAAAGATCCTCGCGAAACTTTCCGGCAGCGACCAGGTCGCCAAGTGGCTCGTTGGTTGCCAGAATAAATCGGACATCTACCTTGACCGTTTCGGTTGACCCCACGGGCTCAAACTGCTTTTCTTGTAGGACACGAAGCAATTTTATTTGCAAGGCCATCGTGGCACTGTTGATTTCATCGATCAGGAGTGTGCCGCCGTCTGCAGAAAGTATCTTACCCGGCTTGTCGGTTTCGGCCCCCGTAAAGGCGCCCTTGGCGTGGCCGAATAATTCACTTTCCAGCAATGTTTCTGGGATTGCTCCACAGGAAAATGTGACGATTGGTCCCATGCGACGCGGGCTTTGAGCATGAATGGCCCGGGCGGTCATCGTCTTGCCCGTCCCGCTTTTACCCTGGAGGAGGACGGTGGTTTTGCTTTCAGCCACCGCCTCGATCATGTCGTAGACCTTCTGCATTCGGTAGTCTGCGCCGACCAGGTTGTCCAATGCATTGCGTTCGTGCAGTTGGTTGCGCAAGGTCTGGTTTTCAGCCAACAATACGTGATGTTGAACAGCTTTGCGAACGGCAATCCTAAGTTCGTCATCCATAATAGGTTTGGTCAGATAATCGACGGCACCGAGTTGGATTGACTCGACTGCAGTCTCGATCTTTCCGTAGCCGGTGATCACAATGACGGCGATTGATTGATCCCTCTTGGAAATCGTGCGAAGAAGATCGAGACCGTCACGGCGGGGCATGTTCATGTCAGTGACGACAGCACCAAAGCCATTATCATCGGGTGTGGTTGCTTCGAGCATGGCCAACGCCTCATTGCCATCACCTGCGGTTGCAGTCTTGTACCCTTCGCGTGAAAGGAACTCGGCAATCGAATCGGCCACAATAAGGTCGTCATCAACAATCAGGATGCGTGTGTCATGGTCCACAGGGATCTACTCGCTGACAGGTAAAACTAAACGCGCGATCGGGATACAAATATCCACGAGAGCGCCATGGGGGGTGTGATTGCCGATGGTCATTGTTCCATCGAGTAAACGAACGATATCCCGACACAATACGAGACCCACACCATGGCCGTCTGGTTTGGTTGTCTGGCCGAATCGAAATGTGCCATCTTCCATTACCAGGTATTCGTTTAAACCTGGACCCGTATCACGGATCTGTAGGTGTACCGTGTTGTTTTTGATCAATCCCGTGATCTGGATCTGCCGAGATGTTCCCGGCGGCAAATTGCCGTTGCTTATTGCGGCCACACTGTTACGAAGGACATTATCAATGACCGGATGTAAGGGCCCAGCTGGCAAATCACAGACTGTGGGTGGGAGATTGATTTGGATATCAATATCTGT
>CAUZIY010000073.1:0-14914 GCA_963579995.1 Phycisphaerae bacterium
CGGTAATCGTCAGAATATCACCCGCCACCGTACCCTGGGGTTCGAACAACTTGTCACCTCCGAAGGTATCACCAGGTATGGTATCGACCTTGAAATCAAACTTTAGGACCCAGTCCTTGGCCTCACTCATTGCATGACCTTGGTCTCTTTTGGGAGGCGGTGTGTTCTTGAACGATGCAGTAACCCGGACGGTTGAATTGCCACAAGGACTTCCCACATAGCCTACTCCTGGGGTAAATACATTGCCTGAGCATTCCCAGCCAGCACCACCGTCAAACGGCGAGTTACCCAGAATAAAGGCCCCTTGGAGAAAACTGGTCTGACCCCACTGCGTCGCACTGAAATTCCAGTTGTCGCACTCGAGCAGTTCGTTTTGCATTTTCCCCCCCTCGCCACCCATACCGGCACGTGGAGCATCCTGGGCGCAACCGGCTTCTGTCGTGTTGGGGTCGCCGGAGAACAGCAGTTGAATTCCGGGATCCGTATCGGTCAATGTCGGTACCGGCGGGCCGGCCAACACGCTATGGCAGACCATTGCCACCATGACAAACGCCAAATTTGCCGGGCCATTACTCATTTGACGATGCGACATTGATCGGTCTCCTAATCATTTTTTACTTGGATTAAGGCCTCTAATTACTTGTGGACCTAACTGTCATTAAATACCAGTGCAATAACCGTGCCATGAAATGGCCAGCCATTATTCGTGATGTATCCTTTTATTTCACCACCACTTACCCATTTCATCCCATCTGATCCACTTAAACTGAAATAATGTTTGGTCTAAAATCTACCGCCCATAGATCCTCACGAACTGGGTGATTACGCCCCAACACGGTGCCGGCGTCACGTTAATCACACCATGCAGGAAAGCGCACATGCATTTGTGCAGCTTTGCCAACTCGTGCCTTGTACCTGCAAGTCATCCCAAGCCGACCGGGGCTGGGCGTCATGACTACCCGCAACGGTGGGAAATGTCGCATCCACCCACCCCCGCATGCAAATATAGACTTCGTCAACGTCAAACAAAAACTTGGTGAGTGGTATCCAATGCCGAAGCCTGCATTACTTGCATTACTCTTGAAGGCGATGACGTTCTGCCCCCCAAGCATTGGTAGCAACGTGGCGTGCCACCATCCAAATGGTGGCATGAATTCCCCGAACTCCAGGAACATCACGTTGCTTGCACACAAGAAGTGCGGCCTGGACACCGAATTGATCTTCAAACCCATTGGGGTAAAAGCGTGAAACAGAACATGCTCATTGTCGATGGCCGCCGACACTACATTTTAATGACAGCCAAAGTGACGATCTGTGAATGCCTACTTACAATTCAAAGAAGTGTTGATAAACACATATAATACTGATGCCTTTATCAAGAATTGACCAGTTTGTTCATTAATTTATTTGTGACAGAAGCAGTTACCTAGCCACAAAGGAGACGACAATCGTGTCAAAAGATCTAGTGCGATGCGGCGTGATTGGTGCCGGATGGTGGGCTACAACCCACCACATTCCCGCATTGAAGGAACATCCCAAGGCGGAACTGATTGCCGTGCAGCGTCGTACGAGGGAAAAGGCTGATAAGGTTGCACAGGATTTCGATATCCCCCATGCATGTACCACCGCAGAAGAGCTTGTTGGAATTGATGAACTTGACGCAGTGGTGATCAGTTCAACCCCGAACATGCACTATGCACAGGCCAAAGCCGCGCTGGACCGTGGATTGCATGTGCTCATCGAAAAACCGATGACCATTGATCTGAACGAATCACTAGAGCTCGTGGAACTGGCTGAAAGCAAGAGCCTGCATTTCCTCGTGAGCTGCCCGTGGCACTATTCCAAGCATTCTCTTGAAGCCAAACGCCTGATCCAGTCCGGCGCGTTGGGCCAGCTCAAGATGATCAGCATGATGTATACCAACAGTTGTCTTGAACTCTACAAGGCCGTACCCCTACCCGAAATTGCAGGGCCAAAAGCAAAAGATTCATTCTCCAAGGTCTACCAGCGACCAGGCAAGACCTCCTACAATGACCCCTCGGTTGCCGGTGGTGGTCATATCTATTGCCAGGTGTCCCACGTTGCCGGGTTACTCGCTTTTTTAACCGGGCAGGAACCAGCCGAGGTGTACGCCAGATTTGATAATGCCGGCGCACCTGTCGATGTGTATAACGCAATTAACGTCAAGCTTGAAGACGGGACACTGGTATCGATCGCCACTCACGGAGCCACGATGCTAGGTGAACGCACCTGTGAAACGCACCTATATGGCACCGACGCCAGGCTATTTATCGAATATTGGCGAGGGAATATGCGCATGCGTCGTCTCGACGGCAAGGAAACAGCGTATCCGGATCTTCCCGGTGCAGAATCGTACCCACGAAGAGCACCCACAAATAACCTTGTTGATGTCGTTGCCGGCGACGCAGAAAATGGATCACCGGCAACACTCGGTGCAACGGCCATGAAAGTGATCGCAGCGTCCTGCGAATCAGTTCGCACCAAGAGTAACGTTGTCCTGGCCAAAACAACCTCATCCTGATCAATATCTGGAATTTAACCTGAAGACACACCCGGACTGCAACATCGTTATTCTATGGGTAGTCAAACCTAAAATGACCGAGATTAAGCTCCAATGCACCGATCACATCACCCAATTATCAAGGCCCGAAAACAAGTAGTCCTCACTCTTGCATTGGCTTTGATTCTTGTGACCTCAACGTGCAGTCCGCCGGAACCAGCCGGCAATCCGGTTAATGTCCTGCTGATCTCGTTTGATACCCTTCGCCCAGACCACTTGTCATGCTACGGCTATACTCGCCAGACCTCGCCCAACCTTGATGCCATCGCGCAGCGCGGGGTTTTGTTCGAAAATTTCTACAGTTCGACATCATGGACTCTACCAGCACACATGGCGATGTTTACCGGCCTGCCGGATAGCGTTCACGGCGTCTACGACAATGACGTGCCGGCACTTGACCCCAACCGTAAAACACTGGCACAACAATTCAAGGCTGCCGGCTACACCACCGCTGGTTTCGTCACTGGCCCCTATCTCCATCCGGCATTTGGATTTGACCGCGGCTTCGATGAGTACTTCAACTGCATGGCCTACATGGAAGCACAGGATTTTCGCGACCGCAGATTTCGACGGTTCTCAAATAACACCCATGCCGAATCACATCGCGCAGCAACAAATCCGACGTTGTTCAGTGCAGCAACCAATTGGCTCCAGCAGAAGCGAACTGAACCCTTCTTTCTGTTTATGCATGTGTGGGATGTTCATTACGACTTTACACCGCCACCACCATTTGACCGCAAATTCGACCCTGACTACAACGGGCCAATCACTGGTATGAACTTCGCAAGCAGTCCCGATATCCACCCTGCCATGGCGAAGCGTGATCTGGATCACCTCATTGCCCTTTATGACGGCGAGATTGCCTACACCGATGAGTTCGTGGGGAAGCTTATGTCCCAAATGGATCGGTTGGGCCTCACTGAAAACACACTCATTGTCATCACTGCTGATCACGGCGAGGAATTCTTTGAACACGGTCGCAAGGGACACCAGTGGACTTTGTTTGAGGAAGTACTACGCATTCCACTGATCATCAGTTGGCCGGGCCACTTGCCGCAGGGCAAACGAGTCACCGAACAGGGGAGAATAATCGACCTCGTAGCAACCCTCACGGAACTCTGTTCGCTTCCACCAAACACTGAAACAATTGGGACAAGTCTTGTTGCGGCCATTGAGGGAACAGGGGGCAGGGATCTTCCGGTTTACTCAGAACTGGATGTCGCAGATCACCCCGTCAGTTTGCGGGCGATTCGGACCCCTGAATACAAACTCATCTGGGATAACCGGAGCCAGCGGTTCCAGCTGTTTGACATGCAGCTTGACCCCCAGGAAACCAATCCACTTCCAGCAGAATCAATCCATGCCGCACGCGCCCTCGCATCCCTGCAAGACTGGATGGGCCGCATGAAAGAACTTGCCGCCACCCTCCCCCGCCACTCCGGCCGAGCACCGGTTGACCTCGATGACCAGACACTGCGGCGGCTCAAGGGATTGGGTTACATTTCAGATTAACCCACGAAGCAATCATCTGAGCACAATCGATCTAGTCATTACCGATGTAGCCCAGCGAACGCAGTTGCTCAAGCCGCTCATCTTGCCCTGGATCCTCGGCGACCAATGCCTGATGCGTTTCAACCCACTGCGGCGTGTCATGGGTCCTAACTGTTTGCCTCTGGCCCAGATGCAATTGCTCTGGGTCCAGAAGATTACCGGCAACCTGGCCATCCATATCCTGCCCGATCGGAAGTTTCATTAATGCCAGTAACGTCGGGGTGATATCCATCACCGTGGCCTTCGTGACAAGATCCTCGCGTTTTAGTTTTGTGATGCTCAATGATCCATTCGACTCGCGAAAGCCTGGACCAGCTGCAATGATCACGCCAGGCGGCGCGTTTCGGTGGTGCGCGGAGTTCACGTCATTGGGAGGATCATCCGGATCAAATCGTGCCGACTGGTTAATCGGTTGCATGCCATGATCAGAAATAATCAGGACACGTGCCTGATCACCCATACGAGCCACCAGTGCCCCGATCGCCTGATCCATATACCGGTAGTAGTTTTCGATGACCATGCCGAAATTTTCCACCTGCTCCGGCGTGGGCTTGTGATCATATAGATCCGGCTGCATATACCGCCAAAACCGGTGACCCACGACATCCGGGCCGCTGAAATAAACGGCCGTCAAATCGTAAGGTTCCGGATCATCAAGCAGGGTTTCAGTGATCCGCAGGTAGGTCGCATCGGCGCGAAAACACCATAGGCAGTTATTCCATAAGCGTTCGCCAAGCATTGACAGGGGATGCGAAAACTGTCCGAAGATCTGCCCCGTCAATTCCGAGAGCGACCTCTCTACTTCCCAGAGAATATTCATCATCTCATTCTGCCGCTGGTGGGGATGAACCTGCCCGGGCATCCCCTCGATCAACTGTCCCTTCCAGATATTTTCCCCCTTGGCAATATGAATTTGCTGGATCGTGTTCGTCTGGGCGACCATCACACCATTCACAGGCTCCACCGGAAAAGTCATCCACCAGCCACAGATGGCGACACGCTTGCCATAGTCACTCGCAATGTTCCAGATCGCTTTGGTTTTTCGATCCGAGTTGGAAAACAGTTGAACCGGCTTTCCGGGTTGATGTTTGGCGAAATTGGAAATGCCGTGTTTTCCAGGATTCTTTCCCGTGGCAATACTCGTCCAAATCACCGGCGACAGCGTCGGTTCAAAGGTCCCCAGCAAGCCATAGTTTCCACGTTCCATCAGCTTGGCAGTGTTGGGCATCTTGTCGTCGCGCAGCAACGGAAGCATGACATCCCATTCAAGGCCGTCGATGCTAACCAGTAGCACAGGCGGCGGGGAAGGATCCGGATCCTTTTGACAACCAACGGCCCATACCAGCAACACAAATCCCATGGCTGCCTTACACCAACTGCCATTGTTCCAAGCAATGCAGATCATCAGATTCTTCCCTAATCGTGTTTTTTTAAATAATGCCGGTATGGAACATCCATGTTGGCATAAACCACCACTGGTTCATTTGAGTTCCAAGAGCCGCACTCTCGCCTCAAGGTCTTGTGCACCGGGAATATCCATTTGACTTAATACCCCGAACAGGTCAACCCCATCCGGAACCCGGCCGGGAACCGTACGGATATTGCCTATCACAACGGCAGGCTCTGGTATCAGGCCCAATGACTGGCCTCGCTTAATCTGCTCTTCGCTGAAATTATAGAACAGGACGTCCCGAGTCGGGTCATCTCGTTCTTCATGAAGCCGCCAGGTTCGACGTTCAGCCACAAAATCTCTCACCATCAAAGTCTTAATACGTTCACGGAGAATGGGCTCACAGGCATAGGCAACGGTCTTATGTACGAATCCAAACACCACGAGCTTGTGACCGGTCTGGCTGGCAAGTTCGCCCAACGCCTCGCAACGTTCGTAGATCAATTGGGCGGGCACCGCTTGCACGCCAGCCGGATTGATAATACCCACATGCTTTCGGACAACCTTTTCATAAACCAAGCCGTGTCCAATAAAGACCGTAACAACCAGCAGGGTTAACCCGACGGATACGAGGTTCCTATGACCGAAACCCAGTCGCTTACCTGCAGCCTGCTCAAACCACACAAACCCCAAGACCATGACCAGAGGAACCGAAAGATAAAATCGCGCCAGGTGCCAGTAAACCGAATCACTGCCCACGTGGACTCGCTCGATACTAAAACTCAGGCCGACAACTACCAGTCCCAATAGCAGTGAGATGAAGGGCAGTCGTGCATGGCATCGCCAAAGACCAACAAGAATCGCCGAAAATACCAGTCCCAGAATCCAGACCTGGTTGGACCAGACTGGTGTAAGGGCGCCGAGGTGACCATCCAAGTTTCGCCAACCTCTCATCAGTGCCTCAAAGGACAACACTTCATCAAACAGGACCGTGTAGACCCGATGACTTGGATAGATGTCATAAAACGCAACTGATGCATAGTGTCCGGCGGCGGCGAGCAGTCCACCCGCACCAGCCCACAGATAAAAACGGCGCAATCGACAATGCCGCAATACGAGCACCAAGCCCACTGGCGTGGCCATGATCAGGACGGTTGGATTCAGAGAAACTCCCAGTACCAACAGTAGCCCTGAGAGGAAAAAGGACATACGCGACATGGGAAATAAAATCAGGCAAGCCACCACGGTAATAAAACAATTTCCCGTCACAAACCCCCTGGGCATGCTGGTGATCATCGTGTATTCAATTGGCAGCATGAGCGGCATGGCCAATGCCAACAATGCCGCAAGTGGTTGTCCAGATCGCCAACAGCAGAAACCCAGCACTACAAAGGGTGCCAAGCACAGTACACTCGTGACCACTGGAACTGCCACATGATACGGGACCCCGCTTGCGACAAGCGGAGATGCGAGATACCCCTCAATCATTGAATTATAGTCTTGACCGTAAAAGCGGGGTTCATGGATACGACCTTGCAACAACTCATGCGCTGCTGTCCACATGAGTACCTGATCCTTGTCAGCATAGACAATGGCGAAGTGCGTCAACACGCGCACCTGATTCCAAATAAGCAGCAGAAGGATTGCAGTGAAACATATTTTCAGAAGGCGTGGACCATGACGGACCAGGGAATCAGAAGTGGGGCTCGACTGCATAATCACCCATTATAGTGAGCACTGACCTGATATCCGGTCAGACCTGCTAGTCATGCAGCCATGCGTTACCGCAGGTTCTGAATTAAGGGCACTGAACCTTCAAGCAAGACGACAATAGAGTTGCCACAGCTCCCAACGCAAACATCCGTATTGGAAGCCAATACAGGACAAAGGGAATACCATTTGGCCGTATTCATTGTGTCCTTACTCACTCCGCCAGAATGCCGGCAGGAACAACACAAGAATCGCGTAGATCTCCAGCCGCCCCATTACCATTAAAACACACATGACTAACTGGCTCGCTGGTTCGAACCAGCCATAATTGCTCATAGCACCAACACCTGCCAGACCCGGTCCAATATTATTCAACGTCGCAATGCTGGCCATGGCGGCCGTGGTAATATCCAGTTGTGGCTGCAGGAACACCAGGATCACCGTTGCCACCACGGAAATAAGAACGATGATGAGCACATAAACAACCGTGGCCTGCCGCAGTTCCGGATCAATTGCCCACCGCCCGGCCTTGATCGTACGCACGACAGTAGGTCGAAAAACACGTTCGATCTCGGCGATTATCACCTTCGCCGCCACAAGGCACCGGATGACTTTAATCCCACCACTGGTCGACCCTGCTGAACCGCCAACAAACATCAATCCTACCAACAAGGTCTTTGGCACCACTCCCCATTGATCAAAATCGGCGGTGCAGAAACCTGTGCCTGTATGCAGGGATACGACCTGGAAGACTCCATGGACCAACGCATCAGCTAAACCGGCACTTTCAATTAACCTGCCCGATGTGAGAACAATTCTGCCGCCATAAAGTTGCCAGACGACGATGATTGAACCAATCAGAAGGATGCC
This sequence comes from Phycisphaerae bacterium, assembly GCA_963579995.1. Taxonomy (GTDB): domain Bacteria; phylum Planctomycetota; class Phycisphaerae; order Phycisphaerales; family Phycisphaeraceae; genus UBA6626. The sequence goes on from CAUZIY010000073.1 coordinate 8,103, forward strand.
GCCATAACATCGGAATTCAGGGTCTTTCCACAGCCTGTTCCACCGACCACGCAATAATTGGTAATAGATTCCGAAGTTGATCCCAGCCAACAGCATGAACAGGATGATCGTACCTGCAATCGCCACCGAATCATAACCACCAATTCCCGCATTTTGGCTGCTAAAACCACCTGAAGAGACAGTTGAGAATGTATGACATGCGGCGTCAAACACCGGCATACCGAAGAGGCAAAGCAAAGCCATCTCCACACACGTAAAACCCATATAAATCAGCCACAATAATCGAGCGGTTTCACGCACGCGTGGCCTGACACCTTGAGATATCGGCCCACTCGCCTCCACTTGAAACAACTTCTTGCCCTCGGCACCCAGCGATGGCAGTACTGCGACGAACAACACAACAATCCCCAAGCCTCCTAACCACTGCGTGATTGCCCGCCAAAGCAGGAGACCGCGGGGAAGACTCTCGACCTCTGCAAGAACGGTGGCCCCCGTGGTTGACAAGCCGCTCATCGCTTCGAAGTAACAGCCAACGAACGAAGTAAACGGATGTGCGTTTGGACCACCACCAGCCCAGAAAAAATATGGCAGAGCGGCCACAACTGCACCCACAAGCCAACTGAGTGCCACCAACAAAAGGGCTTCGCGATGCCCAATGAATGATCTGCATTTGCGACCGAACAGCCAGAGCACCAAACCGCCCGCCGCGCCAACACACACGGCCTGCAACATGGATCGAGTGGTGTGTGGATCATCTCCACCAAATCCCAACCACTGGGAAGTGGCAAGCGTGACGGCTAAAAGAACCGCACTGATGACCAAAAGCAAAAGGCCAACTTGTCGCAGGACCAGTCTTAGATTAATCACTGGGTTATTCCGTGTACTACACCTAAAAATCCAGATTACTTAGGGATTTCTTTAAGAAGACACCAGTATCATTGCCCATACAAAGGGGCATGCAAACCATAGTTCCCGTTCAACTGCTTGATTTACAAAACATTCTACTGAGCGTCTCCACGAACGTCATAAAAATGCGTTGCCTTATTCATGAGAAAGCTGACCTGCGGCCTGAACTGCAGACAGCACCAAGCATTTATTATTGTCATGAGCCCGTGACCAGAAGTTTGCGTAGCGTCTTACTCAAACCACTGGGGCCAATAATCACAATCGTATCGCCGGCAGAAATTGCATCCTCCGGCCCAGGGACAAAAACAGTAGGACCACGGCCAATCGCAGCCACAAGAACCTTTTCTGGCAGCTTCATGGAAATCTTAAGCGGCTTTCCAATAACCTCCGTGGCATTCTTGGAAACCACCACTTCATAGACATCGGCAACACCCTCAGCAAGTGATGCTCGCTGTCGTACTGGTTCATGAGTCAATAGTTGCGCGATCTGATCCACCGCTGTATCACGCGGACTAAATGCACGGTCGATACCAACATGCTTAAGTAAATGCAGATACGTTGGCCGCTGAACGACTGCAATGGCCTTGGCAATGCCCAAGCTCTTGGCCCGTGCCGCCACAAGAATGTTATGTTCATCGTCATTGGTTAAAGCCACCAGGACATCGGCTTGCTCGGCGTGCTCCTCTTCTAGCACGGTCGGTTCGGTTGGATCTGCATTAAGAATCGTCACCCAGTCAAGTTTTCCAGAAAGCTCTATCGCCCTATTACGGTCCGGCTCAAATAACCGTACGGAAAATGCACGGCTTCGTAAGGCCCGACCAAGCCACACCCCCATCGAAGTACCCCCAATGATGATGACCCGTTTACGCCTAGACTTGGGCGAGTGGAATAACTTGCTGGCACTCTCAAAGCTCTCCACATCGCCAACAATCGTCACCACATCGCCTATCTGGACAACCGTGTCACCATCGGGCAGGAATGTGATGCCGTTATGTTCGACTGCTGCCACCCGCACGGCGGAAGGAAGAATGATATCCGCAAGCCGCTTTCCCAATGCCTGGCAAGTGGAAGCAACTGGTAGCTGCTGCATCTCGATTTGCCCACAAGCAAATTGCTCGACCGCTAACGCACCTGGATTGCGGATTGTCCGGGCGATGGCCTCAGCCGTGGCATATTCAGGACAAACCAAATGATCAATGCCCAGATGGGCAATGTAATCCAATCCACGCTGATCATAGTATGCACTGTGATGCACCCGCGCAATCGTTCTGTCTGCACCGACCCCAGAGGCAATCGACGCCGATAGCAAATTAATTTCGTCATCTGCCGTGGCAGCGATAAACACGTCGGCCGACTGGCATCCGGTATCGTGTAAAACCGCAGCATGTGCACCATTGCCCTCGAACGTACGAACATCCATCACATCTTCGATGGCTTCCAGTCTTTGTTCGCAATGGTCAATAACGGTGATGTTATTGCCCCGGCCACCGAGAACCTCCGCGGCATGGGACCCAACCTCACCAGCGCCACAAATGATAATATTCATATCACAACCTTTTAGCCCCATTTTGCCACTCGGCACGTGGTGCAACAAGGTTAGCCGCCAAATTTCGGTAGGCAAGTGCCCTGAGCGGCTCGTACTGGGCGCAGACTGCGGACCCGCTTAGAATGGTTACGGATAACGGAGATACTCCTGCCGATAATGGTCAGGTTCGACGAAAAGGAAATGCAATGAGCTGGATCGAAAACCGCTTTGAAGAAGGTTTAATTATCACAAGCGTTGATTGGGCAATCAACTGGGCGCGCAAGAGCAGTGTCTGGCCCATGACGTTTGGATTGGCTTGTTGTGCGATCGAGATGATGGCCTATGGAGCATCCAGATTTGACGTGGATCGATTTGGCGCCGGTGCATTCCGGGCGACGCCACGCCAGTCGGATCTCATGATTGTTGCCGGTACGGTAACCTACAAGATGGCTAGCCGGGTACGTCGTCTGTACAACCAAATGCCTGATCCAAAATACGTAATTGCCATGGGTGCCTGCACCGTGGGTGGCGGTCCCTATTTTAAATACGGCTATCACGTGGTCAAGGGCGTGGACCTGGTGGTGCCAGTTGATGTTTATGTTCCTGGCTGCCCACCACGACCCGAAGCGTTGATCGAAGGGTTTATGCGGGTCCAGGATAAGATCCAAGCACAGACCATCGGTCTGCCCCGCGGATCCAAAGAAGCTGCAAAGAAGTATGATATTCCCATTCCCGCACCGGCAGCTGTCTAACACTGCCAAGCATATCGATCTTTGCGGCAAGCCCGATAGAGAAACACACACTTGATGTCCCTTGCATTGCCATGTCGGTATCCACAGGTGAAATGCGCTGTGGTTAACAGCTTGGTTGCTCTTATGCTGTGAGAAATGTGAATTGTGGCAAAACTATCATTTCAGGGCATTCTATTACTCGGTTCTTTCCTGCCGAATTTGTCTGCCATTCATCAGAAAATTGCCATTGCGGACCACCTTGTAGGGCTTGGGGGCTTCACAGAGCCGATCTGTTCAACATTTTTTAGTCGCGTTGCAATATCTGCAATTTGCTGGCGTTCTACATGCACCGTACGGCTCCCAGCAGGTAGTTGGGAATGAGAGACTGAAATACACTAGATAACCTAAACCTAAAGGAGATGGTCATGAATCGACAAAAAATGCTTTCCTACACACTGGTGGCAACATTGGCGTTCCTAAGTGCGTCCCCACTGGTGGCCAAAGAAACCGCGGCGGTTGCCAAGAAACCAAAGCCAGTTTCCGTTGACATACCACATGTGGATCGCGCAACAACTCTGGCGAAACGTTGCGAAAAAATGCTGATTGAGTTGGCAAACAAGGGTTGCCGGCACAGCAAGCACACGGCAAAACGTGCTATCTATGGCATCAAGAAGGCGCTTGATGCTGGCGATCACCGACGTGCCGCCAAGATCGCCCGCCACGGCACCAGCAAGGTCCGCAAGGACGCCAGGCGATGTGCCAAAACCATTTCTGGCAACGCACGTCGCTGCATCAGGGTACTGCGGTACCTCAAGCGGCCAGACCTTGCGAAGCGCATCCGAGAGGTACGCAGAGAACAGCTCAAGCGCGTCAGAAAATGCGCATCACGTGCTGTGCAAGCAATCACCTCGGCGCTTCCTAATATCCGGCCCGTGGAAGAAAAGCCCAGACCGATTGGGGTAGATGGTGGGCCAACGACCAAGCCGGGGCAGGTAGAAGAACGCGATTAAGCCTGAATGACTGGCGTGTTTCCAGCGCCTGGTAGATCAGTGCCACTGGCAGCTAGACTCCGTACGAACGATGTTTTCGAACTCGTCACCGTACGGACCGTCAAACTGCCGGTGGCATTTTTTTTTATCACGGCTTTACTGCTTGAAGCCGTTTTTTCACCTGCTCGTAGATTCCTGGATCCAATGGCCCTTTCTCTGCAGCATCTAGATTTTCTTGCAGGTGATTCGGATCCCGGGTACCCACAATGGTGGTATGCAGGTAGGGGTGGGAAATCGTGCATCGCAACAGGAAAGCGCTTCTTGATTCGCCCTCGGCCCTCAGTTCATCTAGGTTCGCTTTTTCCCAGATACCCCAACGCACATTGTCTTCCATGTCCTGTGGTTCACCCTTGGCTACACCCCCACGAATAATGGTGCCGGCGCCGGACTTGGCAGCTGCGGTGATGGAATCTTCCTCGATCGGTTGTAATGAGGAATAGGGAATCTGATAAGTATCAAATGCACCCTTTTCGATAAAGGCATGAATGTGGGGCAATGTCGAACTAATCGACACATGACGAACCTTGCCCTGCTGTTTTACCTGTTCCATGACCCGCACTAAATCCTCATCCTGCACCTGCTCAGGCGTGGGGTTATGTAGCTGCCAAATATCCACGTAATCCGTATTGAGCCTGGACAAACTCAACTCGATATTCGCAAGCAACCTCTGGCGAGTCCAAATATGGGGCGGCTCATCGGCATTGTCGTCACGTGGAATATTGCAGCCGCATTTAGTTGCCAGGTAAAACTCGTTACGACGATGACCTACAACCTTCCCAATCCGCTGTTCACTATAACCGTAGTCTGGTGCCGTATCGATGAAATTAACACCGGCATCAAGCAACTTGGGAAGAATTGCTTCGGCATCCCCTGTCGATGCGCTGTCTGTACCGTAACCGGCAGACGAACCGCGTAAAGCCATGGCACCATAGCCTAAAACAGTAACCTGCAAACCTGTACGACCAAGTGTTCTGATCTCCATTGCGAGTACTCCATTTGACACGGCGCATATGCCAGCCGGCATGGCCATGCACTTGTTCCTTTAGGATATATAATTTGCGCAGTGTAGTAATTACGCAACCGCCATCTAGCAACTATGATTCATTGTAACTAGCGGCCTTGCCTGACTGAAGTATCGCGATTTGAAGCACATATAATTTCCTGCTTCATGGCTTAATATGACAGAACCACATTCCAGAAACCTGGACAGCGAACCACTGCTGGTCGATCCGCCATCCGGCAAAACGCGGTGGCTAGTCAGCGGATTGATCGGCATTGTGATTGCTATCCAACTAGCCTTGCCCCTCAAGTACTATTTTAGTTCAGACCAGATCGACGAACGATTTGCTTGGCGCATGTTCTCTTCATCTTTCATGCACCACAAGCACTGCAGTAATATCATGTTCGAGCAGGTGGACAGCGATGATCAGGCTGCAAGAAGGGTTCCCATTGAGACCTTGGTACCAAAAATATGGCGCCATTCTTTCGGGCGGTTTCAGCGTCCGATCCTTGACAAACTGCTGCACTGGCGATGCGATCAAGGGGGCATCCTGAGAATTCGCTACGGACGCGTTTGCCCCCAGATCGATGGGGATCAGGTGGAGTCCACGCAGTTAGAAATCAACTGCCAGACCCATGAGATCACACTAGCCAAGGGTTTACTGCCGTGAGTTGCTGGAGTCGATACTGGCACGATCCGATCGCCGCCATTCGCCCGTACCTGCTTGTCAAAGGTGCTTTGATTTTGCTGGCAATCGATCTGTGGACCGACCGCTTGGCACGCGGCGCTCACTACGGAGTGGGGGGATTTAATATTGCACATTTCCAATGGCTTGACGCGATACAGCCCATGCCAAGCCCGGGGGTTTATGTTGGCCTAATGTTACTGTGTGGATTGCTGGCCATGGCAATTCTATTCGGAGCTTCTGGTCGGCTGGCACCGGCATGCCTGTTCCTTGCCTATACCTACAGTTGGTCCATGAGTCGGATTGATGACTATCAGCATCATTACTTTCTATCACTCGTGCTGTTCTGCCTGATCTTCTTTCCAAAGATCAATCACCACCAATTATTTAGTGCAAACAAAGCCAAGATGGGCGTCAAGCGTCAAGTCAATTCATCTGGGGCAAGTCCAATGACCTGCGCTTGGAGCTATGCATTGCTCGCAGCAATCATCGCAATTGTCTATGGCTACACAACGGCAACCAAATGCGACCTCCATTGGCTGTCAGGCCAAACGTTCAAAAGCATTGGCAGAACGGATACCGTTTTCCAAGCGGCCATCTCCGTACTGCCTCATATTGGTCTATCTGAATCTGCATTTTGGATCCTGGCCTCAATCGGCATTGTTGTCTTGGAATTCATTGTCACGCTGGGCTACCTCGCAGCAGCAAGGTGTGCCGATTCGACCCGGCGGTGGAGCCGCATGGGGTGCATGGGGATGTGGCTAGTGTCCATGACATTGCACCTCGGCATTGAATTGGTCGGCCTGCAGATTGGATTTTTCAGCTACTACATGGTGCTTCTGGCGACGGTATTTTTTCTTCCTGCCAAATGGCTCAATGCGATCGGCTGGCTTTGTGCCCAACCCTATCGGTACCT
>CAUZIY010000074.1:0-14881 GCA_963579995.1 Phycisphaerae bacterium
AAATGACAAAAATCAAGAGTGCGGTGGTAAGTCGTCGTGTCTGTGCGCAGATCAGTCAGGAGTTGGATCTGTGTTCGTTGCTTAATCTGGGTAAGGGTATGGCCTCGAGCGCCGCCCTGCCGCCCAGTGTGGCCGCAGCCGTATTCGAGTCGGTGATTGCTGCAATCTGCCTTGATAGTGATATTGAGACAGCTCGCGCCTTCATCCTCAAGCATATCCGACCCTACATCGACGAAGCTGCCTCTTCAACCCACCAGAGCAATTTCAAGAGTGTATTGCAGCAATATGCTCAAAAACAACTGCCAAGGATTCCGGTTTACACGTTGCTCGACGAAAAAGGCCCCGACCACTCCAAGGCGTTTGAAGTGTGTGTTTATTTAGATGGCCGAAAATTTCCTTCGGCCTGGGCTCATTCCAAGAAAGAGGCGGAGCAGAGAGCGGCTTTCGAGGCGTTGCGTGAGATGGGGTTGGTGACCATCGATGAGGGGGGACAGGTGACCGTGCGAGATCTAACCGGCCCGCCTGGTTAGCTGAGTTCTGCGATTTTTTCCAGGACCTCCGCATCGTGCTTCGGCACTTTCACCTTCTCCCACCGGTGCACGATTTTTCCCGCCGGATTGATAAGGTAAGTCGTACGGACGACTCCCATGTAACTGCGTCCGTACATGCTCTTGCGTTGCCACACACCGTATTTGGTACAGATGGCCTTTTGCTCATCAGCTAAGAGCGTAAAGGTCAAATTGTATTTGTCTGCAAATTTGAGATGTGACTCAGGGGGATCCGGGCTCACGCCAAGGATGACGGCACTGGTATTTCCGAACTGTGGTAACTCGTCTTGAAACTGGCATGCTTGCTTGGTGCATCCTGATGTGTCATCTTTTGGGTAAAAATAAAGTACAACCCACTTGCCGCGATAATCCCGAAGGCGGTGAGTTTTGCCTAACTGATCCGGAAGGGAAAAATCAGGTGCTGACTTGGAGACCTCCAAGAGCGGTGTATCAGTTGTTTTGGCAGCCATAATGCGTTCTCATTGAACTCGCGTGCGGTTAGTTGCCGACTATCATACAACACCTGCTCCGGCGAATCGAAGTTGTAGTCGTTGTGGTGCCGGATCTTCATGGCCGGTCTGCCCGGTGACACTTGGATCTAATACGTCATGCCAGATAACGCAAAACGGGCTTTGATTACGGGAATTACCGGCCAAGACGGATCATATCTTGCGGAATTCCTACTCGCTAAGGGCTATGATGTTCACGGATTGATCCGGCGATCCAGCAATTTCAATACGGCTCGGATCGATCATATCTATCGTGATCCACACGCAACCGATGGGCGGCTTTTGCTTCATTATGCTGATCTGACAGACGCAAATGGTATGACCAAGATTTTGCGCCAGATCGAACCAACTGAGATTTACAATTTGGCAGCTCAAAGTCATGTCCGCGTCAGTTTCGACCAACCGACATATACCGCGGATGTAACCGCAGTTGGTGCACTGAAACTTCTTGAAGCGGTTCGGGATTTCCGGGATCAGACGCGGGGCCAGCCTCGTTACTACCAGGCGTCAAGTTCAGAGATGTTTGGCAAGGTCGTTGAAACACCGCAGCGGGAGACCACTCCCTTTTATCCTCGCAGTCCTTACGGTGTCGCGAAGGTCTACGCACATTGGATCACCGTCAATTACCGTGAAAGTTATGGTGTTCACGCCTCTTGCGGAATCCTGTTTAATCATGAAAGTCCACGACGTGGCGAGACCTTCGTGACCCGAAAGATCACCCGGGCAGTTGGGCGAATCAAACACGGGTTGCAGGATAAGATCTACCTGGGCAATTTAGATGCCAAACGCGATTGGGGTTTTGCCGGCGACTATGTCGAAGCCATGTGGCAGATGTTGCAGCAAGATGAACCGGATGACTACGTCGTGGCAACCGGTGAAACGCATTCCGTGCGTGATTTTTGCGACCGAGCGTTTGCTCATGTTGGTTTGGACTATCAGGATTTTGTTGACAGTGATTTGCGTTACCTACGACCGGCGGAAGTGGATGTGCTGCTTGGTGACCCAGCCAAGGTACGCCAGAAACTTGGTTGGAAACCCAAAGTTTGTTTTGAACAGTTGGTCGACATGATGGTGGATGCTGATCTGGAGTTGGCCAAACGCGAGAAGATGCTTGTTGATGCCGGTCACGAGGTGATCATACCTTCGGAGTAAACAGGATGATCGATTTGTCGCAGTTTCGTATTTGCGTGACCGGTGGCGGTGGATTTCTTGGTCAGGTTGTATGTCAAAAATTGCGTGAACGGGGGGTAAGTGACGGGAACCTGACCATCCCCCGCAGCAGCCAGTACGATCTGACACAACAACGAGAATGCGAACGGCTGTACAAGCTGACCGAGCCGGAGGTGGTGATTCATCTTGCTGCTGATGTGGGAGGCATCGGAGCTAACCGCACGCATCCTGGGCGGTTCTTCTATGCGAATATGGCCATGGGGTTACACCTGATTGAATTGGCGCGGATCAACAACATTCGAAAATTCGTTCAGGTAGGTACGGTATGTGCTTACCCCAAGTTTGCTGCGGTGCCATTTGTCGAGGACGATATGTGGAATGGTTATCCTGAGGAAACCAATGCCCCCTATGGAATCGCAAAAAAGAGCCTGTTCGTCATGCTGGACGCCTATGAACGGGAGTATGGTCTTTCCAGCGCCGTGGTCGTTCCCGTTAATCTTTATGGTCCCGGCGATAATTTTGACCCGCGGTCGTCCCACGTTGTGCCGGCACTAATCCGAAAATGTGTCGAAGCCTGTAACCGTGACGACCACGGTGTGACCTGTTGGGGTAGTGGTACGGCTTCCCGTGAGTTTTTGTATGTGGATGATGCTGCAGAAGGAATCGTATGTGCTGCTGAGCGACTCGATAAGCCCGAGCCAGTTAATCTGGGGACTGGGCAGGAGATCTCGATCAAAGCGCTGGCGGACATGATCGCTGATCTATGCGGGTTTAAAGGTCGAATCGAGTGGGATGCAAGTAAGCCTGATGGTCAGCCACGGCGGTGTTTGGATATTACACGTGCCCGGCAACTTCTTGGCTGGCAGGCCCGGACCCCTTTCGAGCAAGGTCTACGGCAGACCATTCAATGGTGGCAAGAGGTTGTGTTAGCTTGAGTTTTAGTGTGCACCGATGGCTAGACAGAAAAGTGTAATCACAATAGGGAACTTTGATGGCGTGCATGTCGGTCATGCGGCAATTCTCAGATGCAGTCGGGCTTTGGCCGATCAGCACAACCTGTTACTGAAAGTACTGACCTTTGAACCGCATCCGGCTACGGTTTTGCGTCCCGGTCAGGTTCCACTGAGGCTTTACGATGAGGCCCAAAAGGTCGAATTGTTGCAGGCCTTTGGCGTAGACGAAGTGGTATGCTTGAAACCTGATCGTATGCTGCTGGATCGTTCGCCAAAATCCTTTGTCGAACAGGTGGTGGCTGATCATCGACCAATGGCGATTATAGAGGGTCCGGATTTTAAATTCGGTCATGCTAGGGTTGGTGATGTTCAGGTTCTTGCCGGGTTGGGCAAGCAACTTGGATTTAAAACCCAGGTTGTGGATCGAACGCATGTTGTTCTGGCAGATCAGTTGATGACAGCGGTGAGTAGCACGATGATACGCTGGTTGATCAAATGCGGTCGAGTAGCTGACGCAAGTTGCTGTTTGGGGCGGGCGTTTGAATTGGTTGGACCGGTTTGTCGTGGGGAGCAACGAGGTCAAGGGTTAGGTGTGCCGACAGCCAATCTCGATTCGGAGGTGATGTCGGGTCGGGTGATTCCAGCTGATGGTGTCTATGCTGGGCGTGTCCAGTTGGCAGATGATGGCGAGGATCACTTGGCAGTCATTAGTGTGGGTATTAAACCAACATGGAATCAGCGTATTCGAACCATTGAGGCGCATTTGCTCGATTTTGACGGAGACCTTTATGACCGTGTCATTGCAGTTCGGTTTGTTCGGTGGCTGCGTGACCAGTGTGCCTTTCCAGGCGTCAAAGAACTTCAGCGGCAGCTAACACGGGACATTCATTACACCCGTTCACTGGAGGATCATGGTTTGCTTGAGGTCGGGCCGGTCCGTGACAATCTCCAGGCAACAGGTTGACAAGCATTGTTTACATATCAATCCAATATCAATCTCGGTGACGCGGCAGAAATTGTTCGCCGGTCAGAGCATGTGATCGTGGTGACGCACGCCAAGCCGGACGGTGACGCATTCGGGTCTGTTGTGGCCTTGTCGACGGCCTTGCGCCAGATGGACAAGCAAGTGAATGCATGGTTTGTTCCACCAGTACCACAGAATTTTTGTCAGTTGCATGGTGGCGAGTTGGTTGGTCTGTTTAAAAAGGAAACGGTACTGGACGAATCGGACCTTGTCATGGTGCTTGACACCGGTGCCGAATCCCAGCTTGTCCCAATGGGTGAGCAGTTGAAGGCCATGTTGCCCCAGACGATGATCATTGACCACCATTTGAGTGGTGGTCTAAAAGCACGGTGGCGTTACGTGGATCAACAGGCTGCGGCGTGCTGTGAAATCGTTACTGAACTTTTAGATCACCTGGCCGTGGACTTTGAGCCTGTCATTAGCGACGCGTTATATGTAGGAATTGCTGCAGACACGGGTTGGTTTCGGTTTTCCAACACGCGCCCGCAGACATTTGAATTGGCTGCACGGCTATTGCGGTGTGGCGTAGATCATGCAGATCTTTTCGCCAAGGTCGAGCAGTATGAGCGACCGCAGAAACTGGCGCTTATGGTTCGTGCTTTGGATAGCTTGAAGCTGATGGATCAAAACCGGTTTGCCATGATGCAGTTGTGTGCCAATGACTTTCGCGAGACCCACTGTGACATGTCAGATACCGAACGTTTTATTGATATTCCACAGATCGTGGCCAGTGTAAACACAGTGGTTTTAATCACAGAGCCTCCCGCGAATAAAAACGAACCCCAGCCTGCAATCCGTGTCAGTTTCCGCAGTAAACCTGGGCAATCAGCGGTGAACGTAGCGGAATTGGCCGGACTATTTGGCGGTGGTGGTCACGCCCGTGCTGCAGGTGCCAAGATTGATCTTCCGTTGGGAAGGGTTGTGGAGCAGGTGACGGCCGCCGTGGCCCGCATTTCCCCTTAAAAGGCTTGTCAGTTAGCAGTTGAAATGTCAATAATCCGCTGCAGTGAAGTTCCGGCAGGCAGTAGTTATTTTTAAACAATTCATGATGAAAATGTTATAGAAATTCAACCGTTTTCATTTCGGGTTATCTGTTGGAATTAGGGGATCCCGGTGTGTTTATCAAATCAATTTTCGGCTTTTTTTTTGTTTTCTAAAGCTTGAATTAGACCTTGTTTAGAAGTTCGGGTGAGTCCCAAGCACTAGATTTGGTGAAGTTTATAGTTGTGTCCACAATATGTGGGGGGTAAAATGGGTCCCTATGATTTGGCTGGCCTTTTTCAGTGGTGTCAGTCAGGGTGTTCGTCCGTTTGATTGGGGTGACCGCGAACCAAGGTCAAGTGGCTTCAACTAGGTGGGATCTAAACCTGTCGGTTGCAGCTTTACCAACAGGGCCTCAGGGGCGTTCTGGATAGGGTTCTGTTCGGCATTATTGCCGAGGTTCATGTGGGGTGCACGCTATGCCAGTTTTGTGTGATACACAAATCCGGGAATTGATCGGCATTGAGCCGTTTGCGGATAACGAGAAGCGTGGTGGTCGCATTTCCTACGGCGTATCCAGTTATGGTTACGACGTGCGTGTCGGTTCGCTTTTCAAGGTGTTTACCAACGTGGCACCACATGGCGGTCAGGCAATTGTGGATCCGAAAAATTTTGGCGAAGACATGTTTGTCACGATCGATACGCACCAAACGGGTCGTGATTTTGTCATGATTCCCCCCAACAGTTTTGCTCTCGCTGAGACCATCGAGACTTTCTCTATTCCGCGTGATGTATTGGCAATGTGTGTAGGCAAGAGCACATATGCTCGCTGCGGCATCATTGTCAATGTAACCCCCTTGGAGCCAGAGTGGCGTGGCAAGGTGACGTTGGAAATTAGTAACACGACACCATTGGCGGCCAAGATCTACGCCAACGAAGGGATTGCGCAGATGGTTTTCCTCAAGGCAGATCGTGTTTGCGCTACGAGTTATTCGGATAAAAACGGTAAATATCAAGACCAGGTCGGCTTGGTGCTGCCAAGGGTTGATTGATTTGTATTGCTGGTAGAGGTTTGCAATGAAGATCGATCGTAGATTTACAAAGCTGAACGAGGACATCTTCGATAGCGTTGAATGGACAAAACGCTCAAGCAGGATTTCGAACCTTGATGGTTCAACTGTTTTCGAGATGCACGATGCCGAGGTGCCAGCATCCTGGTCTCAACTGGCAACTGATATTGTCGTTAGTAAATATTTCCGAAAATCGGGTGTGCCACAACATGACGAGAAGGGACAGCCGCTTAAGGACGACAGCGGAGCTCCGGTGACCGGGGCGGAGAAGTCGGTGCGCCAGGTTGTCCACCGGCTTGCCGCCTGTTGGCAATCGTGGGGAAGTAAGTACGGCTACTTTGATTCAAAAAAAGATGCCGATGCGTTTTACGACGAAGTTGGTCACATGCTGTTACATCAGATGTGTGCGCCTAACAGTCCTCAGTGGTTTAATACAGGGTTGAATTTCGCATATGGCATTTCCGGCCCTGCGCAAGGCCATTGGGTGGTGGATCCCAAGACGCGTGATACGAAACTTGCAGACGATGCATATACCCACCCGCAACCACATGCCTGTTTTATTCAGTCGATCGAGGATGATTTGGTCAATGCCGGCGGGATTATGGATCTTTGGGTTCGTGAGGCCCGCCTGTTTAAGTATGGGTCCGGGACTGGAACGAACTTCTCCAAGCTCCGCGGAGAGGAAGAACCACTTTCGGGTGGTGGTCGAAGCTCGGGTCTGATGAGTTGGCTGAAAATTGGGGATCGTGCTGCTGGCGCCATCAAGTCCGGTGGTACAACCCGCCGGGCTGCCAAGATGGTGTGTCTGGATTTGGATCATCCAGATATTGAGTCCTTTATCAATTGGAAGGTTCGCGAGGAACTTAAAGTGGCTGCTATGGCGGAGGGGTTCAGTCAAATGGGGGTTACGGAGCAGGAGATCGCGTCTTCGCTTGGGTTGGAACTTGACTATGACTTCAATGGCGAAGGGTACCAGACGATTAGCGGTCAGAATTCGAACAATTCTGTTCGGATTACCAATGATTTCTTCAAACAGATCGAGGAGGATAGCGAGTGGCAATTGATTCGCCGTACGGACGGTAAAGTTGCCAAGACGCTCAGTGCTAGAAAGCTATGGGATCAAATTTCATATGCTGCATGGCGTTGCGCCGATCCTGGGGTGCAATTTGATACAACCATCAATGAGTGGCACACATGTCCCGAATCGGGACGTATCAATGCTTCGAATCCCTGTTCTGAGTACATGTTTCTGGACAACACGGCGTGTAATCTGGCGTCACTGAACTTGCTTGCATTCTACGATTCCAAGACCGGGGTGTTTGACATTGAGGGTTTTGAGCACGGTGTTCGCCTATGGACCATCGTGCTTGAGATAAGCGTGCTCATGGCTTCATTTCCCAGTCGACAGATTGCGCAACTCAGTTATGAGTACCGAACGCTTGGTTTGGGCTACGCCAATATCGGCGCCATGCTGATGCAGGCAGGAGTCGCCTACAATTCGCCGCAAGCCAGGGCGATCTGTGGGGCAATCACAAGCATTTTGACTGGGCGGTCCTATGCCACCAGTGCCGAGATGGCCCGTCAACTGGGGCCATTTCCGGGATACTTTGAGAATCGCGAGCATATGCTCCGTGTGATTCGTAATCACCGCCGCGCTGCACATGGTGTGTCTCGAATGCCAAACGAAGCAGTTCAGCATGAACTGGGTGATTATGAGTTGCTTGATATCAAGCCGGTGCCAATTGACGAGGCTTGCTTGGAGCAGGATCAAGCTTCAGATGGGTGTTTGGCCAATAGCCAGCAGTTGTTAGATCGGGCCCGGATGGCTTGGGACGAGGCTTTCGTTCTTGGCGGGAAGCATGGATATCGCAACGCACAGGTATCGGTCATTGCGCCCACCGGCACGATCGGATTACTGATGGATTGCGACACGACTGGCGTGGAGCCCGATTTTGCCTTGGTGAAATTCAAGAAATTGGCCGGCGGCGGTTACTTCAAGATTGCCAATCAGTCATTGAAGCCGGCGCTGCAGAACTTGGGGTACAGCGAACAACAGATCAAAGACATTCTGACCTATGTGATGGGGCGTTTGAGTTTGGACGTTCCCATGCCCAGACCGGATGGAAGTGATGAAAATCTTGAGCACGATTTATTTATAGATTTCCTGCAAGACAAGGGATTGAATGAAGCGGATCTGGAAAAGATTAGCGAGTCATTGCCCGCTATTTTTGATCTTTGCCAGGTCTTCAATGAGCAATTGCTTGGCGCGGAAATGATTGAGCGTTTGGGGCTAAGTGAGTTAGCCGGGGAAAGGGATTTTGATGTACTCGGCGCCCTTGGGCTAGGCACGCAGCAGGTCCAGTGGCTTAATACGACAATCTGTGGAACACAGACCGTTGAAGGTGCGCCGCATTTGGTGGATGAACACTTGTCCATATTTGATTGTGCCAGCACATGTGGTCCCACAGGTACTCGGTTTATTCCGGTTGAGGGCCATATCCGAATGATGGCTGCAGCGCAACCATTTATTTCCGGTGCGATCAGCAAGACAATCAATTTGCCCAACAAGGCCACCGTTGACGATATCCAGTCGGCTTACCAACTTAGTTGGGAGTTAGGACTTAAGGCCAATGCCCTGTACCGGGATGGGTGCAAATTAAGCCAGCCACTTAACGCCACTTCAGGTGAAAATAGTGAGAGAACCACGGTTACGGCCGCATCTTCAGATTCGATGCAGCGAGAAGAGGGTCTTGCCGGACAAGATGAGCCGGAGCATGTCGGGATTTCGGCGCAAGAGGAAGTGGCTACACAGGTGGCCCAGGTTGCCAGTCAGATCAGTGATCCCGGTCACAAGCCGGACTATGTCGAAAAGGTGGTTGAGCGTGTCGTTGAGCGTGTCGTTGAGCGGCCAATGCGTCGGCGTTTGCCCGATACGCGTGCCAGCTTGACGCATAAATTTAGTGTCGCCGGTCATGAGGGTTATTTGACCGTAGGCCTCTACGAGGATGGCGCACCGGGGGAATTGTTCATCACGATGGCTAAAGAAGGGTCGACCATCGGCGGGCTGATGGATTCATTGGGTACGGCAATCAGTGTTGCATTGCAGTATGGCGTGCCCGTCGAACAGTTGGTTGTCAAGTTTACGCATCAACGATTTGAACCGGCTGGCATGACCCACAATCCGGATATCCCCTTCGCCAAGAGCCTGGTGGACTACATCTTCCGTTGGATGGGGATGCAGTTTATTCCTGGGTATAGAGCGGCCAATGCGCCTCGGCGTAGTACGACAACTGAGGCTGATTTGACATCAGAAAAGGGAAATAGGCCGGAACAGGGACAGGATAGGGCCGCTTTGCGTGCCACTGCGAGTGCTGATGATCGTGTTAAGCAGGAGGATGATCCGAGCACCTCGGAATCTGGATCCCAAGCATCAGCGCCGTTGCCAGGAACCCCGCAGCACAAGGCGGCTACGGGGATGACCTTGGATGAACGGGGTGGCATTTCGATTGTTGGTGCCAATACAGATGAGGGGCCTTCCAGCAGCAGGAATTCCGAGGCAGGGTCAGCCATGGCTGCGATTCTCAAAGAGGTTCAAGCCGATGCGCCGCCTTGTGATGTGTGCGGCACGATCACGGTGCGTAATGGTACCTGTTACAAGTGTCTGAACTGTGGTAACTCAATGGGTTGCAGTTAATCAACCGGTTTGATGACTGTTGATTAGGGAACGAAATGGTTCAGATCAAAAGAAATATGCAATCATTCGACTCATCGCCTCTCCTCGACCATCATCACCCAATCAGGATCGATGAGAGTCGGAGTGGGCAAGGACGATGTGAATGTTATGGATGACAGTAATGGATTTTGATTGGGGTAACGTTTAGGCAGTACTCCAATCCGGCCATGGTTGGCCGATTTACTACCGCTTCCTTCTCCCTCCTCCGCCCCTGCGGGATCCCACCACCCGCAGGGGTTTTTCTTTACCTACACTATTCCGTCATGGCACCTGTCCCGCCCCAACATCCGGAGGTCTCCAACTCGTCCGTGGGATTCCGGGATGGCGCATCGCGTTTGGGAATACCGGCAGCGACGGTGGGTCTGCTGGTATGCGTACTGATTCATTGCCTAGTTGGATCGGCACCTGTTGATATTGGAGATGCTGACCCGAGGTATAACCCCTTCGGCGGCGTAACCATTGCTCTGGGACCTTTTGGTCTGGCTCTGTTACAGATTATTTCGTTATGTATTGCAGGTTTGGGTGTAACGGCATACCTAATTGCCGGTGGTCGTATCAGGTGGGTTTGGACAATACTTGTGCTAGGTGGTGTGGCCGCATGTCTTTACCATAGAGCAACTCACTTTGAAAATCTTGTACGCACAAGTGGTTGGCTTACGGCAGCAATCATGGCCCTTGTAGCGGTTCACTTGGCAGAACATGGACGGGCCAGAAAATTAATGGTTGCGGCCATGATTGCCATGACGGTGCCGTTGGCATTGGACGCGGTCTTTTATGTTTGGAGCTTGCATCCTACTCAGCTTGAACTGCACCGGGAACATTTAGGCCGGTTTTTACAATCTAAGGGTTGGCGTCCCGGTTCGCCGCATCATTTGGCTTATGAGCACCGCATCGAGCAGAATGACGCTGTAGGGACATTTGGGCTTTCTAATCTCCTGGGGTCGGTTGCAGCGTGCTTCACGGTTTTGGTTGTGCCGTTGGTTTTGGGACGAATCAAGACGATGGGCTGGCGGTCAAGTCTTATCCCGCTATGCACAGTACTCTGCGGATTGACCTTGGTTACTCTAACACGGTCCAAGGGTGCTGTTGGCGCATTGGCGATTGGATTATTGCTGTTGGCTGCGGCGTGGCATATTCGTGTTAAGGGCAATACTTGGGTACGACGCCTTCTGGGGCCTATGGCAATTGCGGTTCTATTCGTTGTGATTGGGATTGTGGTCATCCGTGGAATGATAGGGCCCCCGCAAACACTCGACGGCGAACGCAGCCTATTGTTCCGTTATTACTACTGGCAGGCGGCTGTATCCATGATGTCCGAGCAGCCATGGTCGGTAGATCTGGTGGGTATGGGACCAGCAAGGTTCAGGGATCTATATGTCTTTCACAAGAATCCACTCAATCCAGAACAGGTCAGTAGTGCCCACAATGGACTGGTTGATAGTTGGGTCATGTTGGGCAGCGGCGGTTTGATGTGGGGCTGGTTGATGCTCATGGGTCTTTGGTATTCTGCGCGGCATACACAAGGTCCTAGCTTGGAGTCTGTTGAAATTGAGGATTCGGCACAAGCTGCGCGGATTCGGTTTGTTGATTTCGGTTGGTCATTGCTTTTGACCCTTGGACTATTCGCAACACAGATGGCAATTACCCACCAAGGCATGGCCTATCTGGAGCGGATCATCGTGTGGGCGGTGGGGGCCGGTGGTTTCCTGTTGGTTACGGCTTGGCTCATGTACCCATCACGATTCTGCCAGTCATGGCTGCGTCTGGGGCTATTGGGGGCAGGGGGTACACTACTGGCACACGCTCAGATCGAGATGTCTTTCTTTCATCAGGGTACGGCGACAATAGGTTGGTTTGTGATTGCCATCGTTAGCGCCAAAGACTGGCCAAGTTCCCAAGATGGGAGGGTACGGATTTCGAAGAGCGGTTTTATACTACCAGTTCTCATTGCCGCGCTCGTTGGATGGTTTTTGATACCCAGTGCAATGGCGATGGCCATTCGTCAGAAGGCACTGGCTGCTACTGCGGCTGAACTCATTGACCAGAATCCGATTCAAGCCATTTACACCCTGGATCATGCGATCGATGCCATTCCGAATGATCCGACCCTGTACCTTCGCCAGGTGAAGTTGCGGATGGAGACTGCTTTGCGGTTGCAACGTCAAGCCAATTTGGCAGAAGCTGCCCGTCATATCGAGCTCGCGTTGGCCGCATTGGATCAGGCCAACCGTGCGGGGCTTGATGATATTGCCTTGGTTTATATACGTGTTCGTCTTCTAGGGCAGGCGGCTCGGTTGTTGAACCAGCCTGGATTGGCTCAGCATGGGATTCAATGGGCACAAGAGTTGCTTGAGCGGGATCCTTATGGAATAAATTCAAGGCTTTTAGTGGCTGGACTATTGTGGGAAGTGGGTCGCTTGGATGCAGCTTCCGGTATTTACCGTCGGTGCTTGGAACTAAATGATCAGACCTATCTAGCGGATGTACCGCGATTATCTAAGGATGATCTTGTGTTGGTTAAAAGCCGGGCCGGCCGGCCGTAGAGGCATCGATCAGGGTGTCTGCGATGACGGTTTTAAGTCCAGTCATCTGGGTGATCTTTTGTGATAAGTCAACTGCTTCAACGTGGTCGTCGGCCATAGTAAAGAGCGTGGATCCGGATCCAGTGAGGTGAATTGGTCGATCCATCTGATCCTGTAGATCCTGCTGAATATGGCGTAGGGCGGGTGTAAAAGTGAAAGCAGGTTCAGACAAGTCGTTGAATAATGCTGTTGGATTGGCTGGATATTGCTGTGTAAGTTGCCTGACGGCATGCTCATCGGCCCGTTTTGTCCGGCTGGTCAGATCGTCGAATATTTGGTAGACCTTTGGTGTGGGGCAGTGCAACGACGGAAAAATGAGAACTAGAGTGTGGCAAGTGGTTGTAGTAATGGATGCAAGCTTGTTGCCGAAGCCGGTTACAATTGCGGATGGTTGGCCGAGTAATGCGGCTGTCTGAAACGTCACATCGCAACCAAGGCGGCCAGCCAACGTGAGTAGCATGGATTGTTTGAGGTCCAGGTTGAAGAGTTGATTGAGACCAACAAGTGTGCCTGCTGCATTACTCGACCCGCCACCAAGGCCAGTTCCGGTGGGAATGGATTTGGTGATCGACAGGTTGATGGCCAGTGGTCTATGTACGTGCTTTGAAACCAGTTGATGTGCTTGGTAGGCAAGGTCTTTTTCTAGCGGCCAGTCGACCTGTCCGCCGGGCCAAGGTTCGTCAAACCGGATGTAAAAAGCACTCTTATCATAATCAGCTACGGACAGTGTCAGTTTATCAGCAAAGTTCAATGCCACTATCCAACTGGCAATTGGATGCATTGCCCTATGTGCGATATCGGCAGCACCTACTGATAATGCCAGGTTAAGTTTAGCCGGGCAGTGGAGTTCAACCGTTTTATCCGTCATTGCCGTGACAGGTTAAGCCGAAGTGGTGCGTTCTGCGAGGCTACTGGTTCCCGAACGTCCGTCCCCATGGGGGGACAAGGTGTTCTGATTGGGGCCGATCTGTTCACAATTGGGCTGCCAGGCCCAACATGGCAGGATTGTACGGGGTGTTTGGGCTGCAGCCCTGAATCTCCACCGATGCTCTACTTACTTGCAGGACCAGAGGATACCGATAAAATGCGCCGCTCGTTATCTAAGTTGATCATGGGGCTTTGAAGCCCTTAAACGCTAGGGTTCGATTTGTCATGCCTAAGAACAAACCGCACAAAGGGTTGCTCAAACGTGTCAAAATCACTGGGACCGGCAAGATCAAGTGGAAACGCACAAGGTCCAGCCATCTTAATGGCCATATGTCCGGCAAACAGATTATGGATCTGCGAAAGAGACGGCTGGCCAAGGCTGCTGATGTGAAACGCCTGGAAAAGATGTTGCATCGAGACCTTACAGCTGGCTAGCCTGTGACAAACGGCGAACTATGGAGATAGAAGATGCCCCGTAGTCAAAAAGGTGCCGCGAGACGACAATCTAAAGTCCGCTGGTTTAAACAGACCAAGGGCAATCGCGGTTCGCGTCGCAATTGTTGGCGGCGTGTCAAGGAATCTGTGCTCCGTGCCGGTTCGTACGCCTATCGCGACCGAAGGCAGGTGAAGCGGGATTATCGTCGGTTATGGATCACGCGGATTAGTGCCGCCACGCGAATGCGGGGATTGTCCTATAGCAGATTCATTACGGGATTAGGTGCTGGAAATATTGCGCTGAACCGTAAAATGCTTAGCGAGATCGCCATTGCCGACCCGCAAGGC
The DNA here is from genome assembly GCA_963579995.1 of Phycisphaerae bacterium. Lineage (GTDB taxonomy): Bacteria > Planctomycetota > Phycisphaerae > Phycisphaerales > Phycisphaeraceae > UBA6626. Next base: position 14,281 of record CAUZIY010000074.1, read on the forward strand.
TTTGACCTGCTTGTCGAGCAGGCTACCGCTGCATGTCCCCCGGTAGGTTCCGCTGACAAATCGTAGGAAATATCTTCGCTCGGTTTCCCAACGTATCTGAAGTATCTTGTGTCACTCAACGATGAGCTCGCCATTGTGGCGCAATGCCTTGACCGCATTTCGGTTGATGGTCCATTGCAAGAATCAATTACTACCCGGCGCGACTGGCCGCACGAAAGTATCATGATCTGATGATTGAGTCAGGGGTTCGCTACCATTGGCATTTGGACGACGTGGACGCACGGGTCGAAGAGGAACTTGCCCAACTTCTGGATCTGCCATCATTGGTCAGTCGCCTATTGTGCCAGCGCGGTCTTGCTGATCCAGATGATGCCCGGTCATTTTTACAGCCGAAATTGACGGATTTACATGACCCCGCCCTTTTGCCGGGGGTCGATCGTGCAGCTCACCGGATCCTTCAGGCTGTACGTGATCGGCATCCTATTGTGATCTATGGTGACTACGATGTCGATGGAATCACTGCCAGTGCGATTATCTGGCATATGCTTGAGGTGTTGGAGGCGGATGTACGGTGTTATGTGCCTCACCGTATCAATGAGGG
>CAUZIY010000075.1:0-14766 GCA_963579995.1 Phycisphaerae bacterium
AGGTCGAAGTACGCATTGGTGATGAGCCGATCATTGCCTGGCAAGCCAGGCGTTTGGGGTCCATGTGTGGAGGCCGGTGCTGGTTGAGTTTGGCGCCAGGGCAGGATAAACCAAGCGGAAGCAATTTATACCAACAGATTGTTGTTGACAGGTTCGAAGGTGTTGGTCCATTGGCTGGAATTTCTGCATTGCTTGAGAACGCCGGACATGAAAATGTAGTCCTTATCGTTCCGGCAGACATGCCCCTTATCGAGTCGCGTGATCTGGAACGACTCATTATTGCCTTGGATCATGATCCGGGTTGTGGGGTGGCCATGGGCCGATGGTCTGATGGTGATCGCCAAGGAACTGTTGAACCGTTTCCTTCGGCATGGCGTGGTGGAACAGGCTTGACATTGGTGCAGAAGGCCATGGCTGAGGATCTTCACGGCCCGCACCGACTCGGCGAACGTCCTGATGTGTTGTGCGTTCCCCTTACAGTGAAATGCGATGGGCCACGGTATCAGAATATCAACCGGGATGAGGACATGGCCGCAGTGCAGAACCTGCTTGGTTGTCGAGTCTGGATCAATTCTCTACACACTGAGTAGTCAGCCATGACCTGGAACTGCCAACCACGACGAATCCATTTGGTACGGTGGATGCTAAGACCACTGATCGCATGGTAATCAGTTGATCTGGATCTCGTTTTCTAAATGGCAGGCCGTTTGCTTACAGGTTGCCCCCATTGCGCCTGGGATATGCAATGCCTTGAGTCTAGTGCGCTCGGCGTGGTGATCTGTTAAAGCAGTCCTTTGGTACTGGGGATCTGATTGCCGGTGATCAGTACGGCTTGGCGAAGTGACCGTCCTAGTGCTTTGAAGATGGCTTCGGCAATGTGATGGTTGTTGTCCCCGCATGGCGCCTCGATATGGCAGTTAAACCGGCCGTTACTGGTTAACGCAACAAGAAATTCGCGAACCAGTTGTGTGTCAAAATGACCGATCTTTCCCCCTTCTTCAATAAATTGAACGTCATAGGTTAGCGAGGATCTGCCTGATAGGTCGATACTCACACGAGCCAGCGCCTCGTCCATGGGTACGGAGGCAAAGCCATAACGTTCAATTCCTTTCTTGTCGCCCAGTGCCTGATCGAGCGCCTGGCCAAGCAGAATGCCGACATCCTCGATGGTGTGGTGATCGTCGATGTGATGATCACCTTTCGCCTGGATTTTCAAGCCGAGTTGACCGTGTCGGGCCACATGGTCAAGCATGTGGTTGAAGAATCCAACCCCGGTATCAATCTCGTAGTCACCCCCATCGAGGCATAGATTGACTGTTACATTGGTCTCGCTTGTTTTGCGAGTTAAGGTTGCACGCCGAATATTAGGTTGCTGTGACATCAATTCCTTACCAGGTTCTCAATTGACTTTGAAATCTTCTGTCTTCGTCGGCCAGTCTGTCCATATCTGTTAACCATTTGGTATTGTCCACCTCATCTTCCAGGCAAGCTACATGGTATCAATCGCTTGCAGCAGGACATCGGTTTCCGCCGGTTGGCCAACGGTGATTCTAAGCCGATCACATAGCCGACTCTGATCAAAGTATCGCACAAAAACGCCCCGTTTCTTGAGCGATTCGTAGATGGTTTTGGCGGTTGGGCCAGATTTGGCTGGTTGGCACAGTAGAAAGTTCGACTCGCTTGGAACCACATCAAATCCGTGTTCGGTCAACTTCATTGCCAGGCGGCTACGTTCCTTTTTGACAGCCTGCCATGTCTTTGCCGCCTGATCCCGATGTTCTAATGCAGCGATCGCAGCAACTTGAGAAATCACGTCGTTGGCATAACTATCTCGGGCCTTGGTAAGTGCCTCTATGAGTGAGGGATGTCCTAGCCCATAACCAAATCGGAGACCGGCCAGGGAGTAACCCTTGCTCAGCGTTCGCAATAGCAACACATTGTTGAGTGGGTTATTTTTCCGCAATAGTGATATTGCATCGTGCGCAGAAAAATCAACATAGGCTTCATCCACCAGTAATACGGCATGTTCCTGTAACTGCCTTGCGATCGCCTCAAGTTGGGATAAGGACCTTAAGCAGCCGGTAGGTGCGTGTGGGTTGACGAGGATAGCGAGTCGGCAGTCATTGTGACGGACGATATCCGCAAAGTCCTTTGCCAGGGACCAGTCATCACCGAGTGGGATTTGGGTGACCGGTGTATCATGGATCTGTCCCAGTGTGGTGAACAACGAGTAGGTTGGTTGCGACATGGCAAGTCCGCCTCGCGTTTGATCACCAGTTCGTGGTTCACAGAAGACGGTGATCGCCAGGCGTAAAAGCTCGTCACCACCATTTGTGGCTATGATCATGTCGGGCGACAACTCGTGGACCTTGGCGGCGGTTTGGCGAAAGGCATCCGCAGTTGGCTGGGGATAACGACGTAACATGTCACCGTTGACACTGGAGATGGCCTCCAGTACCTCGTTGGCCGGCGGGTAGGGATTCTCGTTGGTGTTGAGCTTGATGACATGCTCGCTATCCGGCTGTTCACCGGGTGTGTACGGGGCAAGATGGGCGAAATTTCGTCTTTGATATGACATGAGGGGGTGAAATTCTCCCACTGTTTTGCAACTTGGTCAATTACTTTGTCATCCTGTTGGGTTGACTTACACTGTGCTTGATGAGGTTAGGCCACACGACATGGCTTGCAGTACTGCTGGGTTTACTTCCGGTGGATTTGGTGTTGCCTTCTCCAGCAGGCCCCGCGACGGGTCCTATGGAGGCACATGGAGCCGAACAGGGCGATATTGACAGCACAATCAAATCAGCCATTTATCAACTTCGGTCGAGCATGCGGCAGACCAAGGATGGTAGCCATGGAGGGATGTTGCGTACTTTGCGGCAGTGGCGGGATCCTGAGTTGGCCCCTCTTTTTGAGCGATTAATTGAATCCGATAAGTCAACGTTGCAGGTTCACGGCATGCTTGGTCGTGCGGCATGTGATCCAAGTTATCAAATTGATCTAGCAGCCTTGGCCAGTTTGAAAGACAGTTTAACGCAATTTGTCGTTGTAACGTCGGCCATGGATGCGGGAATGTTGGATCCTGATGGTGCGACGCAACTGATGGGCTGGTCCGATTTGTCACCGCAATTGCACTTGGCATTGGCCACCTATTTGCATCGCAATCAAGTAGAGCATGATTTGGATCGTCTACGCCAATTGCTTGACTCGCCGAAGATGTCCCATCGTGCGATGGTCGCACTGCTGCTGCTGCAGGCAGGTGATAACCAGGCTTTGGCCGAACTGGAGGCATTGAATCAGGCAGACCAAGAAGGCCGCGGCGCGGTTTTAAGGGGAGTCTTGGATACGGCGTTTCGTGGCCAGATGGATCGGATTGCGCCGTGGGCCATGCAGGTTGCAGCGAATGCAGAGCATGACAGGGGCATACGTCGGTTGGCGATGGTAGTTGCGCTGCGGTTTGACGCACCGGGTGCTGCAAAAATGTGGTATGACGAGTTCAAGGTAACAAATGATTCTGCCGACACGTTGCGTTTGGCGACGATGGCGCTATCAGTAGCCCATTGGTCCTCGTCTGAATTGTTTCGGCCCATGCTGGCACACGATGATCCGCAAGTCCGATTGATTGGACAAGCAGCTATTGCGGTGGCATCAGGAGAAGGGGTGGTTGATGCATTGGTCGAAATGATTGCAATGAACAGGTTACGTATCAGTCAATGGGTGGTTAATTACGCCAAAAATTGGGCCGACGATGAAGTGGCCCCGGGGATTTGGTACGCGTTGATAAAGGCCTTTGATGGTACTCCAGCCCGACAGCAGCAGCGATATGTCATGGCGGTGACGGCATCTAGATGGCTTGCAGATCGGTACCCAGATCAGGCTGTCAAGTTGTTGCGACCTGTTTTGACCAATCCGCAGTCCAATTCACGATTGGTGTCGGGCATTCTCCTAGGTGTAGTTCAGTGTCAGAATGTCAATATATTCTCGGCATTGAATGATATTGAACCGACGGGCGACACCAAAGTCGATGGGTTGTTATTATTAATTGCTGCTCGGTCTGGTCGTGCATTGACGGATGAAGAACTGCGCCATTTGGCGCTTATTGTTCGTGGCGGAGGTCAATTTGCACCTAACCTCCGTCTTCACGCAGCGTGGGCTTACCTGAAGTATACAGACCAGACAAACCTGGCTTTGGCAGTTGCTTTAGACGATTAGTTTGTGCTAACCGTATCGTGAGGATGAGTAAATAACGCATGAGTGTGATCCCTCTTAGTCAACCGGATATCTCGAAATCTGAGATTCAAGCGGTGATTGACGTTCTGCGGTCGACAAGGCTCAGTGGCGGATCTCGTCAATCCCGATTCGAGGACATGATGGCCGAATTGACTGGTCGCAACCACGGTATAGCGGTCAGTTCCGGTACCGCGGCGCTGCATCTGGTTGTCAAGGCCCTTGATATTGGTCCCGGTGATGAGGTGATCACCACGCCATTTTCCTTTATCGCCTCAGCCAATAGTATTCTCTACGTTGGAGCGAAGCCGGTATTTGTGGATATAGAGCCACACACGTTGAACCTTGATGTATCAAAAGTGGAGCAGGCCATCACAGAGCGGACCAAAGCGATCCTGGGTGTTGAAGTGTTTGGCAGCACCGCAGGAATGGATCAACTAGCTGCCATTGCGGGGCGCCATGAAATCCCTCTGATTGAAGATGGGTGTGAGGCGCTTGGCGGGCGTCATCGGGGTCAACCGGTTGGGGCGTTCGGCCGGGCAGCAGTATTTGGATTTTATACCAACAAGCAGATCACCACGGGGGAAGGTGGCATGATTGTTACGGACGATGATCGCCTGGCCCAGGCCTGTCGGCTGATGCGTAATCAAGGACGTAGTGACCTGTTGAACACTGATACCGAAGCCTATCAGAGTTTGGGTGGTGCGTTACTGGCGCATGACAGGCTCGGCTACAACTATCGACTTTCGGAAATCGCCTGTGCATTGGGGATTGCCCAGTTAGAACGGCTGGATGAGATGTTGATGGCTAGACGCGAAGTTGCCTCGCTTTATATCCGTAAGCTAATGGATTTTCCGGACCTGATCCTTCCTAATGTCAAATCACCCGATGTAATGAGCTGGTTTTCTTTTGTTGTACGGTTGACCAACCAGTATGCTCAAGAGCAACGGGATCGGGTGATTATGGGGATGCGGCGACACGATATTGGCGCAGCAAACTATTTTCCATGTATCCATCTTCAACCTTTCTACCGTCAGCAGTTTGGATACGAAAAGGGGGACATGCCAATTGCTGAATCGGTGAGTCAGCGTACGATCGCTTTGCCGTTTTATACGAAAATGGACGAGACCCAGGTTGAACTGGTGGCGCATACCCTGAAGGTCATGTTACAGCGTGAGCAATTGTTGAGACCTTGATGGTGTGGCTTGTGAATACGTCTGGTTTGCGGTTGACTTTATACATCGGTAAATCCGGTCAGTTGTTCGGGCCGTACGTCTTGGCGATGATGTGTTCACGTACCATTGCCACATGGTCTGTCCCAGTATGATCCGATTGTCGAGTAACGCCGATTGGGATTAACGGTAGGGTGGAGATTCCTGACTCTACACATTAAACAGAAAGTGGCACACATCTCCGTCCTGCATCACGTAGTCCTTGCCTTCTACGCGGAGCTTGCCGGCAGATTTTATCGCTTGTTCGGATTTGTATTCTTCTAGATCAGAAACGGTATGAACTTCGACGCGAATGAACCCACGCTCGAAGTCGGTGTGGATCGTACCTGCGGCTTGGGGAGCGGTACTGCCGATGGCAACCGGCCAAGCTCGAATTTCCTTTGGACCTGCGGTAAAGAAGCTTTGAAGGCCCAGTAGATGGTATGCTGCTCTGGCTAAAACATGAAGTGCCGGCTCGGTTAAACCGAGACCTTCAAGCATTTCAGCACGTTCAGTTTCGTCCAGCTCACCTAATTCAGCCTCCAGTTTGGCACATACCGAAACCACTTGCCCACCATGGTCAGTGGCGTATTCATGGACACGCTGAACGTGATCGCTGGATCCTTCGAGATCATCTTCTGATACATTGGCAACGAACAGGGTGGGTTTAGCCGACAGCATGGCGAAGCTCTTGAGCATCTTCTGTTGTTCACTGTTTAGATCGTCCATCAGGCCACGCAGGGTTCGGCCCTCACTGAGTTGTGCTTCGCATCGTTCCATCAACTCGAGTCTTGCCTTGGCCTCCTTTTCGCCAGTGCGGGCTTTGCGTTGAGCATTCTTGATCGAATTTTCAACAACTTCAAGATCGGCGAGCATGAGTTCGGTTTCAACCTGATCAATATCACGAATAGGATCAATAGTATCGTTGATGTGCGGTACATCCGGATCCTCAAAACAGCGAACCACATGAAGAATTGCATCAACATTTCGGATATGAGCCAGAAACTTGTTGCCCAGCCCTTCGCCTTTGCTGGCCCCAGCAACCAGTCCCGCAACGTCGACCAGTTGCATGGTCGCGGGGACGATCTTCTGGGTCTCGATATGATGGTTGATTGCGGCAAGCCGCGGGTCAGGGATCTGGACAATGGCCAAGTTGGGTTTGGCTGAAGAACTACCACCGGTTTTAGTTCGCAGTGCGGTCAGCGCGCTGAATACCGCTGTTTTTCCGATATAGGGTAGTCCAACGATTCCTGCTTCCATGGCTGTCAGTGGTAACGTTACGGGTATTGGTCTGCAAGTGCCCGGGTCAGGCATCACAGGCATCAAGACCCAAAATCTGGCATTGGCCGGGATCGGCGGGCACAGTGAGCATAGTGTCCGCGACTCTAAATTGCACGGGCGTGCCGGTTGTATCATTAAAATCCGTGCGCCGAACCAGTACTTGGTTGCCCACACGCAGGCCGGAAATAACCGGGCTTGTCTGATTGGGAACATCAAAAGTGATGGGTATACCCTTGTTGAGCCACTTGGTGTATCGCAGTGATTCTGCCCACACCTTGTGGATCAACGGTACTTCACACGTATTTTGTTCCGGTAGACACCAGAGAAATAAGCTGTCACAACCGCGAAGTATCAGATGCCACAAGAGTTCCTGGTAGGCTGACGTGCTCATTTGCTTGATGGTGGGGTCACCTGGATCGGGTTCATAGATTGTCTGGTAATGGACGAAGGGAATGAGGGGGATGTCAAAACGGGTATGTGCGGCCGCATTCGATCCGACACGCAGCATATTGTAGAACCATCGGAAGTCACTGTTCTCGTAATTGTACCAGCCATAAAGTCGTGCCCATGGATATGCCACGGGCATGGCAAATGTGTAGTTGGTGAGTTCAAATTCGTGGTACCAGCGACGGCAGGGGGCTAGTTGGTCTAGATGGTGGGGGTGATACTCAATGAAGTCCTCAAAATAGTCGTACCAGTATCGAAAGCCGTCATGTGGGTAGACGGCGTAGTTTCCAACCAGAGCAGAGGGAAAACGCGATAGGATTGGGTCGGTGTAACACAGCCGCGTGGCTTCTGCTCGCTTGACGCGAACAGCATCTTGGAACGCTTCAAATTTATCTAGGTGCTGGATACGTTTTCGGCACACGGCACAACGCTTGGCCGCTTCCCACGCACGATTGATCTCCAGTGGGCCATCAATTTCCCAGTCACCCCACACCATGTCGATTTGGAGCCCTTCTTGCTTATAGGCGGACACGAAGAATTCGATTTGTTTTCGCATGGATTCGTATCGATGATCGATGCGGAAAGGACAGCCAATGCGGCCACTGGGAATTGATGAGTCAAAAAAGGGATTGCCCTGATCATCGAGATGTGCGGTACTGGAGTCTCCATTGAAAAACCCATACATGACGCGTGTGGCATCAATACAGACATGTAATCCAAGATCCTTTTGTATCCGAGCTACGCGTAGTCCATCGGCAAGGGTCTTTTCTTTTTTCTTCCATTGCCATTTCGAGATGACGGCGACACCGTGCCCAATCAGATTTTCAACGATTTGCCGTTGATGTAACTCATCTTCCACGATGGCATCATGGACGGGCCAGAGAAATAGAGGTAGACGCTCGCCGAGGGGATATTCAAGAGTCTTGGTGGTCCCAAGGATGTCACGGACACCGGCGGGATCTTTGTGATAAATGTTGTATTTACGGGTGTGTTCCATGAACGATCATGTACCGTAAGATTCGGGTGATCTGTTGGCCTGATTCTAAATATTGTGTTTAACGATTTACTCCATGAGTCCCCTGATTATAATCAGGCTTCGTGGATGCGTAGTTTTGACTGCGATTTACAAAAATTCAGGGGCCATCATGATTTCATTTATTATTCCTGCATACAACGAGGAAGGTGTAATTCAATCGACCATTGTTGCCGTGATGGAAGTTGGCCGGGCGATTGGTGAGAGTTTCGAAGTGCTCGTGGTGGATGACAATTCATCGGATCAAACTGGAAAGATCGCCGAGCAATGTGGAGCTCGCGTTGTGCATGTGACTCACCGTCAGATTGCAGCCACGCGTAATACGGGCGCCAAGGAGGCCAAAGGTGACCTTTTTGTCTTTGTAGATGCGGATACATTGGTCAATGAAGCGGTTGTCCGGGACGCGGTTGAAGCGATTCGTGGTGGAGCGATAGGCGGAGGTTGCCTGTTTAAGTTTGATGGTGAAGTGCCTTGGCTTGCCCGACTCGCTATGGGTTTGACCATGCTTGTTGGTCGATGGAAAACGCTGTGTGGTGGGTGTTTTATGTTTGCTACACGCAAGGCATTCGAGGGATTAGGTGGATTTGATGAGGAAATGTATGCGGGGGAAGAACTTGGCCTGTGCCAGGGACTCAAGCGACTAGGCCCGTTTGTATTGTTAAAACGGTATGTGATAACCTCGGGACGTAAGGTGCGTACTTATTCTTCCCTTGAACTCATGTGGTTTGTGATACGCCTGTTATTCAAAGGAACCGGTATGGTGGCAGATCGTCGCGGTTTGGACTTTTGGTATGGCGCGCGGCGTGAGGATCCGGGGTGAAGCCATGGTTTGGTTTAGATAGATTGTTTTGACATTCACAGCGTTCTATGGGAGCGACGGTTTGTCAATGACAGGGCAAGGATTACAAGTAATATTCCGCTGGATGGTTCAGGTATGATTAGCTTGCGATTGGTGGAGGGCGTCAGGTTAATTGACAGGGTGGATCCTGTGCTCCAATTGGCGCCGATGATACTGAGGTCTGCGACATCAACAATGCCATCTAGGGTGAAATCTGCATCGGTCCAAAGCCGGTCGGTTAACTCGTAATTCGCGCCCAGAATACTTAGGTCACTTATATCGATCAAGCCATCAAGGTTTGCATCACCGGGGTGGGCAACCACGGAAACGAGATCTGCAAATGCAGTCGATCCGTGCAGTTCGATAAATGCTTCCTTGAACAATAGCAGGTCCGCATGAGTACTTAGCCCATCTCGGTCAAGATCTCCTTTCAGGTACGATTCATACGAAGATGGTCCGGGGAAATCGGTAAGAAAAAAACTGCTGAAGATGGTGAAATCAGAATCATCTAAATCCTGATCGCCATCAAGATCTGCTTCAGTTAATCCAGGCAATGCAACGGGGCGGCCGGTGGCCCGTACCGTTGGCATATCGGCACCAACTTCAAAAAGCCATGTTATGAGTTGTGTTCGAAGCTGGGTGACAATATGTGGTTTGGAGGCGAAGAGATTCGTGGTTTCGCCCAAGTCTGATGAGAGATCATACAGCTCAATTATCTTATCTTCGTAATTGTAGATGAGTTTATAGTTTCCGCTGCGGATTACGGAACGGGGACGGTGGTTGCGACCCTCACTCAACTGATATCCCGGGAAATGCCAGAAGATCGCATCGCGATCGAGTGAAGCGTCGGCATCCAATAGGATGGGGACCAAGCTTTGCCCATCCAGTGGATAGTTGTCCGGTAGGGTTGCATTGGCTAACTGGGAAAATGTTGTATAGAAATCAACGCCTATGACCGGTGAGTTGCTCACCGTTCCGGCATCGGCAATGATTCCAGGGCTCCAGGCAATCATGGGTGTGCGGATTCCGCCTTCGTATAGTTCACCTTTTTGTCCGCGAAGTGGCTCATTACTCGTGGGATCGGAAGTTGATTGTTCTAGGCCCCCATTGTCGGAATAAAAAACCAAAAGTGTATTGGTTGCTAATTTATGTCCTGGATTTCGCGGGTCATCCGTCGTGTTGAGGTAATCCATGATCATTCCGATGCTCTGGTCAAAGCCTTCGACCAACGCGGCATAAGCAGGGTTGAGATGGTTTAGGGCCAGATGGATTTCCTCGTCTGACATGTCATCAAATTTCTCATTGTATTTGTCGAGTAGATCAGGTCGGGCATGCGTGGTACTGACCGGCATATGCGGAGCATATTGTCCAATATGCAGAAATAGCGGTTCATTCTTATGGTTATCAATAAAGTCGATTACTGCATCGGTAATCGCATCAGTTATATGCTTGGGTTTGCCTGTTAACGCATCTGATCCGGTGAGTATTTGAGATTCTTCAGGTGTATACGGTTGTGCATAGGCATCCAACTGGGGGCCAACCCTTTCACCGAACTGCCAGGAACCCTCATCGGAAGTTGCGTGATAACTTTTAGTGGATCCGCCCGATCCACCCCCGATATTCAGGTCAAAGCCCCGATGATGTGGTGCACTAGGTCCTGTGTTTTCACCGACGTGATATTTCCCGAAATGCGCGGTGCTGTAGCCGGCATTTCTTAGTGTATCGGCGATGGTGATTGTGCTTTCGGGGAGCTTGTTCACTTTTTCAGATCCAGGCAGACCGGGTCCCTGTACTGGGCCGATCAACGATAGTGATACGTCATCCTCTTTGGTTCTTTGGCCATAAACTCTGTTTCCACTGCGTGGTGCATATTGACCACTTAATACTGCGGCCCTTGATGGACTGCACCGTGGACCTGCCGAATATGCGTTGTTAAATGAGATGCCCTGTGCCGCCATTATTTCAAGGCTCGGTGTTTCATAGTAGTGGCTGGCGTTGTTTAGATTGGTGGTATTGACGCTGACGTCTACCCAGCCCAGATCATCTGCCATCATTAAAATCAGGTTGGGCTGTGGTATAGTCTGGCCAAATGCAGCGCCTGGGTGGCATATCGAGATGGCAATGGCGCTCATAGTAAGGATAAGGGCCGAAATTGGTCGAGGTTTGTGGTACACGTATAGTAAACCGCAGATTATGGAGGCTACAATGGCTGTCGGAGTTCTTATTGAGATCCTCATACCGTCATGATTCCCGATCAATTGAACAACGACGATTCTCAGTGGGTTCCGAAGCAAGCAGTTTTTTGCTTTGTGGTCAATTTAGTATAGGTGGAGGTTGGTGTGTTCCGAAGCCTGTTTACCCTTATTCGGATTAAGAATAACATTCCCCATTCCAGTTTTCCGTACTAAATTGCCTATATTAACAGTCTCTATGGTTTGTGATGGTCGTAACACAAGTCGTCTTATCCAGCATATAGCTATATGGTGTACGAATTGAGTGGTCTTTGGCGGAGTTTGGGGCGATGTGGCGTGCTGACCACCATTGCGGTTATTGTATTTCTGCTGCCCGCAGCCAGCTTTGGTCTCGCTGGTGGCCCTTCACAGAATACTAAACCCAACATCCTCATTTTTCTTTCTGATGATCAAGCATCCAGCACAATGGGTTGCATGGGAAACCCTGTTGTTCAGACCCCCAATCTGGATCGGCTGGCCCGACAGGGCATCTTATTTCGAAATGCATTTGTGACAACGTCGGTTTGCAGTGTAAGTCGGGCCAGTTTACTCACCGGGCAATATGCCAGTCGTCATGGGATTGAGAATTTCTCTGACTCCCTTTCGCTTGCGGCGTTGTCCCAGACCTATCCGAGTCTTTTAAAAGACGGTGGATACTACACGGGTTTTATTGGTAAATGGGGAGTGGATCCACGTAACAAGTCTGGCATGGCAATGGTTGCGGAATCATTTGACTATTGGGCGGGTGCTTCGCACCAGGCAAATTATTGGCACCAGAAGCGGTGCCTTTATGTTCGTCATAACGGTATCCGGAAAAAGCAGGACGGTATTTGCGACTGTCCGTCAGCTGGCCGGGGCAAATCCGGGCCACGTCCACGGACCGGTCGAGCACATCTGTCCGAGCCACTGCACCTGACCACGGAGATTATTCCAGCTAAAGCCGAGCAGTTTCTTCGATCACGTGATGTTAATAGGCCTTTTTGTCTTTCCATTAGTTTTAAGGCACCGCACGGTCCTCTGGAGGATTTTTCTCCACAGTTAGCCAAAATGTATGAAGACTCTGTAATGCCTATAAGCCGTACGGCAACACCTGAACTGGCAGATGATCTGCCTCGGTTTCTTCAATCTACTTTATCCGGTAAACGTGGGCGGGCATATGTCAGCAATCGGAAGATACGCGGGAGACTTCAACGGCAATTGCGACATTATTACAGACACATCACTGGGCTTGATCTAGCTGTAGGGCGGATACTAGGACGTCTGTCAACGCTGAATCTCGATGGTAACACGGTCATCATCTTCTGTTCGGATAATGGAATGATGTTTGGTGAACATGGCCTTGGTGGCAAGTGGTTGATGTATGAAGAATCGATCCGTGTGCCGATGATCATCTATGATCCAAGAGTAATCAGCTCAGGATCTGGTCGTGTCAGTGATGAAATGGTTCTTAATATCGATGTGGCGCCGACGATTATGGAATTTGCCGGTTTGAATGCCCCGTTATCCATGCAGGGTCAGAGCATGGTGTCACTGCTGACAGAACCATCCATGGCATTTCGTGAGGACTGGTTCTATGAGCATCATGCATTGTCGGATCATATTCCCGCATCGGAGGGAGTTAGGATGCGTAACTGGAAGTACATGCGGTTTATTAACGAAGACCCTATTTATGAAGCATTGTATGATCTAGAATCGGATCCACAGGAAACTCAAAACCTGGCCTCCCTAAAACAATACAATCATATTCTGTCCAACCTGCGGGCAAGGTGTGCTCAACTGAAACAAGCAGTGAAGTGACGCCCGGATACGTAGCGATGGCCCGCTAGATGATTTATGGCCAAACGACCCAATATTGTCATTACCATTGCTGATGATCAGCAGCCCCATACCATTGGTGCGTTGGGGCTTCGGGATATCTCCACGCCCGCCCTGGATGACATGGTTGAAGGCGGGACCTGTTTTACACAAGCTCACCATTTCGGATCAACACATGCGGCCATCTGTGCACCCAGCCGGGCCATGCTGCATGCGGGCAGAAACTATTTTAATTTGCCACTTGCCCTGCACTCAAAATGGCGGTTTGGGGAACTCAGTGAACGGGAACGAGATGAATTTCACCAGTCAATGAAGGCAATTCCCCTTTTGGGACAGTTACTTGGGCAAAATGGCTATCACACCTTTGGTACGGGTAAATGGCATAATGAAAGAGTAGCGTTCAACCAGAGTTTTCAGGCAGGTCGTCATATCTTTTTTGGGGGGATGAGCGATCATGATCGTGTGCCGATTTTTGATTACGACCCAAGCGGGCGATACCCTGCAAGTCAGCGCAGGATAGGCGAATCCTTTTCATCCGATCTTTTTGCTGATGCGGCAATCGAGTTTATCGATCGTTACGACGGTGATGAGCCGTTTTTTTTATATGTCGCCTTTACCGCTCCACACGACCCCCGCACGCCACCGCCGAGGTATGATGAGATGTATCGCCGCGACCAGATCGAGTTGCCGCCCAATTTCATGCCTCTTCACCCGTTTGATAATGGTGATATCTATAACCTGCGTGATGAGTTGTTGGCCCCATGGCCACGGACCGTGGATATGATCCGGAACCACATGGGGGATTATTATGGCATGATCAGCCACATGGATCAGGCCATCGGACGCATCCGGCATGCATTGACACAAAAAGAGATCATGGACGATACAGTGTTTATTCACACCGGTGATCATGGTCTTGCGATTGGTGAACACGGCTTGATTGGCAAACAAAGCATGTACGAGCATTCCGTCCGGGTGCCACTACTCATGACAGGTCCTGGGATCACGGCGGGGCGAACAATCGATGCACTGACCTATCAACATGACCTCTACCCCACCTTGTTAGAGATCGCAGGTATACAGGTTCCACCAACTTGTGATTTTCTGTCGTTGTTACCGTTGTTGGACGGCAAGTCAAGAAATGTACGACACACCATTTTCAGCACCTATATGAACTTTCAGCGAATGGTTAAAGATAAGCAATATAAACTGGTCCGGTATTACCAACAGGGCGGTGACGGGAGCGATATCCTTCAACTGTTCGATTATCTTAATGATCCTAACGAGATGTCAGATCTTATAGGTGAAGAGGATCTGGCTGGATGCATTGAATCCCTACAGGTTGAACTTGACCGCTGGATGGAGCAGGCAAATGATGGATTGGCAGGTCAGCCGTAGCCGGGTACGGCTGGCAAAGGGCTGTGATACACGGAAATGCTACTGGGCGATGATAGCCGTTTCGAAAACCTGACTCATAACTTGACTTGGTCGATAGGATTGATGGCAGGTAAGTTTAATTGAAATTTTGGGGTAGGGACTAAGGTGAAGTAAGGTGCCCAAAAGATCAAAACAATTGCTACATGGGCTTTTTGTTGTGTCAGCGACATTATTCGTGGGGTGTGTTGTTGGCACTGGTTTAGATTCGACGCCGATGGCACTCAATCTGGCTGGTGAACGGATCGA
>CAUZIY010000076.1:0-14755 GCA_963579995.1 Phycisphaerae bacterium
CGATATGGTCGCGCGACTTCGAGCCTGGAAGAAACAGACGAAAGATGCGGTACCATTACCGATGATTTGAGGACAGGGGTAACAAATCTTGGTAATCCAGCATACGACGATCTTCCATGCTGGCCTCCTGGTGTCTTCTGGTCAGTGTAAAACCGTTTAACCGATCGGCGGGCTTCAATCCACACCGTACCAGAAACCATTTATAAGGCGGTGGTTAGGATCACCCGGCGTTCAAGCCTTCGCCATTTCTAACTCGTGGGTTGCGGTAATTGGCTGGAGATCTCTGTCGTAAGTTCTCCTGTATTTTACCCTTGTTGTGCAAGTATGGAGTGGTTATGATTTAGGTGTTAAATGTTTAAATCTCCAACCCCATGAGCCATGGGGTTGGAGGGTTGAAAGTAGTTCTATTATAAACAAACACGTTGCATTCCTTGGGAGATGGTAATGTCAATACTAAGATTCTCGAAAGTCCTGGTTGTAATATGGTTGCTCATGATTGCTTTGTCATCTGCCACTACGACATGGGCGGAAACCCTTACTTTCCAACAGGGTGCCAACGGGTACGAGCGTGCCCAGGATACCTCAATAAGGTGGGGATTTACCACAAACTTTGGTGATACGTCGGGGGTGGATACAGGTCACGCTGGTGACGTGGGCTCCTATGAAAGTTGGTCCACCAGCGGGGGACGTACGACTGTGTTAGAGGTGGGTAATTTCTTACAGAGTGAACTTGGAACGGTAACCTCCGGAGTTTCCAGTCCCGAGGCCGGACCCACTTACCGCTACTCGCGCATGTTTATTCGGTTCCGTGATGTGTTTGGCGCCACCGCCGGTCAGATTCCAGCCGACGCGGATATCAAAAGCGCTACGCTTAAGCTCTACAATACCGAAGATCTGGGTGCCGAAGGTTCGGCTGGGGGTGCATTTAAGGGTGATACGGTCATAGGTCCCGGCAACGTCGAGCTGGATAACATCTACGCCATGCCCAAACTCAATAGCGGGACGATCGCGATTTACCCCATGCTCCACTCGATCACGTGGGGGTTTGACGACGGTGTCGCAACAAAAGGCCGCGTAACCGCAAAAGAAAAAAGACGGGGAAAAGTGGATTGGGAGACGGGTAGTTACTGTGGAATGCCCGACAGCAGGAGCGCCGCTGACTACCGCACGCCCAATGATGGTTATGCGATGGCATTCAATTGTGGACCAGCAGACAAAGGTGACCCCGATCTCATCGAGGATCCAAGTGATCCAAATTCAATAGTGCATCCACACAATTATGATTCAACCCATTCTGGTGCAGTTGAAGTTTTCAAAGACGCCAACTCGGGTTTTAAGGAATTTGATGTCACCGGTTTATTAGATTTCGTTACTGGCGATGGCGTGTTCATCACAGCTTTAAGCCCAACTGATGCAGTGCCGACAATGGAGGTCAATTACGGCAATGCCTATCACTCAAGCGAATTTGGAGATGTCTACGACAGTGACGGCAATCTGACTGCCTCCGGTTCAGTAGAAGATATTGCGACGCGTCCGATGCTCGTGATCGAGCTTGGCAGTTCAATGATACCTGGTGATGCCAACGGAGACGGTATAATCGATGTAGCAGATCTGGGTGTTGTGGGCGCCAACTTTGGCAGTACCAATGCATTGCCAGAAGACGGTGACTTTAATGGGGATGGGCAGGTTGACGTCGCAGATCTTGGCATCGTCGGCGCCAATTGGACCGCTGCCGCCAGCAGTTCCGCGGCGCTGGTTCCCGAACCAGTTTCCGGAGTCACTCTAACCGTTGGGCTGGGATGCCTCGGCTTTCGACGTCGTAACGTCAATGTGGAATTGCGCTAGCGTCTTCACCTGGTAGAAATGCCTGATGTGCCAGCAGCAGTGCTCGCCAGGGCATGTACAGGGCCATAAGACAGCCTGCTGAAATTCACAACTGGCGTTTCGGGCGGCGGAGAACGCCCAGTCCCGCCAGTAGCGTAAGACATAGACCCGTGGCAGGCGTGGGCACGAAGTATGCCTGTGTCTGCGCCCATGCCCCCTGCCCAATCAGCGACCCCATGATTCGACCGGCAAAGTCATCACAAGCGACGTGGATGCCGCCAAACAAACGTGAGATGCCCGCTTCATCCGCGGCGTCGCGGTAGGTGGCCCATTGCAGTGTCACGTCGTTACTCGGTCCGTGTTCAAATTCCAAAAATGCTTCCTTTGCAAAGGAATGTTCTCCCAACCCACCTGGAAAGAACTCACTGCCCGTAATCTCAGTGAGCACCTCAGCTGCAGCACGACTAAACGTACTGTGACCAGAAACATAGGCGGCGAAAGGCGGGGTCACGAAAGTTGAACGTTGGTATGGCCACCATTCTGCAGCTCGGATCCATTGTGTACCCCCAACCTCCCCGTCTGCTACTTGGCCTTCACCTGACCAGGCATAAATCGTAATTTCACCTTCAAATTTCGCCAAGTGCTCATGTCGACCACCAGGGACAGTCGTCTGTGACGTGATCACCTCGATTACCCCGGACTCAAGGGGTAGACCATCGGGGTGATACCGTGCAATATGACCAACGTCGGAAGACTGACCCAACCCACCCATTTGCCGGATCATCGAGATGGGGCGGACATAGTCATACTCACGCTTGGATCCCCAAGCGGCAATGGCCGCATCGTGGACCCCACCACCCAGCGCCAGGTACACCTTCACATCCCATTCTAGATCATCCACAACAGGACCATCACCACCAATCCGTTTAACCGCATCGGGGTGGTCGGCAACGTAGTTGGCAAGAGTGAACCAATGACCCGGTGGCGTCTCAGATTCAGGACCGTCAGCCCAAAATTCAGCGATAACCCTGCCGTAGTCACCCAGACGGACCAACTGGGGCGTATAGGGTAATCCAGTAACCGGATTTTTCGTGTAACCTTGATCGATGTGGGTACCCAGTGCTCGGTTACCAAAGGAGGCTGGAGAAATATCGATCATGGTACTTTGACCGGCACGAAGCCCAACCGTGCTTAAATCAAAAGGAATCTTCAACATCCTTGGATCCAGCACAGCACCGTGACGAATCACGTCAAGTACATTGGCCTTAAAGTCCACATCACCAACGCCCCTGAGTAGTGGCGGAGGCCCCGGGTCCACTGCAGTCCACGGATCCTGTCCTGATTCTGGTTGCAGGGCAAATGGTGTCACGTCACCCCAATTCGGACTGACGTACGTCTGCAACTTGTCTGCCTCCAGGCCGTTCTGTGTGAAGCGCGACTCAAATGCCAGCGGTTGCCAGTGATTGGGTTCGTCCATGTTCAGGAAGTACGTGAACTGCAAGTGCATCGGTTTGTTGAGCGGCGCGTATCCCGTGTCGTCCACGTAGCCGTTGGCCTCGTTTGATCCGTCGTTGATCGTGGAAGCGAGCATCTGCGCGGCGATGCGGTTGCCGATCGCAGTGGGGCTGTTGCCTACGGTCGTCGCAATGTTCGTGTCGTAACCGAGTGACCCCATCAGACCATCGAAGATCGCCTGGGTGGCGACAGGGTCCACAGCGTGCGTGTACCGTTGTGAAAGTACACGGTATGCCGCGTAACTAATCGTCTCATTACGGGCGGCGGCAAGGTCGGCCGGCATCGGCGCCTTGTCGGTATAGAACATACCGCGAGCCGTGCTGTCGAAAGTGGCCCAGGAATCCCACATCACGACGGAGGCATGGTACAGGTTTCGGGCATGGATCGTTGGTGCAGGAAAATCGATTCGAATAGCATCTAGAAGAGCATCATTCCACTGCCTGGCAACCGAATGCTCTGCCGACGATGGCGCTGGCGCCATCACCAGTAAAATAACCGCACCGAAAACAGCAACTACAGACCGGTGCAGCGCAGCAGTTACCCCACGACGGTCCTTCCACAACGCCAACATCTCATAACTCCCGACTCAGTTGTTCACCGACAAACTCCCCAAGCGAAGTGGTGAAAGAACCGTACCGTAATACTTGATCCATTGCTTTCTCAATCCCCATTTAAGATCAAATCCAATCCCACCCACACCGAAAATGATACGGGCTCAACTCCAACCGTTAGGCCCCTCATTATATTCCCACACCTGTATTATCCACCTGAATTTCACAAATAAATGTTTATTCGACTCCGACGCTGGCAGCCCACAAAAAACTCGCCGCGATCACTAATCCAGGTATAGTAGTGAGTTACGAAATTCCAACGTTTTAACCCCTACTTGGCTGCAGATCTGCACACCAACTATCGATATCCGGCTTCCGAACTGGCGGGATACGCCCGCCTCCACATGTCGATGAGGGGCAAAGGTGGCCGCACGGGGATCAGCATCACGGTAGCAAATGGGCAACTTCACACCCAATACTTGCCCCGGCCGATCTGTTCTTCAGCCGCAACTAGAGTACCGATGGTGACTTGGTTTAGGCTCCTCCTGGATCAGCCTGCGATGTTCCTGATATTCGAAAAACGCGGCTTCTATCACAAACCTGATGAACTCCACCGCATCACCAGTTATGATAACGCCGTGAAACCACCTGAAGAAAGTTTTAATTACCTAGAACATCTGCGCCGATGGCGAGGTCCCAAGACATACGACCATAGCCTTGCATTCATGGCGAGAGAGTTTGACCAGAAGATTGCCAAACCCTTCAAACAGTTGCAGAACATGATTCCACTCTGGTATCAACTTATACCTGATGATCTGGCTCAACATACAAGTTTAGAGAGCCTCCGCCGAGGTGTATTACAGGTCGCCGTTGATTCCAGTGCCCATCTGTATGAGTTAGACCGACTCCTACGAAATGGCCTTGAACGAGATCTGATACGACGGCAAAAACAACCGGTGATTCGACGAATTAAACTCCGTGTGAATGCCAAAGCACCCCAGAATTATCACCGTCAACATGGTGATCCGTGAGGCAACAACATCTTGCATCAATGAAATGGCCAGATCCTCGGGGCCATCCACACGGTCATCCAGATCACCAGCAGGTTCAGCGGTAAACCAATACGCAAATAGTCGCTGAAACGGTAACCACCTGCACCAAAGACCATCAGATTCGTCTGGTATGCCAAAGGCGTGGCAAAACTAGCAGCAGGAATCATCATTAAACTCATGACAAAGGGCATGGGGCTCACGTCAAGTTGCTGGGCAGCCACCATCCCAATGGGCAAAAGCAATAGAGCGGTGGCTACCGGCTGAATGACCGATGCCATTATCATGGCCAATATACAGATGCCAGCTAAGACGATATGTGGCCCATATTGCGAGAGGGCATTGACAATTGCACCACCAATGTGAGTTGCCGCACCGGTCAAGGTCATCGCTTGACCGATCCCGATGGCTGAGCCAATGACCAACAGAATTCTCCATTGAATACTATTACGGGCCTCCTGTGGGGAGCAACACTTGGTCAGCACCATTGCTGCACAAGTCAGCAAGGCAGCATTGACCAACTTCATCGAGGTAAATATTGTCAGTCCAACCATCAGCAGAAGAAAGAACAAGGCCAGCCAGGCACGATCATGACGTATGGGTTCTGAACCGACCACTGCGGAAACCAAAAAGAAATGAACACTATCCCTGTGAACATTGACGAACCGGGGATGAGTATCAATCAGCAGGGTATCGCCGGCCCGCAATACAATATCACCGATCTTCTGATTTAAATGTTCACCATTGCGGTGAACGGCAATGACTGCTGCATCATAAACACTTCGGAAGCGACCCTCACGAATGCTCTTGCCAACAAGTGGACACGTGTCACTGACAACGGCCTCGACCAAACGGCGGTTGGGTCGAGGATCAGATAGCTTAAAGACCTGATCGGTAGCAGGCATCAAACCTCGAATCCGCTGTAAGTCCACCACCGAATCCACCAATCCAGCAAAAATCAACCGGTCCTGTCCATGAAGCATCTGGTCGGGTCCCACCGCCACCAAACGTTCTCCATCCCGTTCGATCTCGATGAGGTATAGCCCTGGCAAATTACGTAGACCAGCAGCTTCGATTGACTTCCCGTCAATTGCGCTATCTGGCTTAACAATCATCTCCACGGTGTACTGCCGTGATTTATGTCGACCTGGATCACCACGGCGACGATCTGGAAGAAGTACAGGTGAAATAACGACAACAAAAGCAATCCCCATCACTGCCACAGGTACGGCAAGTTTTGAAATTGTGAACATGCCAATGTTCTGCTGCAACGAAGGGTCGATACTTGAAAAAATAACCAGATTGGTGGCGGTGCCGATCAAGGTACACGAACCACCCATAATGGCCGCATAACTTAGAGGAATAAATAATTTGGACGGACTCAACCCCGTCTTCTTACACCAATCACTCACCACGGGCATAAACATGGCGACGATCGGAGTGTTATTAAGAAATGCCGACAATACCGCAACAGGAAACATGAGTCGAACCTGAGCACCCAAAACAGATCTGGGACGCCCCAGTATGGGTTCGGTCAACAAGAGCATTGCCCCTGTCCGCTCCAACCCAGCGGTGACGACAAAAAGAACCGCAATGGTAACCAGCCCTTCGTTGCCGAACCCTGAGATAATCTGCGCTGGCGTGGGAAAATTGGCACCTGGAATCAGAGTTAGTGTCATCAATACAGTCAAGACACCGAGCAGCACTGTATCTGGACCAGCAAGATTGCGTGCCAAAACAATGATGACCAGAATTAGCAGGCCGATGATTGTCCAAGCTTCCCAAGACATGGTGAATATTCCACTCAGCGCATCTCGGTTCACGACCGGAAACTCAAGAGGCAACAGACCTCAGACCGCAACCTATAAATCGTATCCTATAGTTTTGGCAGACACTTAGATCACACTAAAGATCTCATGTCCCAATAGGCTCTGGGGCCTCACAGGCTCCAAATGACCTTCCCGAAATCCCCAATGGGGCCCATAAAATAACTTCCAAATTCGATGAACATTTCGTGTCAGTCTCCTGATAACCCTTCGGCCATTTGGCGCAACCATTGAAGTTATCAAGGGGACAGCACGCCTCGCACTGGTACGTACGATATTGATGATAAAGCAGACTTTCAGACAATACTTGATTGAAAACTCATACATCAACTATCACATGATTGATACGAATGGCATGACCCTTACCGCCGGAAAAGACTATCACCGCCTTCTTGAATCCGATTGACCGATAGTTATCCCGTAGCGAACATGGTTATCGGCCATCCATAATCACTTCGAACACCAATGGCTGTGAACAGCCGGGTCACACCAACCCATAAAGTCAACAAATGACACGGACGATAACAATGACAGATTTATAGAATTACCCGCGGAGTCTTGTAATGCCAGCAGTGATTCGATTGATATGCCCCAATCTAATGTGTCGTTCGATACTATCGGTTCCACAATCGGTACGCGGAAGAATAGTCAGGTGCGGTCAATGTGGATGTCGACTTACCGTACCAACCTCTCCTGACATGGCGGCCACATCTCCACCGGAGAACAATAACGACGCGGCCGCAGCCTAAATACATCCTTGATACCCACCATATTTGTTAACAATCGACTCTTGATTTCTTCTGATGACTAACCGCAGGCCGTCAATATCGGATTTACCCATATCCATCTAGATTTCCCGCTTTGATTCAGGTCGCCAGTTGGCTCCCGGTCAAGATTCCCATGACTGACCGCCAACAATCCGCAGCATGGAATCGATCTTCTTGGGATCATCCTTATTTACCAGCCTGAATACCACCGGCCCGGATATGATTTCATCGCCCACCTTCAGTTGTGACCTCACAGTGCTCACGGGATACACTAGACAATGGAATCAGAAAATCACAGGCATTAGCGTGACCAATTATTGTCCGACTCTAGTGGATCGGGAAATCTAGCCGCTGAACATCCTCTTTAAAAATGACAACTGAAACTTTCATCATCCAATCTCAATCAACACAAAAGACAAATCTACTTCCAGCTTATCGTGACCAGCACCCACATTCATCACATTGAGCATGACCGCGGTATATCACTCGACGCCACGACGTCGGCTGAAGCGCTCTATATCCATGTGCCATTCTGTTTTCATAAGTGTCATTACTGCGATTTCTACAGCCTTGCAGACCAGGCTTCCAACACCCGGCACTCTGTATTTATTAACAAGCTCATTGATGAGATGCGGTACTGGGCCGACCGGATTACACTTCAACCTCAAACAATATTTA
The DNA here is from genome assembly GCA_963579995.1 of Phycisphaerae bacterium. Lineage (GTDB taxonomy): Bacteria > Planctomycetota > Phycisphaerae > Phycisphaerales > Phycisphaeraceae > UBA6626. Next base: position 8,211 of record CAUZIY010000076.1, read on the forward strand.
TTGGCGGTGGAACTCCGACAATGCTATCCGTATCGATATGGAAAAAGATGGGCCAGGCATTGCGAGATATCGGAGCGCTAGATAATGTCGAAGAATTCACCGTCGAAGCAAACCCTGAAACTGTCTCCACGCAAATGATCCAAGCAATTGTTGAAGCTGGTGCAAATCGGATTAGTATCGGATCCCAATCGTTTCAGCCGCCATTGTTACGCACCTTAGAACGCCATCATGAACCATGCAACGTAAAGGCATCTATGGACATTGTCCGCCATGAGGGCATTGATAACATCAACTTGGATATGATCTTTGCAATTCCCGGGCAAACGATGGCAACACTAGAGGCGGACCTGGAAACTGCAATTTCCTTAGAGCCCACACACCTGAGCTACTACGGGCTCACCTATGAACCAAATACCGCATTAACTGAACGCAGACGCAACGGTGCCATTCATCCTATCGATGACGAAACTGAACGAAACATGTACAAATGGATCATGGATCGCATGTCAAAAACTGCCTTTGAACACTACGAGGTGAGCAGTTGGGCTGCCCCCAATCACTCGTGTGATCATTTCTATCAGTGTCAACATAATCTGATGTACTGGACAAATCGCACCTGGCTAGGACTTGGTCCCTCAGCCGCAAGCCACCTGAATGGCCAGCGATGGAAGAACGTGCCGCACTTGGGCCAATACCTCAGAAACGAACCCGCTGCCCTAAAAGCTGATCACGAGGCACTCGATCAGGATAGATGTATTGGTGAACAACTGATGATGACCCTGCGCCTCCGGGAGGGAATCAACCTTGAATGGATTCAAAGCCAGGTGCCTGTTGGCACCAAACGGAGGCAGATCATCGACGAACTTATTTCTCATAATCTTCTGGCGGCAACCAATACACATTTACGATTGACAACCCAAGGACTATTCCTCGCTGACTCCGTCATTGGCGAACTGCTATAGACCTCTGCGATACCCCATCAATGATGGTCTTCGTGGGAATCCGGAGGATCTGGCGCACGAAAGATGATCACGGGGATTCCAAAAATAATCGCAGCGACAAATAACCCACCCACGGACCACAGAACCGGGCGCAACCATGGGATTTCACTGTTGGGAACCAATAGATTGGCCTGCGGGTCGCTTTCATAACCTGAGTCAGACACTGCACCGGAAGAACTTGTCCCAATTCCAGGCAAATAGGGAGTCATCACGCCACTTACATACCAACCTATAAAAAGGCCAAGCACGATCACCATGGTTCGTCGTCTAAATTGGCTCATGATTCCCATTCCGAAATGTTTATATCGTGCAATAACACAACACGTTGCTTCAAGGTCGTCTTGGCGACATCCTACCGTCTCAACCCACAAGGGCTAAGCTTGAAACCACCAGATCACTTTCTGGTCGGACCAAGCATTACGATCACGATCGTACCGTTGTGCAGTATAACCAACCAACACTTTCACTGAACCTACTTGCTCCTGATCATGCTGCACCAAGTATTAACGGCTCCGCTTCTTACGACGCTTGAATTCAGGCTTGGCCCGAACTGGCTTGTTATCATTCAATTTGTCAGATGCCGCTGCGCGGCGCTGGCGCCGCGACCGAGGAGCTGCTGATTGCTCGGCACCAGCACGCTCCGCTGCTGCCAGATCTTCACGCTGTTGCTGGGTTCCGGCTGCAGCTGTGGCCGAATCACTTAACAGATCACCCGCGTCCGCATGGCGGGCCTCCTGCTGAGAGTACACACTGCGAGATTCCACATTGGGGGTCAATCTCGCACGGAAGATCAGTTCTGTCACGCGGTCTCGTACCGTCTTTTGCATCTGAAGAAACTGATTGGCGCCTTCTCGCTTATACTCAATACGCGGGTCCTTCTCAGCATAGCCGCGTAAACTGACAGAATCCTTGATTTGATCCATGGCATAAAGGTGATCTTTCCACGCCATATCCAGAATCTGCAGGAGTACAAACCGCTCAAGCTGCGTCAGTTCCGTACGTAGCATTGCCTGCCCTTTGCCAAGCAATGTTTCCCGTAGCGCATCACGATCCAGTCCCGTCAGATCCTCTTCACTCGCTACCTGTCCAAAACGATTCTGAACCCATTTCGATAACTCTGCAGGGTCACCGTTCTGCTCTGCCATAGCTTGGTCAACCACGGAATCGAGCCGGCCATTATGATGCCACTGCTCAGCCTCATCGATCAACTGTTGACGAAATATGGAAAACTCCTGATCCGCGATCGATTCAGCTTCCCAATCCAACTCGAATCGCTGGTTCGCCCAACGAGCCAGCTGTTCAGCAGCAACTTGCCGATCCTGCTGTGCAATCTGACCAACCATATCCAACACAAAATCCACGGGATAAGTTACTTGACGGCGTCGATAAGCTGCGATTGCTTTATCCAGAATAATCTCCGTCACCCGTCGTTTCGTATCTGCCGGCTTTTCACCTTGCTGTGAAGACAGGGACTCCGCTTTGATATCGATCTCAAATTTCTGCTGTGCCCAATCTGAAAGATTATTGGCCGCATAAAGTGGTGCAAGAAACTTTGCTACACCAGACAGCTCTTTTCTCTTAATCTGCTCATCCGCAGCTTCTGTCAGTACTTCCATTACCGCATCAATGTTCATCTGTCGCAGATGGCTCTGCTTGAGATCTACACTAAACCGACTCATCGCCCATCTGGAAAGGTTTCTAAGATCCCAGTTTTCTTGTGGTATGTCGTCGGACATGTATTCGCCAAGCGTCACTTCCAAGGTCTGGCGTGCTTCAGACCTAGCTTCCGATCGCACCTGGTTTTTCAGATCTGACAAGTCACCGATCCGCAGCTTACTTGCCTCGACACTTACATCTAAATTTTGACGGCACCACTCCGCAACCTGGGTCTGGATATAATCTGTATCAAGGTATTGATCACAAGCATCTTCCACCGCCTCAGAAATATATCCAAAGATGATCTGTTCAATATCCTCCCCGTCAAGAACCTTCTGACGAATGGAGTAAAACGCATTGCGTTGGTACTCCATCACCTCATCATACTCAAGCAGATTCTTTCGAATCTCATAGTTCCGTTCTTCCACCTTACGTTGGGCCCGTTCAACACTCTTGGTGATCCACCGATGTTCAATGGCATCACCATCCTTCATCCCCATTTTAGGCAACGCCTTCATAAGCCAGCCCTTGGCAAATAACTGCATAAGGTCATCGTCAAGAGCAATAAAGAACCGCGATGACCCCTGATCCCCCTGACGTCCAGATCGACCACGCAATTGATTATCAATACGGCGTGCTTCATGCCGTTCGGTGCCGACAATGTGTAATCCCCCCATTTGTTCAATGCGATCATAGACCTCCATACGGTGCCGTACAAAACCGGGCACATTGTCAAGTGCTCGTTCACAGAAGATGATCGATGCCTTTTTGATTTTTTCGGAATCGAGCAGTGTATGTTCCGTACACCATATCCGTAGCAGGCGTAACCGGAGTTCATCATCGCCTAGTTCATCCAGCTCCTTACCCTTTAGGCTCAACTTCTGGCTAGCCTGATGACGATAAGACAACATGGCCAACTCCTCATCACTTGCTTCTGCGCTTGCTTTCTTGGGTAATAGGTTACGTTGCTGCCAATGCCGTACAAGTGATGATCGACCGACCTGTGCTAGTCGAATGTCGGTGCCACGACCCGCCATGTTCGTCGCAATCATGACGGCACCAAGCTCACCGGCGTGCTCTACGATGTGAGCCTCACGTTCGTGCTGCTTGGCGTTTAAAATCTCATGAGCAATGCTGTATTTTCGTGTCAGCATTTCTGATAAACGCTCACTTTTTTCAACACTCGTCGTTCCAACCAATACAGGTCGCCCCATATCGTGATTCGACTTGATCTCATCAAGAATGGCGTCCCATTTATCCTTTTGGGATAGATAAATCAGGTCATCACGGTCATGGCGAACCACCGTGGCATTGGTGGGAATACAAACCACGTCCAAACCGTAAATTTCATTGAATTCCGTCGCTTCGGTAATCGCCGTTCCGGTCATTCCCGCCAAACGTTTGTACAACTTGAAAAAGTTTTGAATCGTGACGGTGGCCAGGGTTTGCGTTTCCTGCTTGATTTTAACCTGCTCTTTAGCCTCAACCGCCTGGTGCAGGCCATCTGACCACTGGCGACCAATCATCAGGCGACCCGTAAACTCGTCGACAATTACAACATCGCCATTCTGCACCACGTAGTCCTTGTCTTTCTGGTAGACAGCATGAGCACGTAATGCATTTTCCAACAGATGAGGAAAATCCATGTTATTACCAACATAGAATGAACCAATCCCCGCTTGCTTCTGTGCTTCTGCAACACCTTCGTGTGTAAGGTGCGAGGCTTTCTTCTCACGCTCCACTTCAAAGTATTGAACGTGTTGGCTACGTTCATTTTCTATCTGGGGAAGCTGATTGGTAAGATTCTTGATCTCATCCCGAAGCTTGGGAATCATGTCCTTATCTCGCGTATTCCGGATGTCACCCTCAATACCCTTGATTCGCATCTGGATTGTGTCGACCTTCGTATTCGCAGCATCCCAACCCCGCTGCTTTTGCATGAGATGGCGTGCCACGGCATCGGCCTGGTCATAACGAGGCGCATCATCATGGGCAGGTCCGGAAATAATTAAAGGAGTACGTGCTTCGTCAATCAGGATCGAGTCGACCTCATCAATAATACAGAACTCCCGCCTCCTCTGGAGTTGCTCCTCCGCAGACAGCTTCATGTTGTCACGCAGATAGTCGAAGCCAAGTTCACTGTTGGTCCCATAAAGCACATCACAACCATAAGCCTGCTGCTTAGCAATTGTCAGTCGGTTGTATTCCTCGGAATTTTCAGCATGAATTGGGTGGATTGTCCCGACCGTCAAACCAAGATGAAAGTAAAAGGGGAACACCCAGTCGCGGTCACGCTGCACAAGAAAATCATTAACTGTGACTACATGACAACGAAGATTCTCCAAGCAGGCTAGATAGCAGGCCAAGGGGGCGACGATCGTCTTGCCCTCGCCTGTTTTCATCTCGGCGATCCTGCCTTCCGAAAGAACGGTGCCGCCAATCAGTTGCACATCGAATGGACGTGCACGGTATGGAGGACGGCTCTTCGGGTAAAGAACACGCACCGCTTCGTAGATCGTGACCGGGATGTCAACCTGCTGCCATCCGAGCACCGGTTCAACACTCCCTTCCACCTCAATGGGATCCATGGATTCGACCTGCTGCTTGACCTCGTCAAATTGGCGCTGAATCTCTTGGGGCAGACGCCCAGGATCAAATCCACCTTCCGGATTAAAAATATTGCGGATCCCAACGGCCCGATCCATAACCTCACGAGCAACTGCCAAAGCTTCAGATTGAATATCACGGATGGACTTGCGATCTAAGATCTGGTTTCGGAATTCTTCAGTCTGGGCACGCAGTTCAGAATCTGTGAGTTGGCGTACTTGACCTTCTAACTCATTGATTTGACCAATGCGTCGTCGATAGGACTTGACGAGCCGCGCGTTGCGCGAACCGAATATTTTGATAACAGTTTTACTGATATAGGAAACTACCATCTAATTTGTCCTCGTGGCGTGAAGTTCGAAATTCACAATCACATTGCATGACTAAACGCTGTCGGATCGCAGACCACACAACATTCAGATTATCACGAAGATCGGGGGCGGTAGATTAATAAGTTGTGATTGAAGCGGTTTAACGGAAACTTGAAACTGGAGGGGTGACGACGCACTAAAGAAAATACCGTCAATTAGCAATGATTCAATAGTTGGTACCGAGGCCAATGTCAACAAATGATTTTCAGAATAGTCTGGTGGAACGGTGATATCATGAAACGCACGAACCGCACACGTAAGCCGGCTTACCCATGCCCAAACAGCCTCAGCTTGGCACGCTACGACCGGATCAACCTCGTGGCCGGTCGGACTGCTGACAGGCCGAGCACCACCAACTGCGCCAAAAGAAACCACAACTGCAAGGGTCCCCAGTAATGCTGACGGCAGAATTCGGTGGACTGTACATTTCATGGTTCACTATTATCGGTTAATTATTGCACTTAGGTCAATCATTGGCTGACGGAAACTACGATCCTGAACCCAGTTGAGTTGACCATATGGTGGTGTAGAAAGGGCCCGAGGGTCTCAACTTGCTTTGAATTAGTTCAATACAAGTTACACGCTGCTCGTCAAAGGATTGCTCCTGGTACGCATCTATAATTTCTGCCAGACCAGGTGGCGACCGAGACTTAACCCGTGCAATCGTAATATGCAGTTGAAATGGCTTGATCTGCCGATCAACATGGGGCATATCCAAATTGGATGCCAGTCGCTGCACAATCTTTATGCACTGCCCACCGTCATCAATACCAGTCCAAATTACAGATGGCCGACGAATATCCGGGAATACACCAAATCCCACCAATTTAAAACTGAATGCTTCAATGCCTTAAACAGATAAGGTGATCGCGGCGGCGATCTGTGTGATGGCCTCTTGCTTAATATCACC
>CAUZIY010000077.1:0-14544 GCA_963579995.1 Phycisphaerae bacterium
TCCGTAATTATCGCCTTTGTACTTGGGTTCATCGGAGCGATAGTTGCTCCGGATAATAATTCCAACCTGCTAGGGAATCTCTACAGCTTGGGCATTGTGCTCCCGACGTTGGCGGTCGCAGCGCGCAGACTGCACGATACCGACAAAAGTGGTTGGTGGCAGTTGCTCTGGTTCATTCCGATCGTCGGATGGATCGTGCTATTGGTCTTCCTGGTTCGGGATAGTGATGAAGGCGACAACCAGTATGGTCCGAATCCCAAGATGCAGAAAATCAACACCACTTCAAACCCCAATATGTGATTGACAGGAAAATCTATCACGGCAACTACCCACAAGGCATCTTACTGACCCGTTGGCCGCCTGCGGCCCGACACGAACAGGCCCATTGCGAGCAGTGACAGGGTTGCAGGTTCAGGCACCGCGGCTGCTTGGGTTGCCTTCTGCACCGCATCACTCCAATTGGCACCGAGGATGCCCAGGTCCGCAACGTCCACGATATCGTCGCCATTGAAGTTACCATGGCTGCGAAGTGCATCTATCACATTAAAATTGGCGCCAACAATACCGAGATCTGCCACATCAACCAGGCCATCACCATTAGCATCTCCAGGCAGCAGAAAGGTAAATGCGACCACCAGTTCAGGTCGATAATCAATGTCACCCCACTCACTAGCATTCAAATACCCGCCGGGTGCAGAACCCGGGCCCAGGCCTGCTCGAATCAACAGACCATTTCCAACATATCCCTCCTTCAAAAGATCCGTCACATCAAACTCAACCCAACCCGGGGAGCCGGGGATTCCGGCACTCGCCGACCCAAGTGTTGAATCGTAGTCACCATTACCCGATCCAAGGGCATCCGTAAGCACGTAAGAACCACCATACCAACTCAATGCAGGATCACTATATGGCCCTGCCCTGTGCCTGGCCGCAACAGAGTTATCCGTAGAGTACTCTCCGTCCATCGTGCCGTAATTGGGAACATCGGTGATCATCGGATAGACGAGAAACGTGCCCGGTTCCATCCGTTCGTACATGTACATCCGCATCGTTGCACTATCGATTTGTCCCCCCAGCGGTATCTGGTTTGAACCCGAACCATAGATATCCTTAAACCGAATCATCCCCTGCCAGTAACTGTTCCGGATTGGAATCCCGCCACTGCCACCATGATTCATAATCCACCAGTCATAAGCTCCAGCATCGTTTCCCCACCTGTACATAATCACCGTATCTTCCGTGCCCTCATAGCCCAAAACACCATCACGGAAACTTGTAGCTACTCCCGACACGGGGCATGCCATGACCCAGAGAAGCAATATCACCGTCAGCCAGTGAGATGAACCATGTACCGAATATTCTTTATCCATCGCGACTTCCTCCAATAATTTTGTTTGCAAGCCAGGCCGCTGGCCAGACAAATGGTTATTTCATTATACCACACGATCACCGATGACCTAAATCCTGCAGCATATGGAACTTGCCTTCCCACCGAGCCAATGTGTCAACTTGAAATCAACCGATCCGGATTGACCTTGGTCACCGGCGCAAAACGCGTGGACATACCCTTGAAGATCACAGGCCGGGGAATGGTTCATCATGCAACTTAAACAAGTCACCGGTTCCACCGGACAGCTTGAGTTGCAGGACACCATTCCTGACCACAAGTGTTTCGCGCATTGCGGTTTCACGCGACAGACGTGTGACCGATTTCACCTTGGGATTGAAATGAAGCGACACCGACTGTGCAGTCTGTGCAGATGACATCTTGTGGTGATGCCAAAGGTTCACAACCATGAAATAGTCGTGGCCCTGGTCATCTTCAAAGGTGGCGAATATTGCATCTTTGCCTCTACCCTGATCTTCAAGCGTGATGCCGAGCAGCTGCCGAGGACGAGTTGGCAGGCTGTCCCAACTGCGCATACCCGAAGGGATCGGGTGACTGTAAACCTGACCGTCATGACCATGGCGGCCGGCAACAAATCCTACACCGCTACTTACCAGAAACCGCAGGGTCTGCCCCAAATTTCCAACTTCCCTGTTCGCACGGGCCGCATGGTAGTACAGTTCTGTAGGCTGACTTTCGCCATCGGTGAGCCCCGTCCCGCGCAGTGGCTCGTATGTAAAGTAAGAAATGCCCTTGAAACCATAGGCAAGCAACGCGAAAAGTTGAAACCGCAAATCACTTTCGCTCGGCTTGCCATCTCCACCACGATCCCAACTCTGGATGAACAGCCAGTAGGGAATACCAAGTTCCAGTCCCTTACGACGAACAATCTCAAGATTGGAAAAATACAGTGGTGAATGCCCGGTATTAATCGGGTAAATATCCACCATGAGGACATCGCCGTTTACAACTTCCGCGAACTGATCAAAATACACATTGTAAAAGTCCTCCGGTGCATTTTCTTCTGTTTCGAATCCATACTTGGTGGCCCGCCGTGCCCCCATTGGCAGGGCATTGGAATAGACAAGTATTTCCGGAAACGCCTGCTTTAAGGCATCACATACTTTCCTGACCTTTTCCAATTGCCACAACACCGGCTCATCATGGACCAGGAGGCCCGTGCACCCGGGGTATTTTTCCACGATCTTCCGTACATGCTGGACATAATCTTCGGGGGTTTCGCCATGTCGATGATGAACGTTGTAATGAAACGGCAACCCCGCATCAGCAGAGCGTTGAAACAAGGTTTTCCACGGATCCCAGACCATCAGGGTATTAAAGCCACCACCCCGATATTGATCGGCATCCCAGAGCTTGCCATCGGCCCAGCTGCTCAGGGCACTGAGATGGAACGGATGAGACCGAACCCATTGCGTGCCGCGACTCACAATTTTCTCACCAGGCAAGGTGATACCTATCCGTGGTGAGCACGAGGCACAGCCAATCATGCCAATCAACAGCACATATTTTCCAATCACCATAAAATCTCTACCTATTGCTTTACCAGGATCGCTGATTGACCGAACGATCATCCTGATCCAGCCGCCACAACTCGACACTGAACAATAAAGAAGTACCCCAACCTCATGTTCACATGACACATCACCACCTGCGGACAACCATCAGCACACTCATTCCAAGAAGAGCCAAGGTTGCGGGTTCAGGAACCAAAGCCGCCGCGGTGCCTGCCGCCTGCGCTGCGGTCCAGTTGGCACCGAGAATGCCAAGATCTGACACATCTGTTGTGCCGTCGAGGTTGAAGTCACCGGTGTTCCACTGCATGACATCAGCATTGAAATTGGCGCCGACAATCCCCAAATCCGCGATATCCACATGCCCATCGAAATCCGCATCACCCGCCACCGCGGCTTTCAGTGTCAGAACAGAATCCGCATCACCGAAAACTGGTGCTATTGTCAGACCACTAGTTAGAAATGCGCCCTGAACTGCAGAAAATACGCCGTCACTCATGGCACCCGTACCACCCTCATCCAGAAAAATGATATCGAATGTATCATCACCGCTTGGAGAAAAACCATTGATCAGTACCAGTTCAAGGGTACCGTCAAGTGTCAATTTTCCAGATACGTTCAGTTGGTCATAACCCGTGCCGGGCGTGCTACCACCAATTTCAATTCGCAGTGTTGAGTCAGAAGTGAACTCAAGATTGGTGACATTGATTTGGGCCGGACTTGTGCCTATATCCCACAGGCATCCGTCACAAACGATTGTTCCAGGTCCCGTGAAATCTCCAGGTCCGGTCACATGATTATTTTTCATGACAAGAATATCTGCGGCAGTGGGACCAGGCGATACAATGCCACTGTTATGGAAATCTGACTCAATATTCCCAAAACCTGACAAGGTCGATCCGCCATTGAGGCCAACCGTCCCGTCGCCAATCATTTTCCCTCCTGAAATGCGGCTATGACCACTCACATCCACCCATGTATCAGATGAAACGGCATCCAACTCACCGCTAAACAGAAGTTCAAATGGGGTGGTGATCTGAGTCAAACCCTCTGCATTGATCTGGCCAACCACTTCAAGGTTGCTGCCGGCCAGGATTGCAGGTGGCGTGCCCGCGGTTGTGGGTCCGACCAGGTTGATTTGGCCTGCCATCCCCAATGTCCAAGTCCCGGCGGATGTTTGAATTTCAGCTTTCTGTGAAGCCGCAATATTGAGTTTACCGTCAAAAATGTTGGAACCATCATCAATGGTGTTGACTTTGACTTGGAACGCACCGTTTTCAACATCAATCGATGTGTCCTCATCAGCCCCGTCCATATCGTAGACCCCCAGATCAACCAAGGTCGTTGCGTCAATGGTGGCAGTCGAATTTTGGATCAGCAGACCATCACCGCTGAAGGTTCCCCCGGAAAAAGTAGATTCACCACCCAAGGTGAGATTGTCGCTGCTATTGGGCAAAGACACCGTTGCAGTGTGATCCAGTTGGATGGGCACTGCAATATAGGTATTGCCAGAGATATTGATGGTCCCACCGACTTGCATGGTCGATGTACCACCGGCGTTTACCAATCGGCCATACTGAATTCCGCTACCGGTGAGATTCAGGGTGCCGTCCATCCTCCAAGCCGTGTCAACGGTAATTGCCAATTCACCATGGTCAATATCCAGTGTGCTATTGAAATCCTCCAGGTAGGGAACCTGGATGGTCAACACCTGTCCAAGGGGGATCGTGGTATCGGCAGAACCCATGCCATCCCAATCAAACGTTTCTACCGCAATGGTGGTTGACCCCGTGACCGTGGCGTCTGCATTCTGCTCAAGAGTTCCTAAACCGATGAATCGGGCGCCATCGTAGGTCACCACCTCGTTGAGTTCGATGGACCCACCGGTTGAAACCTCAATGGTGGCCCCAGACGAAAACGTTGCCGGCACATCGATGGAACCACTGCCATAGATATCCCCTCCATCGGTTACCAGGTCAATACCTGTTATGGATGGCCGTATGCCGTCCGATTCTGCCAGGTTGACCTGCCCAGTCAATTCCCACTGGCTGGCGGGAATATCCATTACCAGTGTTGCGCCATGAAGGTTTAGGGTCCCGGCGTATTGATTCCCTGAACCTGAAGGCCCAATTCCATCTGCTTTGATTGACAAGGTCACACCGGAAGAAACGGTCGTCGTGGAGAGGTTGGCACTGTCATTACCATCCCAGTCATAAATTCCCATTTCGATGATTGAGTCGGCCGTCACACTCAGATCACCATTTTGCACGATGGTACCGAAATCAGGCGAAGATCCGCTCAAGGTCCCCAGTTCAGCTCCCGCCAATGTAGTCGAACCGTTCAGTTCCAGTGTGTAACGATCACTGATTAAAGAAACAGATCCGGTGGATGTGAATTCGATCGGTGACTCGATCCGGCCAATACGATCGGAACCGCTGCCAGCAACTTTAATATTCCCCGATACCGAAACTGCTACGTGATGGCTACTACTTGCCAGCGTGGGTACCGGATCAGTGGAATTGTGCTGCAGGATCAATTCACCATCCAGATCCCATGTGTCATTCGTGTTGATATCAGCAGTCCCGCCCACCACATTCAGTATGCCATCAAAACCAGGAGTCTCGTAGAGAAATGGAATTTCACGGTAGTCAACGATATTGCTGTTGATAGTCAAAATGACGCCGGGCAGAATGGTGGTCATGGCGTCATCACTATTGCCATCCATGTCATAGCGATCTATATCAATGGTCGTATCGGCGTAGACCGTGGCATCGCCTGATTGCGTCATGACACCCGTACCCTTGTATTGCCCGCCTTCGAACTGGATATCGTCACTCACCAGGGTCAAACGGTCGTCAGCTTGCACCGCCCATACTTGAGCGTCCTTCGTGTCATCGTCACTGAAGATAATGGTATCGGCTTCGATCCTTGTGTTACCGGTCACATCGACATATCCCCTTATATCAATCACTGATCCTGAAAGGGACGCTTGGGGCCCTTTAGTGTAAGAGGGCATGAATGAAGAGGCTCCCCCCGACAGGACAAGTACGCCATTGTTGCCTAGCACAAAACCATCACTGTTATCAATATCTACATTGTGTCCTTCACCAATGGTTATTGTTCCGCCGAAGGGGTCCACAATGTTGCCATTTTCAAAAGTAATGCTGCCGTCACTTGCGTCAATATTTCCTAATCCCTCGCTGTCAACGCCGTCCAGATTAAAGACATTGGCCGGCGTAAATGAAGTGAATGCCAAGTTGCCATCAGCAATGATCTGACCATTGTTCGTCAGTTGCATTAATACATCTACCGTGCCATGACCATTCAGCTCTCCGCCCGGCTCAATGGTGATTTCCTCTGCATCGACAAGTGCATCACTATCGGTCAGGCTCAAAGAACTTCCGTCATTCACCATGATCTGTGAAGCCACCAGTTTCGGTGTTCCGCTGCCACTGCCCCCCACATTGATCGTCCCCCTGCCCGCCAGCCCCGACACTGCATTGTTCTTCGGCTGACCAAGGATGATGACACCCCTGGCCCACAGGCGATTGTTATTTGTCGTGACGGTGGTAAGCGTACTAGAGGTGCTGCTGCCTACGAACAGATCGTTGGCACTGCCATCATCATTAAGTGTTACATTTCCATCATGACGGACAAATGCGTCATCAGCAGAACCGGGCACCTTATCCCCAGACCAATTGTCATTCGTATTCCAGTTGGTACCCCCATACATTTCGCGCCTGGGCACATCGATATCCACATAGCTATGTGCGGCGGCCATGGCAAACAGGTCGGTATGACTGGGAAGCATCCGCATACCCATGGAAATACCGGGCGTCATCATTGCTCTGACAATTTCAAGGTGAGAAATATCTTCATTGTCATCGCCTGAATCATTAGCAGTTTCTACCGCCAGGGTCTGTCCGAAAATGAAATCCGAATTGAAGTCATAATCGCCATCATCAGTTTCATTCTTGGTGGATTTATTTGCCGAAGCCATGCCGAGAGCATGCCCCACTTCGTGCAGGACAACACTGAGCATATCGTGTCCACTTGCAGCAGTACTGGTGCTGGATGCAGCAGACCCCAAGTACCCCACCTCGAACTTGCCGGGGATATTGCCAGCACTACTAAAGTTAAAGAAGTCCGTCTGTTCGGTGCTGGACAGATTCTCAAAGAATTGCTGGGTGAGGGAAAACTCGCTGTGATCATCGGGTGTTGAATCGACAAACCAGTTCCGTGGGCTGCCGCCGTCAGTGCTATCAATACGTATTTTTGCTTTTACCTCACGACCGTCAGATTGCTTGAGAAGGGAGTGCAACCCAAGAGTGCCATCTGCATCGGACAGAGTGTCATACCAGTAGTTAATTGTCAGATCATAGGAATCCTCAAAGACATCCTGATAAAACGATTCGGCTATTTCAAACATTTCCTGCAGAGCCACTCCATTAGGATCAAAAGCATCCGCCGCGTCATCTGATTTCCCAGATTCAAAGTTAAGGATAATATTTACCGCTTGCGCCTCATAGATCAGGGCGGAGGGTAATAACAAATTGGCTACTATTGCCATGAGTGAAGTGCCCAATATCGCTCTGAATCTAGAAGCCTTCATGCCGTCACCTGTGAAGTTGATGCAGTAGAACACCGTATACAATCCGTGAACTGTGGGATTAACAATTTAAATGAATATTCTGATCACCACCTGCGGGCAACCACCAACACACTCATTCCAAGAAGAGCCAGGGTTGTGGGTTCTGGAACCAAAGCCACCGCATTACCCACCACCTGGGCTGCGGTCCAGTTGGCACCAAGAATGCCAAGATCGGCCACATCCACAACACCGTCGCCGTTAAAGTCGCTGTCGTGAACCCCGACACCGGTAAGGTTGAAATTGGCGCCCAAGATCCCAAGGTCCGCCACATCCACAACACCGTCACCATTGGCATCACCAGGTATATTTGAACTGCCAAGTTCAATCACCAGCATGGGCCGGGTTGCAATGTCCTCGCCAGAAGCACTGGAAACCAAGTTACCGTCGTTATCGTAGATGTTTCCAAACTCACTGGAGTGATATGCATTGGCATAATTGATATCCATGGTCGGCAGTTCACCCTCCGGGGTTAAGGCCGTCAAGTACAGGCCATGGCCTGTGACAACATCTATCATTTTGGTGACATCAAAATCCTTGAAGCCCTCCGTCGCATCCTGAAACACATCGAGGACACCAGGATGAGATGCATCGTATTCTTCTTGATCAATTGGCCCACAGGCAAATGCCATTCCAAATGGATCATTACGCGCCACTTTCTGTAACGGGCAGGTGTCTCCCATGGCCCAGTCCGTTTTCAAGAGCCTCTTCTGAAACGCCGTCACCTTCCCCTTTGCAGCAGCGCCATCATGGAAACCGTACGTAAGTCCGACAAGTAAAGGATAAACAACCACTCTCCCCGCATTGAGTTTGGGCTCGGCAACCATATTGGGGTAGTCGAACTCATGAACATCACCGGAGTGGACCAGGGTAACGGTATCTCCTCTAAACGCACCACCGGCGGCTTTTTCCGCTCCCAGGTCATAGGTGTTATAAAGTCGAAGTGTGGCACTGGCGATATCGGCATCCGGTGAAACTTGACCAGGACCGGTACCAAGCACGTCGCGGAACCGAATGAACATTCGCGAATAGCGATAAATCGGACCAGCCTCAAAACTGGCTCGGCCTTCCCCAAGGCCGCCTAAGTCTGCATGGTAGAAATTACCGACCTCCAGAATTGAAGAACGCCCACCGTTAGTTCTCCACATCTCATAGGCACCCGGGTCGCCACCATGGTTATGATCGTAGTCGGGAGTGTCTCCGGTGTTGGTTGTAAACCCCCAACGAATGGACGTGTCTTGGGCACGTTCATAACCATCGGTACCTTGCTGAAAGGTAATTGTTTCCGCCGATACAGAACCGGTGATCGCCAAAGCGGTCACCCACATCCACACAATGAACCAAACCTTGGAACGGTTATGGATTGAAAAAGGCATTACCTCTCCTTTGTAATACTTAGGCTTAAAATGATTGCTTTCATTCCTACCATCGCGGCCACATGCCAGTCAGATCTGCTGTACCTAACGCGGACCTAATTATACCCACTTAAAACTCCTGAACCTTTCACAAAGAACAACGCATGGAACAACCCCTCGGATACGACACCATGAGCCGTTGTGTATGTGCCAACCAACTGGCACCGCTCCAAAACAGACCTGGAATGTGCGTTCTAACACCCCATCACACCAGAATAATCGTTGAAAACCATGGCAATGAACTCTCGTAAAGACCACCCTGCGGTACAATAAAGGTTGTCAGCTTCAAAATACACCCGGGTCGATCATGGCCCTCTCCAACAACCCTAAATGAGTCGTCCACACCAACCCGATATCACAACACACACCTCCATGGATCCCAGCCAGATCCTGGGACATGTACAGATGGATGGCTGGTTCGTGGTAAAAGGGGTTATCCCCACCGATGAAATCGAAACGGTACGCATTGAGGCGGAAACCGTAACTGCCGTCCAAGGCGCCAGTAAGACATACCAAGGCGTACACAGTGCCAGAGGGATCCTGGATCACATCCCCACTTTCCTGCCGCACCTTTCAGATGACCGGATTCTTGGTGTGGCCACAAAGTGGTTCGGACCCCATGTACGGATTTCATATACCAATACACTGATAAGCAATCCGGGCAACCAACGTGGTGGTTGGCATGCGGACTGGCCTTTCAACCAGGAAAAAGCAGGACACATCCCAGCTCCATACGCTGACGCTCCGGTCCAGCTCTCCACCCTGTGGATGCTTTCGGATTTCAGCAGGGAAAACGGCGGAACATTAATCGTTCCTGGAAGTCATCGCACGAACAACAACCCGACGGGGAATATGGGAGTTGACCGTTTCAGGGAATATCCAACCGAAATGCACATTATCGGTCCGGCAGGAAGTGTACTGGTCTTCGACAGCCGCTTGTGGCACACGACCGCGTGCAATACCAGTGATGCTCCGCGCGTAGGAATGGTGGTGCGTTATGCACCATGGTGGCTGAACCTGGATGTACTGATGCCAGGTTCTCAAGAGAGACAACGGATCGTGGATGAACCAGGACTTGTGGACAACGAGGTGCCGGCGGTCCCGGGCGATGTCTTCAAACAATTACACGATAACGTGCAACCGCTTTACCGACACTGGGTACGATAATCCCAACCCCACCTTCCGTAATAGTTCTCAGATAATCAAAACCTGTGAACAGACAAGGAACGGACCATCATTTTCACAAATGACAATGCAACCCCAAAACCCGAAACTCATTGACATACACCACAACAAGATGTGTTACAGCCAGGATCGGATGTGCGCCCATCCGAGGCAGTGTCCCATCGGGAACTACGGTCATGGCGAAATCACCGTGGTTCATCACCATGCACCTTGTAACTATCAGACAGGGGCTGATGTCAAGCATGGACAATTTGGCGGCTACAAGGGAAGGGCCAAGATTCTCCTGCAACGGTCACTGGATCACGGCCAGACATGGCCGCGTGAAAATGAGGTTGTCATCTGGGATGACTCGCTGGACCTCGAGGACAAGCGAGTGATCCTAGCTCGGTCTAACGACACCAAGCGTTCCCGTGAGACAATTAACCTTTCGGATCGGGATGCATCGATCTATTTTTCTCGGCCCGCATCCGGTCCACCGAATGACGATGGCCACCCGTCACTGGAGTGTTACGCATTTCGTTCCGGTGATCGTGGCCACACATGGGAGACGGTTCCCACGCGTGTTTCGCCGCCATCCGGCATGAACTATGTGCACATCGACGGTGCAGCCCCCGTGCAATTTCTCGACGGCTCGCAACTGGTGGTTGCCACCAGCAAGGCACCGTCCGGTTCCTGGGCGCTGGGGGTTTACGGGACCGACGATCAGGGCCTGACCTGGAAACAGAATGCCGAAGTGTACCGCGACCCAACGGGTCGGGGAAGAGCAACCTACGGGGCATTGATTCTTCTTCCGGACGGGCGATTGCAGTGTTACATGCTTAATATCGCCGGTCTTCGTGATGTGATTCAAATGAACTATTCGGATGATGGCGGCTACAGTTGGAGTGGTCCACAACCCATCGTGCGATGGGGGCAATCTCCATGGATGGCACTGGGTCGAGACCATGTCTGGCCCGGGGCGCGACGCGTGGGCCCCCGCTACCGTTCGCCATGGCCGTTGCAGCTGCGTGACGGGCGGATCATCGTGATCTTTGCCCGGCGTCAACCCCCATTTGGGATCGGCCTTGTCGCCAGTGAGGATGCGGGTAAATCATGGTCCACAGAAACAGTCATTCGTGCCGACGGTAGTGATTGGGACCTGGGTTATCCAGTGGCCACGGAACTGGATGATGGACGAATCTTTTGTGCCTACTACTTCATGAAGGTCGACGGCAACAACTTGGGTGGCACGCGTCATATCGCTAGCAGTATTTTCCGCTTGGCCTGACGATACGCAAAAGTGATGAGAGATATCCAAATATACATTGAGGACGCTGATCCTTCCGGTGTGATCAATTACCCGTTGATCTTTTGCCGGGTTTTCCGGCATCCCATCTGGAATGGCCACACTCGGTGAGCTGGTGAATTCCAGAGGTTCGTCAGCCCCAATACTCAACTGAATCATCTCAAGCGTTACGGCACCGTGAGTTGAAATGCCAACACAAAGAGACAGCAAGCCCACAATAGCATTGACATGAAAAATTTGATGGTCTATCTCCGCTGTATTACAAATGTATTGAAACACGCACCGAGGCGCGGCCCTTATTCGTAGCACACACCTAAAGGTTTAACGGATTTTCAATAGAAGAAGCCGGCAAATCCAGTAATCGTCAACGCACCCACCCACGAACCGGCGGATAAGGACTAGTCAGCCATCCAATCATTTGCCCGTGACACCACCTGCCAACGGCCATCACCTTCATAACCGGCAATGTCAGACAACGGAACTGCCGGCGTTCCGCCACCACCGCGTGGAACATCACCCGTAGGTAACATGGGCAGATTATATTTCTCCCACCAAGACGGCTCGGCAACCACGTTACCTTCTACTGGATATTGGCCAATGTTCCATTCGGCAAAGATGTCATCCCGTGGCGGTTGCCTGAAATGCGAAAATTCATTGACGTCCAAAATCCACTTGGCCGTTACCTCACGCATGCCATCAGCAGGATCGTCATCGGTATCAGTTGGAAAGTTGAAGATGCCATCCATATCACAGTGAACGCGGGGACCGCCATGCTTCCCGGCTGCAGTCCAAAGCACATGACCGCGCTGCTTGACCCTGTTGAAATCATGAATCGCCGCAATACGAATACGATCACTGTCATGGATACCGCGTGAATGCATCGTCCAGCCATGACAGAACATGACATCACCGGCCTTGCCAATAAACTCAACGGGTTGCACGTTCGCCATAATGTCACCATAAACCGCCTTCGACCGCTTGGTGGGCACCCAGTTCAGCGCCTGCTCGGAGGTGTGATACAACGCATGGGCTGAAGCCGGGTAGACCGTGAACCCTCCTGCCTGCGGCCCAACATCCTCCAGGTAAGTCACCGCCAGCAGCTCGGTCACATTCGCATCCATATGCGTGGCCAATTCACTTGGCCCCGCGTTTTCATCTGCAGGGAAAATGGAATAAATACCTCGATGACGATGCGGCAACTTCACCGGACCACCCAACAGCAACTCAACCATGTGAAGCATCTTTCGGTGCCCAGAAGTCACGTCAACTAATGCCGGATCATGTCCAGCACCATGCCAGCGCCAAGCATCATTACCACCACCTGCATCCGATGAGGAAATACTTAATTTATGAGCCAACCGGCCCACCCGCTCTCCAATATCAGCTCCAGGCCGCGGATCCGCCGCCGCAGGCCAGGGGCCTTGCCCCATCCAGTTATCCGCCAGCCCCCAGCGGTTATCCTTCGGCCAATGCCTGCCCGGTGCCATCCAGGTCGCCGGGTCATCGGGTTTCATCTTCGCCGACACGACAGGCGGCTGCTGCCACCAAAGATCCATCACATCACGAAACAGATGTGGTGGAATCAAACCTCTTTTAATGATGAAACCCAGTTCGCGAAACTGGCTGATCTCCTGGCGGGTAAGTCCCAACTGATCAGCACCGGGTGGATCAAGGTCGGGCGTTATGAGTTTGGGTGTATGCGCCGGCAGGTACGGGCCGCTAAAGGCGGATTCGGGTTCTATGGGTATCGGAGTGGACATAAAAAAAACAAATCACTTGAACTATCTAATTTCCAAATGAACTATGCCTTGGAACAAACGGTAATTTATTTTTCTGCCTAACACAAATATATCCTGATGCGGGTTTGCCCCAGTGACAACACCACCCACCAGATGTACCAAGCCGGGCAGTAGTTTGGTTGGCAACAGGCGAACTGAGGTAACGGTAAGTGTTTTACACGATCCATCACACTGGCTGCCATTTCCACCCATCACAAGCATTGACGGCAACTTGAGAAAAGACACAAAGTTGTTTTACGGATGATCACCGATTAAATTTGCATTGCCGGTACGGGCCTGATCCTAAACCCAATGGGCAATCTCCAATTTAGCAGGAGCAACATGTAATGACAATTGAATCGCTAACACACACGGTGGTCTACTACCACGAGGACGCCTGGGCTGCAATTCCCGCAGTTAATGGTGATAACGGACCCAGTTGGCAGTGGGGTAACGAACTGCTGGTTGGATTCATTCGTGGCACATTTCAGGGGGTCAATCCTGGACATCAGTGCCGGGAAGACCGCCCATTTGAGTCCTGGTTGTCCCGCAGCCATGACGGCGGCGAAACATGGAACGAGTGGCGGCCGGAAAACTATGTAGGCCAGTCACTGGTCCCCAAACCGCCTGAAGGGAACGTGGATTTTTCTGGCCCCGGTTTTGTCATGCGTGTTGTGGGAAATGGTTATCACGGGAATGAAGGTGCGCACTGGTTCTACAGTGATGACCGTGGCGTATCGTGGAACGGTCCCTTTGATTTCGGTGACCTACTGGATCATCCCGAACTGGCGGGCAAGGAGTTCACCGGCAGAACGGCATATCTCGTGGGAGATTCAAACGAACTGTACTTGTTCCTGTCAGCTCGGATCCGCACAGACCCCTCTGGTCGTGACCTGCAGATTTCGCTGGTAGAGAAGAGCTTTCTCGTCCGCAGCGATGATGGCGGCAAGACGTTTTCATTTGTGTCATGGATTGTACCCTGGAACGATCCGTGCCGCGGTGTCATGCCCCAACCAGTCAGAATCTCTAAAACCAAGATCATCGCCGCGCTTCGGCGGAAATCTCCATGGAATCACTGGATCGACTGCTACCAGAGTGAGGACAACGGGTTGTCATGGAGTTACCTTTCGAAAGTTGACAACACCGAGGTGGAGACCGGCGCCTACCACAACGGAAATCCATCCGCACTCATATTGCTGGCTGACGGTCGGCTCTGCTGTTGCTATGGAGACCGAAGTAACGGAGGGGAGTGTATCGCCGCTCGGTTCAGCGAAGATGACGGGCAGACATGGAGTGTCCGCCATGTCATCCGTG
>CAUZIY010000078.1:0-14472 GCA_963579995.1 Phycisphaerae bacterium
TGGGCACCACCCTATCAACCAGTGCATAATCGCCAAACAGGAGTTCCCCATCCCCCCCCGTCGCCACCACCACCGGGAAAAACCCAGCAACTTCGGCATACTGTTCAACCAATTCCCGAACAATCCCGCGTATCCCGTAAAAGACCCCACACCGCATCGCCTCGGCCGTACTATGGCCTATCAACTCCGAGGGCTTTTCCAGATCAACCATTGGAAGCTGCGCTGTGTTTTTCGCCAGTGCATCTAGCATCATACGGGCGCCACAAACGATTGCACCACCATGAAACGTACCGACGCCATCGACAAAATCCACCGTGACCGCCGTGCCTGCATCAACCACAACACAGGCCTGCCGCATCACATCAAATGCCGCCGCCGCGTTAAGAAGTCGGTCTTGGCCAACAATCGCCTCACGGTCAAGTTGCCGGTCGATTGGCACCATCACATCCTCCTCAATCCGCACCACGCCCATACCAAGAACTGAATTCACTGCGTCGGATACCAGGTCTCCCTGATCCTGGCAGGTTGACGCCAAAATCACGATCGCATCAGCCGAATCTCGGATCGGCTCGTAAGCACGTTTGAGATATTCAACAATATCATGATTGGAATTGGAAAATACTTCAGTCTTTTCCAGTTGACCGGCCGCAAACGTCCCCAACTGGGTACGCGTATTGCCAATATTGATCGCCAACAGGTTCACTGGCTTCTCATCAGCCATATATCGATCGCCTTAATCAACCTTGGCCGTCTACGTACCGTTACGAAAAAGGGCACCGCAGAGGCGCCCAATCACATGGTCTTTCGATCCGTGCCTGCAGACAACACGGCCGTAATGAATCACTAACTTGAACCCGCTGCCCGGATATGCACCCGACGACCTTGGAACTCTACAATACCCTCGGTCAACGCAAACAGCGTGTCATCGCGGCCCCTGCCCACCTGAAAGCCGGGTTTAAAGTGCGTCCCACATTGGCGGACGATAATGGCACCTGTACGAGCCAGCTGGCCGCCATAGAGCTTAACCCCCCGATATTGCGCGTTGGAGTCCCGCCCATTCCTCGTACTGCCTCCGCTTTTTTTATGTGCCATGGGTCGCCTCACTAACGGTAGTTGCCTGCCAAATCGCTGGCGAATACTACCGATTACCACTTCGTCGGTCAATCATTCCTCCAACCGCCAATCCATGGAATCGGCCAGTCCACGATCCCTTAAACCATCTGGCCTAGCCCAGGCCGAAGGCCATGTGGTAGGCTCTTAATATGCGGATCAAGAAGATTATGCCTGTCACCACCATCATGACCCTCCTGATCCTGGGCTGCCAGGCCAACGACCAAACCACCCAACCACAGCCCCCTCCGCATCACACCGAACCGCTGGCACCGGCGATTGACTTCATTCAAAAGTCACCTTTGGCATTCGACCAGATCATTCAACCCGGCGATCGAATCCTATTTGTAGGCGATCAACTCACGCAGTATCGGTTTTACACGCGAGCCGTTGCTTCCGCGCTGCTCCGTATCATGCCGGATGCTGACCTTCGCTTCTTCAATGGCGGCTACGCCGGCGCTACAGCCGCCAGCACCATTGATTGGATTTATGACCTGATTGAATTAACCAGACCCACCGTTATTTTTGTATGCCTAGGGCTCAACGATGTCATGAATTTTCCTGGGCCACAAACCTCAGCCAAACAATACCGGCAGGATCTGAACAACCTTATTGGCCAGATCCAACCCCATGCACGCCAGTTGGTGATTATTAGCGCCCCCGCAGTTGATACCGGGATCCATAATCTCACCGTGGATCGTGAAAATACCAAGCTGCACAAGATGGCTATCGCCAGCCAACAGATCGCCCAACACCACCAGGTGGGATTCGTGGACAGTTTCATTCCCATGCGGCTTGCCCACCTGTCTGCCAACCGCAAGGGGCAAGACCATGGCGACTTGAGCATCAACCAGCGTCTTCTAAACGAGATGGGCCATGTGGTGCTCGCAAGCACCATTCTGTATGGCATCGGCGTCACGGCTGAACAACTAGGACCAGCAGGCTGGTCGCCTCTGCTGCCGCGAGACATGCGACATGTTCGCGGGATCCTAGGCCTGCGTATCGGTGTACCGAACCTACCTACAGCGACACGTAGCCGGGATCTTTACCTAAGCATCATTCGTTTTGATGAGATCTTTTTTGAAGCCTGGCGTCTGGCTCCCCGAATGACCGTGGGCCCAACCCGGACTGAACTTATCGCTAAAAGTGAAGGTGTCTGGGATCGCGTGCGGGCACTGACCAGCCCATATGCAGCAGCCCACAAGTAATCCGCCGTTACGGTTACATAGGCCCAGAATCGAACCATGGCAACACCCACCCCGGCTCCTTGGATGTCCCGAAAGAATCGCCACTTGGCACCTGAATCTGAACCATTGTCGGCTGTACTTCCTAACACTTGCAGCCCGTAGACCTTAGCCATACACTGACGTGGGGACTAAACCTAAGAAAGGCCTAACGACGGACCAAATAGTGGGTTCGACCATCGGCTACTACCCCACACACTGTTGCTTCGCATGCCAAAACACCGCGAAGCAACCGTCCTCATGACGGAGGCTTCCCGTGCAACGATGTCAATCGTCTATCGCCAAGCTCGTGCTTACCGTGTTGGTTATTTGCAATCTCGTTTTGGCACAGGAAACAAGCCAACCAACGGCCCAGCAGATCTATGAACAGGGAATGGAACAATTCAATGCCGGCCAGCATGAAGAAGCTAAAAAAACATTAGGCCGCATTCTTGATGAGCTCGACCCGGAAGACATCGCCGAGCAAGACCAGGAAACCTTCTGGTTGACTTTGCAAACACTCGACGCGCAACCAACCGATCCGGAACCTATTACTGCAGAAAACCTGATAGACCAAGCCAACTTGGCACTTGCGGAAAAGAACATGGGCCAAGCCGATGCCCTGTACAGACAAGCCTTGGCACACGCAGATGCAACCGGTGAACACACGGCGTTGGCCATCGCACGCCTCTCCGATATCAAACGAAGCCGCAATGCAAAGCTTACTGAAATGCGTCGCCTGATTAAATCTGCGTCGGCTGATATCCGCGACAGACAACTTGCCGATGCAGAGAGGAAACTCAAAGAGGTACAAAAGAGTGGTGTTGATTTAGGTTGGTTCGACAACAATCGGCTTCAGCACAGGCTCGCTGTCCTTCGTGACCACCAACTGGAAGCAACCTCGCAAATAGAAGCCGCGGACAAAGCGGTACAAGCGGCCGCCGAAGCGGCCGAAGCAGCAAATGTCGCCAAGGATTTGGCAGCAGCGGCTGCCGAGATAGCGCAAGCTGCTGATGATGCCGCAAACGAGGAAACGCTTGCGGCTATTGCACAAGCCCAGTCGCGTGCAGACAAGGCGATTGAGGCCGCTGAACAAGCCCAGGAGAAAGCCACTGAAGCTGCACGCTCAGCCCAGATGGCAGAAGAGCGAGCAGGACAAATCGAGCGGACTGCCAACGAAACAGCGTCTGCTATGGCCGCCGAACTGGAATCTGAACGGCGTGCAGCAGCAGAATCGATTCGGGCGGCAGAGACCAGGGCGGCAGAGTTGGAAAAAATCGCCGCCGATGCACAAGCGGCACGAACACAACAGGAAAAAGAAACCGCAATAGCTATTGCCGACTCACAAGCCGAGTTGGCCGAAGCACAGGCCAAGACCGCCGAACTGGAAAAAGCTGCGGAACAAGCTGAGGCCGCGCGGGCCATCTCCGAAGCCAAGGCAGCCGAGGCGGCTGAGGCGGCACAAGCACAAATCGCCGAGGCCCAACAGCAGGCACAGGACGCTGAATCCCGTGCTGCCAAAGTCGAGCAAGTAGCACAGGAGGCCCAGTTAGAAGCCCAGAAACTTGCCGTAGAACAGGCTGCCGAAGCTGAAGCCCAGAAACTCGCCGAAGAACAAGCTGCCGAAGCTGAAGCCCAGAAACTCGCCGAAGAACAAGCTGCCGAAGCTGAAGCCCAGGAACTCGCCGAAGAACAAGCTGCCGAAGAACAAGCTGCCGCAGAAGAAGCCCAGAAACTCGCTGAAGAACAAGCCGAACAGGAAGCCCAGGCCTTGGAGGACCAGTTGGCCCGGGCAATGAAGCTCTACGCCCAGCAGCGTATCACCGAGGGGAAACAGGCTGAAGTCGCGGGACAATACCATCTTGCTGCTAAGCACTACACCGCGGCACTGGGTGTCGACCCCAACAACAAACAAGCCCTGGCCGCACGTGAGCGCGCCGAACAGAATGCTACCGGACCAGAGGGGCCGCTGGAACGGGAAATAAGCGTACGCAAACTACGCCATCAACAGGCCGTGGCCGAATATGAAGAGGAAATGACGCGAGCCAAAGGGCTGCTTATTGACAATCGTTTCGGTGAAGCGATGGAGGCTGTGCAACAAGCCAAAAGCATCCTCGATCAAAACAAGACTTTCATCACCACGCGGGAGTATGGCGGACTGCGTGCAAGAGCTGAAGATCTGGACGCGCAAATTGATAACACAAGACGCGATGTCGAAGCTCTCATCGCCATTAAGATTGAAAAGAAGCAGCGGAATGATGAAGTCCAACGGCGAATCGAAGCAGCCAAAGAACTGCAGGAAGAGTCGCAACGGCTGATTGCACGTGCCGTTGAATTTCGCAATGAAAACCGGTTCGACGATGCACTGGCGATGATCGATCGCGTTCTTTTCCGCGACCCGAACAACCTTGCCGCCCAGCCTTTAAAGGACATGATCGAGATTGATAAACGCGTATTTGAAACACGCCGGCTCCGTAAACAACGCGCTACCGCAATCACTGGCCACAGCCTGCAGATTGAAGAGTCGGCGCAACCCTTAGAAGAACTCCTTGCCTATCCACCTGACTGGCCGCAAATCACCCGGGACCGGCTACTTGGCGGCACTGAGGAAACGTCTGAGAGCCGGGAGAACCGGCGCATTGCATTAAAACTGCAGGATCCGCTTCGCATCGACTTTGACGAGCAACCCATTGAGGAGTTTATTGATTTCCTGCGGATCACAACTGGGGTGAATATCACGACTAACTGGAACGCCCTGAGTGACGCAGGCGTCGAACGGGATTCGCCCGTAAGCTTCCAGTTGAATAATGTGGCTGCCGTACATGCATTGGAACTTGCCCTCAAGCAAGTCAGCATTGCCGACTTGGACCCAATTGGCTACAGCATCATTCGCGGCATTGTCGAGATCTCGTCGAAACGCGACCTGACAACCACGACCACCACGCGAACCTACGACATCAACGACCTGTTGATTCAGGTTCCAAGATTCGAGAACGCACCCGAATTCGACTTGGACCAGGCACTGAGTGATACCGGCGGTGAAGGCGGTGGTAGTAGTGGCGGCCTGTTTGGCAGTGAAGGCGACATGGCCGGTGACGATGCGCTGCCCACGCGGGACGAGATGGTGGAAAGCATCACCGAACTGGTACGCAACACCGTTGGTGATCCATTGGATTGGGTCTTCAATGGCGGCGACATCAGTAGCCTGCAGGAATTGAACGGCAACCTGATTGTTAAAACAACGCCGGATAACCAGGTAAGCATCGTCCAGTTGCTCAATCAACTGCGTCAAGCCCGCGCCGTTCAGATCCACGTTGAAACTAGATTCCTACTGGTTGACCAAAACTTCATTGACGAAGTAGGCTTGGACTTGGACTTTACCGTAAACAATGTCGGGGGGAATTACGGACCGATTGTCGTCTCCCAGGATACTTTCGGCCTCACCGCCCGGCCCACAACCGGTTTACCAGGCTCATTTGGCAGCGCGGCACTGGGTGGCGACGATTCCTCGGGCCGCTCTCTTGACCTGTCACTGAGTTACCTTGACGACCTTCAACTTACCCTTCTTGTCCGTGCAACCCAAGCACATAAGCGATCGATCAGTCTTTCCGCACCACGCCTGACACTCATGAATGGCCAACGCTCCTATGTCATGGTCGTTCGCCAAATCTCATTTGTCAGTGATGTGGAGCCGATCAGTGACGGCGTCGGCTTTGACCCGGAACTTAGCGTTGTCAATTCCGGCGTGGTTCTGGATTGCGAAGCCACCGTGAGTGCAGACCGCCGGTACGTCACCATGACCGCCGCGCCAGATCTATCCAATGTCCTCCAGCCCATCAGGCGAATCCAACAGAATGCCGTATTCGATCTTGACGACATTTTCGACAATGACGACACTGGCGAGGAACAGGGCAGCATCATGCTGGGCACATATGTTGAAGCCCCCGAGATCGAGGTAACCCAGATCCGCACCACCGTGAGCGTACCCGACAAGGGAACCATCCTGATGGGTGGCCAGAAACTAATGGGCGAGGTGGAGATTGAAGCTGGCTTACCCGTGCTTTCCAAAGTCCCCTACCTCAAGCGATTCTTTACAAATCGAACCACCATCAAAGATGAGCGGACCCTGCTCATCCTGATCAAACCCACCATTATCATGCACAGCGAAGTAGAGGACCGGAACTTCCCGGGCCTGCTTGATAATCCGGCTGAATTCGGCGTGAACCCACAGGTCAATTTCTAGAAAATTACAATGCCACCACCATGGCATGCGGGGCGGCTATCTTCCCCTAACCCCCGGCGCAATACACATAAAAGCTCCCGATTCACGTCGGGGGCTTTTTCTTAATTCCAAGCCACGGATGTCAGGTTACAAAAGCCGCATCCTGATGCATGGAATGTCATATTCCAACCTTCCGCTTGGCATTTGGGTTTCAACGAGCTGATCAGGTCCTTTCCAACAGCACCAGCACCCCAATCACTGACAACACCTGCCCAGCAACCAGCATCGCCTGCCACCCATTGAGAACCGGCAAGATCACGCCGGCTGTCGCTGTGGCCAAAGTTGCCAGATACACCACGCACACCGCGGCGGGCTTAGTCAACCCACGCCGAACCAGGCGGTGGGAAAAATGGTTCTGATCACCAACCATGAGATGCTGGCCTGCACCCGCCCGGATGAGTATCACGCTAACCAGGTCGTAAAGTGGCACCGCCATGACCAACAAGGGCATCAGCACGGCATACCAGAAGCTCATCGATGCAACATTTGGATCCGCCATACCTGAACCGACATAATAGGTCGTACGAACACTAATCACTGCAAGCGACAAACCAAGCACCAACGAACCTCCGTCACCCATATAGAGCCGCGCGGGCGGCATATTGAAAACCAGAAACCCTAACAGGCCACCAATCAGCAAGGCACATAATCCTGCAATAAACCACTGCCCATTGAGCAATGTCGCTGCAAGAAAGACGCTGGCGGCGATCGTTCCCACGCCCGCCGACAATCCATCCATGTTGTCCAACATATTCATGGCATTGGTGATTGCGACGATCCAACCCACACTCACCAAAACACTAAGAAACCAACCACCCACCAGGAACTGGTCGAGAAAATGAAAGATCCTCACATCAAAGACCATGGCCAGCAGGGCTGCCACAAGAACCTGGACCATTAATTTCACCACCGCTGACAACCCCCGTCGGTCATCAACCCAGCCAAGAATATGCATACACAACAGTGCCATCATGATCCCTAGTGCCAAGGGAGTCTGCTGCCGTAAGCCGGGGATATGCGGCACCAACGAGCTGGCCAAATCCTGCCAGATCGATTGATCCAAGAACCATACAGCCGCGATGGCTGCCACAAGTGGTCCCACTAGAGCAATAAAAATCGCCGTTCCACCTGTCGTGGCGATGGCACAGCCATCAGCTTTATGGGTTTGTGATTCAGGCCGATCAACCTGGCCCACAAGACGGCCAAAACCGATCATTAGCCATGATGCGGGCAGGCTGATGATCAGGGCAACACCAATAAGACTAATGCAGATCCAAGTCACAGGCCCAGCATATCGCGCATTGTGTACCGGCCGGCAGGCTTACTCGCCAACCACACCGCTGTTCTCAAGGCCCCATGCACAAATACATCACGCGTCGTGGCGGTATGCGAAAGCTGCAGTTCCTCACCCAAGGTGCCGAAACTGACCGTGTGGCGCCCGGCCAAATCTCCACTTCGAATCGCGTGAATTCCGATCTGGCCTACTGATCGAGGAACTTGATCTCCATGGCGGCCGTACACAGCCGTTTGCTCCAAGGACTTACCCGTCGCCCCACAGATTGATTCCGCCAAGGCAAGAGCGGTACCCGAGGGTGCATCCTGTTTAAAACGATGATGGGATTCAACAATCTCAATGTCGTAGTCATCACCCAGTTGTTGTGCAACTTGCGATGATAGGGCCATAAGAATATTTACACCGAGACTCATATTGGCTGCTTGTAACACTGCAACCCGCTGTGCCATCTCGTCAAGCAGGACCTGATCCTCTGCCGTCAAGCCAGTGGTGCCAATCAGAATTCGTGATCCAGCCTTGACCCACTGCGGCACACCGCTGCGAGTGGCTGTGGGCACACTAAAATCGATCACCACGTCAGCTGGCGCCGCCAGCGAATCCTCGAGTGGAACCGATATAGCGCCCACACCCGCCAATATCCCCACATCGCACCCCAGTTGCGGGTGTCCCGGCGAATCGATAGCCCCCACAACCTGAATGGCGTCTGATTCATGGCCTAGTGCCACCAAACGCAATCCCATACGTCCAGCCGCACCGTGGATAGCAATGCGTGTCGCAACACCCATTGGTAATTACTCGTAATAATCGTGACTGGGCCGGCCAGCCAGGATCTGTTCCTTGCCCCAGTCAGTAACTTGGCGAAACTGCTGAGATCCAATAAACGAATCGAATGCCGACCGATCATCCCATTTGGAGATAATCAGGTAACTATTGGCATTATTAACATCTTTGTAAAGACTGGAGTGAGCGTGCCCGGACATTGAACCCATCACTTCCAGGACTTTGTTGAACATTGCCTCGAAAGCTGGCCCTTTATCTGGCAATACATGGTAATTCATTCCTACTGTAATCATGATGAACTCCTTAAACCCAATAAGAACATAGTTTCTGCCGCTTGGTCTCGCAAGCAGAACAACACCAAACCCCGTGTGCTCCGGCACGCGGCGATGCTTGACAAATTCACCTGCCGTCATAAATTAGACTGCTGCTATCATCCCAAACCTACTTGGCAAACCCGCAATGATCTGATGGAGTAGCCCCTTGGCATTTGACTTCATTTTTAATCGCAAATCCGGTGGCAGCTCGGAAAACACCAAAGGCGCCAGCAAAGGTAGCTCCACGAATGAGGACGGCTTCAAGCCTGACGCCCGGAAGGCTGCCGCATTCTTCAAACACGCCGAATCTACAGCCGCTTCACGTTCCTACGACTACGCGATTGAATGCTACGTCAACGGGTTGGAATTCGACCCGGATAACGTAAAACGACATGAAGAACTGCGTGAGGTTGCCAAGCGGCGAAAAGTCAACGGCGGCAAGCCTGCCTCGCTCAAGGAAAAAATGAGCCAACGGGGCAAGCCGCCGATCCAGAAAATGCTGCACCAGGAACAGCTATGGTCGAAAGATCCCTTGAATATGAACTTGGCGTTAAAGGTCATGCAACATGCAACCGAGGCACAAGCTACTGCCGCGGAACTTGACCTTTCGGAGGTGTCGTACTGGATTGGCTCAATTATCATGGAACAAAACCAGACGACCAACAAACCCAACCACAAGATTTTCGTTCAATTGTGTAACTTATACGCCCAGGTATCCGCATTCAACAAAGCTGTAGAAGCATGCCGAATGGCCCTTATGATGGAACCGCAAGATGAGGTCATGCTTGCCCGCCTCAAGGACCTTGAAGCCGAGCAATCAATACAGGAGGGCAGTTACGGCGCCGATGGTGACTTCCGCAAAAACATCAAGGACGTCGAGCAACAGAAGGCATTGGCTGATGACGATGAGATCGTCAAGACCGACCAAGTCATTGAATCAACCATCGACCGACGCCGCCGTGAATTCGACGAGGCCCCTGACGACGCCACACGCATGATTCGGCTCGTCGATGCATTGCTGGCTAAGGAAGAATCCGCACTGGAAAATGAAGCCATTGAGGTGCTGGAAAATACCTGGAAGAAAACCGATCAATATGCCTACAAGGTGAGAATTGGCGACATCCGGATGAAGCAGATGCGTCGAACACTGAGAGAAGCACGCGCCCATTGCAAGGAAAACCCTACAGATACCTCAGCAAAGGAAGAATTTCAGAAACTAAATGCGGAAGCGGCACAACTCCAACTGGCTGAGTTCACGCAGCGGGCCAAGAATTATCCAACTGACATGAACTACCGCTTTGAACTGGGACGACGCCTTTTCAGCGTCGAAAAATATGACGAGGCAATTGCAGAGTTCCAAAAGGCGCAGGCCGATCCCAAACACCGCCCAGCCTCACTGCACTACCTGGGCCGCTGCTACACGAAACGCGGCTGGTTTGATGAAGCGATCGACACCTTGCGCGAAGGCGAAAAGGCCGTCGCTGCCAATGACGCAAAGTTAAGCATGCGAATCCTTTACGCCCTCATGGATGCCCTGGAGCGGGCGGCCGACGAATCCCAATCCCTTGACCTGGCCACAGACGCGCAAAAGACTGCCTCCAAAATTCTTCAGGCCGACATCAACTACCTGGACATCCGCGACCGAATGGATCGAATCAAGACATTGGTTGCTAAGCTTCGCAGCGGGTGATGCCCTTGGAACAATTCAGGGTTCATAGAGAGGTTGAGCATGTGCCGACGCTAGTGCGTTTTAAGAGCAGTGACCAAGATCATGGCAACCCAGCCCGCTATCGCGATTATCCCAGCCCGCTACGGATCCACCCGTTTCCCGGGTAAGCCACTGGCAAACAAGACCGGCAAGCCCCTGATCCAACATGTATTTGAAGCAGTTCAATCTGCCTCGGCCATCACCCGGATAATCGTTGCGACCGACGATCCACGCATTGAGCGTGCCGTCAAAGCTTTCGGCGGCCAAGCGGTCATGACCCGTAGCGACCATGCCAATGGAACTAGCCGTATTGCCGAAGTTGTCGCCAACTTACCCGAGCAGGACGACCAACTCGTGGTCAACATCCAGGGCGATGAACCACAAGTAGACTCGCAAGTCATTAACCAGCTCGTGAGGGCCTTGGCAGAAGACAACACCTCGCCCATGGCCACCGTGGCGAGTCCTTTTGATGACGACGAGGATTTCAAGAACCCCAATATCGTCAAGGTTGTCGTGGACCAGCAGAACCACGCATTATATTTTTCACGTTCCGCCATTCCCTACGACCGGGACAGGACGAATATCAAACCGCTCAAGCACCTTGGGGTCTATGCTTATCGCCGCAACTTTCTACTCAGGTACGTCGCGTTACGGCCAACACCACTGGAACAGGCTGAACAACTAGAACAGTTGCGGGCCCTTGAGCATGGCTTTCCAATTACAGTCATACAGACCCAAACTCCCCATCATGGCATTGATACACCACAACAGTACGAGGAGTTTGTAAAAAGATTTCTTGATTCAGAAAGAACCTGACTGGGTATCCGGCAGATGGTACCGCTTTAGGCACATTCGGCACCAAGCTCATGCAGATCAGCAAAGGATTCAAGTCCAAAGGAAATATCGAGACAATCAGAAATGGGTATCATCGCCAATACGAGGCGGGCCGTTAGCTCAGTGGTTAGAGCAGTCGACTCATAATCGATCGGTCGCTGGTTCGAATCCAGCACGGCCCATTCAACCCGCAACCTGGTTTTACGGCATGGCTGCAAGCTCATTGTTATGTACATCTACAACTCTGCGAATTGCTGCAATATGACTGGGTGTGCTTCCACAGCACCCCCCCACCACGTTGACCTTCGCATCAAGTAACTGCTGCAGGTCGGCAACCATTTCTTCCGGGGTCATCTTGTAAACGACTTGCCCATTTTCCAGTTCGGGCAACCCGGCGTTGGGTTGGGCCATCGTTGGGCGATCGCATACCGCACGATATCGCGACACCGCATCAGCAGCCCAACGCACATCGACGCCGGATCCACAATTAAGCGCCAATACATCCACATCTGCATCTCGCATAAATACAGCCGCATCATCGGGACTAATTCCCATCATTGTCTTGATGTCACCCTTATTGCGCATCTCATCAAAAGCCAAGGAAGCAATCACGCAACTCACACCAGCTTTTCGGGATGCCTCAATGGCCAACCCGAGTTCCTCGAAAGATGTTTGTGTCTCAATAATGATTGCATCAACACCCGCACTTACCAAACTCTCTGCCTGCTCCTCAAATGCATCACGTACCACCCCTTCAGCAATGTCGCCATGGGGTTCCATCAAACCGCCAAATGGCCCAATGTCACCCAGTACAAATCCCTGGCGATTCCCGAAAGCCTGGTGGGCGATTTCCACGCCCCGGCGATTGACGCCCGATACATCATCGCAGCCATGTCGCTCAAGCATGATACGACTTGCGCCAAAGGTGTTCGTGGTCAGGCAATCGGCTCCGGCTTCCACATATTCGCGCTGAATCTCAAGTACTTTGCTTGCCCGTTCGATATTCCATAGTTCCCCACTGCTACCTGGTTCCAAACCCACTTTCTGACCTTGCGTTCCCATCGCACCATCACTCACCAACACGCGGGTTTGTAACGCATCTAGGAATCGTGATCCGGTTTCCATGGACAAAGATATTACCCTAATTTCCAATTAAATAATAGCGCAAATTTTACGCCATGGACAAATCACCATACCCGCCGTTGGTCGGCAGATTATCCTGACGATACTCGATGAATCATCCCAGCCGACAACCAATTACTGCCAAACTTAATTTTACTGTACGGACTGGTCCCAAGAAGATAAAATATGAGCTTGAATAGATTCCGCATCCATGCAATACCCTGGACAATCATCCCTTTCAGCGTCTGAAGCTAAAGGAGATCATGTACCCCATGCCTGGATTCGACAATCATTGCGATAATTTGCCTGCAGCACTTGGTGGTGCGCCGGTATTTGTACAAACAGCTGAAACCCAAGGAAAGCTCGATCGATGGCAGCAGATGGGTGAGGATGAAGCCCAACTGGCATATGACATGACGCTGCGTAATGAATTGTCAGGGGGCACCCCCGTGGTACGCGAATTCGAAGATGAGTGGCGAAAACGCACCGGGACCCAGTTTGCCATCACCACCATCAACGGCACATCAGCCATCCATAGTGCCATGTATGGTCTGGGAATTGGACCCGGTGACGAGGTCATCACGCCCACGGGCAACTGGATCTGTTCAATTGCACCAGCCCTCATGCTCATGGCACGGCCTGTCTTCTGCGAAATCGACCCCAAAACCCTGTTGATCGACGTAGAAGATGCTCGGCGTAAGATCACCGAACGCACCAAGGCCATTGTCCTCGTTCACCTGTGGGGCCATGTATGCAACATGGACGCAATCATGAAACTGAGTGAGCAAACGGGTGTCAAAATCATTGAGGATTGCTCTCATGCGCACGGTGCATCGTACAACGGTTCACCCGTGGGAAGTATTGGACATGCAGGCGTATGGAGCTTTCAAGGCAGCAAGCCCGTGAGCGCAGGTGAGGGTGGTATTGTTGCCACGAATGATGTCGATGTGTTCGAACGGTCCTGCCTGATTGGCCAGGTCAACCGCAAGGTGGGAATGGATTTGGTCACGGATAAATACCGCCAGCTTCAACCCCTGGGACTCGGCATCAAGTTCCGCGCCCACCCGGTGGGCATCGGCATTGCCCTGGTCCAGCTAAAGAAACTTGATGCCTTAAACGCCCGCCGGTCCCAATATGTTCAGACCGTCGAACAGGCCGTCAAATCGATTGATGGACTTGAACCCATTACCAGCCATCCAGGTGCCCAACGTGGTGGATTCTACGGATTCTGCCTGCACTATGATGAACAGAAAATGGGGCTATCTAAACAACGTTTTGTAGATGCATTACGCCAAGAAGGCCTTCAAGCATACGCGGAGGTCTATCCACTGTTGCATCGACTACCATTATTTGCAGATGGACTGGACATCTTTACCGGCGGTCGTGGACCATTATGCACACCACAAATGGGCGGGGATTATCCGGGCTACAAGGAAGGTGATCTACCCATTTCGGAAAAAGCATGGGATAAACTGATCATGTTGCCGATGCTAAGCGACCCCATCGAGGGCGCCGCTGGAAATGTCATTGCTGCAATCCGCAAGATTGCCCAGCACGCTGACCGCCTGGCAGCAGTCGAGGCCTAACACCTTGAAAGAAAACCCACCCAACATTATTTTGATCATGACGGACCAGCAGCGAGGCGACTGCCTTGGCATTGAACAGCATCCCGTTCTGCAAACACCCAACATTGATCACCTTGCACACAGCGGCACTCGATTTCGCTGTGGTTACGCCGAGTCTCCGAGCTGTATCCCAGCACGCCGGTCATTGATGAGTGGAATGGCACCGGCCGCAAATGGCAT
>CAUZIY010000079.1:0-14269 GCA_963579995.1 Phycisphaerae bacterium
CTCTAATCCAGCGTGCAGGCCAACTCTGCCCAACGGGTAAATGGACGCTCTTGAAACGCGCCAACCCGAACCATGACATGCGGTTTGACGTTCCAGCGGTCGGCCCCCAAACAATTAAAAACCTGAGTCTCGCTGGCGCAACCTGCCTTGCCGTTGAAGCTTCCAAGGTGATCCTTGTTGATAAACCGCAACTGATTCAACTAGCAGATCACGCCGGAATCCCTGTCATCGGTCTATCATGACTAGACAAACGAACGCGTAAAGCCCATACATCGATTCAGGCTCAAGCGTATCACAGACCGATAATGGCGATGTGCCTGAAACAACCACAACACTTATTCTTACAAGTGGCGGCCTACGGAGCTTGGTCGCAACGGCAGTCGTTCTCACACGACCAACAACTGCAATCGCACTACATCTAATGGATAAACGGGCCAGCGCTCCAAAACGCCTGGAAGCTGCTCGACGTCAAGCCCAACATTTTAAACTTCAGCCACTGATCGAATCGTTCCTTCCAATCCCCCAGTCCACATCCCTTGACCGGCAGCAGAGTGTCCATGGTGACCTCGTTGCCCTTTATCGTCCCCAGCTCCTGCTAATCGCCCTCTCCCATGCCATTGAAATCCAAGCCGACCAGATCATCTGGCCAGTACAGATGAATGGAGGCTTTGAGGATGTTGCAATTGCAACCGAACAAGTCATCTTGACCGAAACAATTGCCCGGTTAAGCCAAGATAAGCTACCCCAGATTGAATCGCCGTTTCTTGAACTCAGTGACCGCCAGCTCGTTCAATTGGGTAGCCAACTTGAAGCACCTTGGCAGTTAGCATGGACATGCATGTTTAATGGTGACGAGCCATGTCGTGCCTGTAACCCCTGTCGCCAACGTCAGGCTGCATTCGATGATGCAGGCATCGTCGATCCAACCGGCCCGCCCACTGTGGCAAACCAGCATCACTGATCATAATCAAACCGCTAAACCCCAATATCAAACAGACACAGAAGCAAGCGGGACCATGGATTCAATCAGTCGGTCCATGTCGTACCGGCTTGACGTGTTGATCGGCAATACCATGCCGTGAGCATGGTCAGAGGCCAGAACAAGCATGGTCAGAGTCTCGATGGTATACCCCATTTCAGCCGGCTGGTGCCCCATCACAAAAACCTCGACATCCCATAAGTTTGCCAGTTGCTCAGCAGATTGCGGTGTATGATTTCGCCCCCATACCATCTCATACCCTGAGCCCCCCGGCGACAAATCTTCATAGGTCGGCACCCGATCAATCACTGTGTGATCAAATAATCCCAATTTACGGGGTGACGGGACGCTGTGACTGCAAAAGACCCCATTGGAACATCGAATCGCTAAAAGAAGACTATGTATGAACTTACGAATTGCATCATTCACGGCTTGCGCCTGATCCTGGTAAATAAAATCGACGCCGGCATCAAACGCCTCCACCACATTGACTCCATCTTTACTGATCCCCTGTCCGCCAAGTTGGGCCAACTCATGGTTCGCCTGCAGGAGAAGGACCTGGTTCGGATATTGCAGCTTTAGGGCAGCCACCCGCGCAAGCGTCCTGACAGATAAGTCTCTTCCATTTATAAAGTTAGGGCCATGGACGATTTCGTGTAGAACCAATAACCGGTCAGAAGAACGATCTAATGCTGCCAATTTGATGATACGCTGCAGGTTTAATCCGTTGTCATGCAGATCACCCGTCATCAATAGGTGCCGCTGTGCGGGCACTTGAGCGATCGCACCGTGTCGGTGGTCATCATGGAGATTTGCAGCCGCAGCCCGTTCAAATAGGTCAATAACAACCTGTGGATCCTGTAGATTCAGATCTGAACCAGGAGGTATTCCGGGCGATGGCGGTTTAGAGCTTGATGATGAGGACATCTAGATAATCCAGTATCCGAGATTTATAGGAGTTCGGCCAATACTCGGCCTAATAGCCCCAAATGACCGATTTTGCCGATTGTAGTGTTTAAGGCCGACTGGCACCTAAGAAGTGAGCAAATTACCCTATATTCACCGTTGGGCGATGCAATACCTCGCGTTGTAAGCCGTTGTACACAAGAACATCACGATGGAATTGACCGACAGCGGGCCAGGAACGAAGCAGATACTGGCGCAAGCCGCAAAGGGGGATCAGGCCGCTTGGCGGAAGTTGGTCGAGACCTATTCACCACGCGTCTATGCACTACTCCTGCGCCAGTGCGGTGATCGAGAACTCGCTGAGGAGATCTGCCAAGACACTTTTGTTACCCTCGTTGGCGAGATCGGAAACCGACAGCGTTACCAGGAGCGAGGCCGATTTGAGGCCTGGGTGTTCAGTATTGCGATGAATCGGCTCCGCGACGAAGCGCGGCGGCGTAAACGGCATGCAGTTTCAATGGATATGAGTCCAGGTGGACTCAACCAAGGACCTGCACTCCATGCCGCAGAAATACAGAGCCGTCGCAGGCCAAGTAAAGGCGGATCCTCTGAGGTCTCGGAAACTTCTGGAGACACAGGTGATCCATTCGAACGTGTCAGCCAAGCAGAGCAGATTGAACTGCTCCAAAGTGCGGTTAGTCAGATGAACGAAGCAGACCAGAAAATCCTGCACCTCCGCCACACAGCCGGCATGAGCTTCAGGCAGATTGCGGAGGTCCTGGACCAGCCGATGGGCACTGTCTTGGCACGTGGACACCGGGCATTGAGTAAGCTGCGACAGATGCTTGCAGACCCTTTGGAGGAAAAGGGTGAAGATACTGACATGAATGAGACGTTGTCATGAAACAGTCCAACCAGAATCAGAAATCTAGAGCTGGGGATCCTCAACTTGAGGGGTTATTGGATATTGCCCTAGGACCCCAATCCGTACCCGGTGGCATTCCGCAGGACCTAACGAGGAAGATCCTGGCCAAAACCATCCCACAGTTGAATGCGAATAGTTCCCCTGTACTGGCCATGATTGGCCCGACAGCTATCAATGCCATTGCTGCGGTGATGATGCTTGCGGCCACGCTGGGGCTCTTCTTGGCACTGCATCAAGCACCCAATAGTTCATACTTGCTGGTTCAACTGGAACAAAATCTCAACGAACTTGTTGACATTGAATCTACAACCGATGATCTCGATCACCAGATCGGACTGCTTGCTGCACAAATCAACGATTTCGAAAACCACAACGGATCTAGTGGATCTGCACAATTACTTGAAGGCGAACTGCTCGACTACGAGTTGCAATTCAATACCGGGGCTGGTCTAGTTTTCTGAAAAGGTATCACGAAAGGACTATATCATGGTGTTTCGACCGCGAACCTGCAGACGCTACCTTATGATTGTGGCGGCTGGAGTAATCGCGCTGAGTGCTTCAGAGCCGCTATTAGCCCAACGCGGCAATGAACGGGATACGCGACGCGACAGAGTACAAACTCAAAACCGCCGGAAAGATGACAGTCCAAAAGCTGTCAAGAAAATACAGCACATAAAACGGCGCGTTGCCCACCGTCCACCACTCACCGATGTGCAGAGAAAAGACCGGCTTGAAATCCTGAAAATGATCGAACCCAAGATGTACGCGCGACTCAAGCAGTTCGAAAAGAAACCACAGGTAATGCGAGTAGCGATTGACCGCGTAATCGACAGTGATAAGGTGGGACACCGCATTCAAAGGCTCGCCGTCATGCGAGAAGAAGATTCCCAAGGATTTGAACTTCAAATTGCAAATA
This sequence comes from Phycisphaerae bacterium, assembly GCA_963579995.1. Lineage (GTDB taxonomy): Bacteria > Planctomycetota > Phycisphaerae > Phycisphaerales > Phycisphaeraceae > UBA6626. The sequence continues at coordinate 3,727 of CAUZIY010000079.1, forward strand.
TTCAGCTTACTCGAGAATGCACTGAGAAAGGACGAAAACTGCGTGCCCGGAAGACGTCCGCAGCTTCCAGTGCCAGTGAACAACAACGACAGAAACTGCGCAAGCTCGTCGGCGAGCACTTTGATATCCGTCAGAAGATGCGCGAATACGAACTGATCAAGCTTGAAAATCGAATCAGGGAGCTTCGCAGCACGCTTGACCAACGAAATGGAAGCAGGACGGCACTCATTGAAAAACGCTTTTTGCAACTGACGAGCGAACCAAGCACCGCTGCATGGTAGATGATACTATGCCGAACCAATAACTTGGTGGACCATCTGCATATTGACTGGCTCAATCAAGCCTCGCTCCGTCACAATCGCCGCAATTAACCCATGTGGCGTAACATCAAATGCCGGGCTATATACACTGACGCCTTCAGGCGCAGTTCGCATGCCAAATCCATCCGTAATTTCATCTTCAGCACGCTGTTCGATTGGAATCTGAGAGCCATCAAAAACCGATAGATCAAATGTGGAACTGGGGGCTGCAACATAAAATGGGACTCCATGGTGTTTGGCGAGTACCGCCAGGCTGTATGTCCCGATCTTATTTGCCGTATCACCATTACTTGCGATGCGATCCGCGCCGGTGATTACCATACCAATGCGACCCTCACGCATTACTTGCGCAGCCATATGATCACAGATTAACGTGACGTCGATATCTGCCGCTACCAGTTCATACGCAGTCAGACGAGCGCCTTGCAGCAATGGCCGGGTCTCATCTACCCATACTCGGATCCGTCGACCACGCTCACGTGCCAGGTACATAGGTGCCGTGGCTGTCCCAATCCCGCCAGTAGCCAAGGCACCGGCATTGCAATGCGTCAACACACCTCGATCAGACGAGCTGATATGGCGGTCAAGTAACGCTAAGGCATTGCGGCCGATTCGATGACACATATCAGCATCTTCCTCATGGATACCCCTTGCTTCTGACCATAGCTCTGTAACCGTTACTGGCTCAACCCGTTTCATTCGGTCCAGTGCCCAAAACAAATTGACTGCAGTGGGCCTACTGGTCGCCAACTTATCACAAGTTTGATCTAATGCTTGCGTGCAATCCTGCGCGTTCTGCACGCCGAGCACGCAACCATATGCCGCCGCAACACCAATGGCGGGCGCGCCGCGCACACTCAATCGCCTAATCGCTTCCCATACTGAAAGGACATCACGACAGTCAATATAAACCTCTTCGCCTGGCAGTCTTGTTTGATCGAGCAAACGCAAGTGACCTGCCTCTGCATCACCTATCCATTCAATATTTCGCAACTTCAACATGAAAGAGCCTGCTAATTAACATCCCGCAGCACCAAAATCACCAGCGCCATGTTAAACATATTAAACCCCATATGTAACACGATAGAAGGCCACAAGCTCCCAGTTCGCTCGTATAGCCAGCCTAAAATCACACCCATGACGAATAAGCTTGGCATCCCCTGCCATTCAACTGCTCCGTAATGCATAAGCGTAAACCAAGATGCAGCTACCAGGATAACTGACCACCGCCTATGAACAGCGCTAAGGTTGAGTAGCGCCGACTGAAGCAGTCCCCGATAGATCACTTCTTCAATTACCGGGGCAATAATGCCTGCGGAAATCATCATCAGGAATATGGCTTCTGGCGAATGTGACTGAACCACCTGATCAAGCATCTGATGGGCAATCTGCGGCCGTTCACCAATCCACAACTCACTGATCGCCGCCATCAGGACGCCGATGCCCAATACGAGTGGAATGGTGCAAACAAGCCCCAATACCCCCCGGGCCATCAGACCGTTCAGTTGGGAGCTGCGGATTCCAAATGACCTTAGGCCATCACCCTGGCGCGTAACACGAACAAAAATGTAGACGATCAAGGGTAACTGGGCTAGCTGTCCGAATAACTGCCAGATCGCATAATGCAATGTGGGGACACCCGTCACGCCACCGTCCTCTTCAATCGGGCGCAACTCACCTAACACGATGCCGAGCAGATGCGCACAGCTAATCATCAGTATCATCCCCACGAACACATCTGTAATCGTCAAATTAATCGAACGCGGTTCCTGACTATCAAATGCGCGTGGCCCGAGCCAACCCAGCCAGATAAAAATCAGCAAGATCAAAGCGGCAAGCAGTATCAATGCCAGATCAAGGGTCCCAAGTATCGGTGCAAGAACTTCCATCGCAGATCATGCCTTATACATACAACCCGGCCACCTATGCCAATGAACGACCATGAAAATAGATTTTGTCAACATATTACATTCATGATAGGTATTGCGATTCCGTTTAATTACGCTAAGCTGACGGGTTTGGCCTTCGCCACCGCGGAGCAACGCCACACGATGTCATTACTAAAGAACTGGGCGCCCTACTTCCAAAGCGCCGTCAAAGATCGCGGGCGATCCATACACTTGGCCGGCAAGGTCGTCAGGCACCAAACTCAAGAGGGCGAATATGTCCGCGCCGAAGTGATTGACGATACGAATCACGCGACTGTCGTTATCCATCATGAAGGCTTGGCAGCTACACCCCATTGCACCTGCTTGGAATTTTCCGCCGGCACCTACTGCTGCCATCTCTGGGCCGCCTTACTCCAGGAAAAAACGGAACGCCAAGATGACTCGACCAGCACTGACAGCGTTGATTACCTCCGGCCCGGCAAACCCAAAGCACGTAAACGTGATCCAGGCAGACAGGCCAAGCCTGCTGATGCCGACTGGATGAACCGGCTTACACTACTGCGTCCAACTAGATCTGAATCGACCCAAAGTCCCATCTCTGATCTGCTCACTGTCCGACAAATCTGCTATGTGGTCAATATCGACCAGTCCAACCGCAGCAATTCTCTGGTCATTGAACTATGGGCGCAAACTGCAACCCCACGCGGATGGAGCCAATTGCGACCATTCAAGATCGATCTGCAGACGCTTGAACAGATGGACGACCCGATAGACCGCCATATCAGTTCCCTGCTCCTTGGTGCACAACCTTATCGCCTGGACACCATGGATTACACACCCCTCACAGCCCATACGGGAGGTGTTTTTTCAATTCGGCGCGGTATCCGACAGTTTGCACTGCGTCACATGGTCGAGTCGGGACGATGCCTGTTTGATGACGGCGAAGGAATGACAAAACCACTGGTTTGGGACAATGATGAACCTTGGGTGTTATGGATAGTTGGTTCACTGGATACTACGAATCTTCAAATTGACCTACAACTTCGCCGTGGCACGGCGTACATGGACATAAAAACACCCTTATGTGCACTGGGCGGAAACGATGGTGTGGTTATCTACGATGGAAAAGTAGCGCCATTTGACGACCACGGATCAAAACGCTGGGTTAACCAGTTTCGGGATGAATTGCAAGACGAACCTATCCAGGTCCCTGCAAAGGATATCGATAGCTTTCTCGACCGTCTTTATCTATTACCCCAACTGCCCATGATCGAATGGCCTGACGGCATTGGAAGAAATGTGATAACCACTGATCCGGTTGTCAACCTCGATTTAAGTTCACAAACGACACCAGATGAAAATGACCCGCCGGTAAATCAAAACTTGGATGCGACTGTTTGGTTTGAATACCACGGTATGAGGGTCAACCCCGGGCAAAGCGGCCGCTATGTGCCGATACAAGAAGAAACAAATGATGGCAAGAATTTCAACAGGCAATCGGTAATCAGCCGCAACTTGGGGTTTGAGGGAGACGCAATATCTTTACTCTCGCGACTTGGGTTCCGATCGCATACAACCACATCTGACTCCACCTTGATCCTTCCTGCTCAACTAATGGCAAAGGCAACGAATCTGCTCTTAGAGCAAGGTTGGCATATCCGTGCCAATCACAAGTCCATTCGCCAACCCACCACCTCGCGGTTCGCCATCTCAACCGGTCTTGATTGGTTTGAACTACGAGGCGGATTGAAATTTGAAACAGAGCATGGCGAACAGATTATTCGGCTCCCTGACGCAATCACCGCCAGTGAAAGCGGGCAAGGAACGATCTTGCTCGATGATGGATCACAGGGAATTTTGCCCGAGAAGTGGCTGCGTCGACATGGCCTGCTGGCAGCCCTTGGAACCATCCACGATGACCACTTGCGATTTCAAACCAATCAAGTGGTGTTGCTGGATGCATTGCTCGAACAACAGGAAATCGAACATGCTGATTCTTCATTTCTTCAGGCACAGCAGCGACTGCATCAGTTCGATCGGATTGACCCCATTAACGAACCAGATGCATTCCACGGCACACTTCGCGCCTACCAGCGAGATGGGTTGGGGTGGCTTAGATTTCTGCGCTGGCTTGGGACTGGTGGCATTCTTGCCGACGACATGGGTCTTGGGAAAACTGTCCAGGTACTTGCCATGCTTGAAGCCAAGCATCGCGGCGGAAAGGATCCCACATCAGACCAATCAGGGTATGGGATGGAAGATCGTGAGCCACCGCAAGGCCCCAGCCTAATTGTCGTACCACGGTCAGTAATATTCAATTGGAATGATGAGTCATCACGTTTCACACCCGGTCTGCGGGTGGGAATCTATAGCGGCTCAGACCGCCAATCGATGCATGAATCCTTTGGCAACTATGATCTGATCGTCACCTCCTATGGCCTAATGCGACGTGATATTCTAGAGCTTCGTAAACATAAATTTGAATATGTCGTGCTCGATGAAGCCCAGGCAATAAAGAATGCATCATCACAATCGGCCAAAGCTGCTCGATTACTCCAAGCTCGTCACCGCCTTGCCCTGACGGGCACACCCGTGGAAAACCATCTTGGTGACCTATGGTCAATCTTTGAATTTTTGAACCCCGGCATGCTGAATACAACAGGCCGATTTTCCAGATCTGTCGGTGCAAGTGTCCAGAACGTCCGCAACAAGGACGCTGCCGGCGAGGCTGCGATAGCACTGCGTCCATTTATTTTGCGCCGCACCAAACAACAGGTTCTCAAAGAACTTCCAGAAAAAACAGAGCAAACTATTGTCTGCCAGATGGAACCGATGCAACAGCAACTTTATGACCAACTCCTGAAACACTACCGCCAGACCTTGCTTGAAAAAATTCAAACACCAACCATCAGTGGATCAGCTCTGACCGTACTGGAGGCATTACTGCGGCTTCGCCAAGCGGCATGCCATCCTGGCTTGATTGACTCAAAATTATCTGACCAGCCAGCCGCAAAGGTTGAAGTCCTGCTTGAACAATTAGCCGAACTTCAAGATGAAGGACACAAAGCACTTGTTTTCAGCCAGTTTACATCACTTCTAGCATTGGTCCGCAACAGACTTGATCGCCAAAACGTAAGGTATGAATATTTAGATGGCCAAACCCGTGACCGCAAGCAGCGTGTAGAACACTTCCAGAATGACCCGGACTGTAAAATATTCCTGATCAGCCTGAAAGCTGGTGGGGTCGGACTAAACCTAACCGCGGCTGATTACGTATTTATTCTGGATCCATGGTGGAACCCGGCTATCGAGGCACAAGCCATTGATCGCGCTCATCGGATCGGACAAACGCGCCCTGTCTTTGCATATCGCCTGATCTGCGACAATACGGTTGAGCAGAGAATCACCGAGTTGCAACAAAAAAAACAGCAGCTTGCAGAAGCCATTGTGGACGGTCACGGCGGACTGATCAAGAACCTGAGCCGCGAGGATTTACAGCATTTATTAAGCTGACTCCTCTATATCGAAAATGTAAACTAAACCTCCCCATTCAATGGAACGAACCCGCGAATTGATAAACCAAACCCCTCCAACGCGGTCGGATGGAATGGGTGATCGGTAATCAGTCGTAGTTGTCGGACCCCCAGATCTCTAAGAATTTGAGATCCGATCCCGTATGCTCCGGTCCCAGTTGCGACTTGAAAATCTGGTGACTGCTGCGTTCCAACTCCCAGGTGCCGATCCGCATCGGGCAACGTCGACCGGTTCATACCCTGAAGTCGACCAAGCAGGCTGGCTCCTGTCATTTCATGACGAAGGTAAACAACAGCGCCTTCGGCTTCATCCTGAATCATTCTCATTGCACAATGCAACGTCTTCCCAGTCGGATGAGAAAGATCTCCCAAAACATCGCCAAGCAAGTTCTGACTGTGCATGCGCACCAAGACAGGATGACCGACTTCAATCGGTCGACGGCTATCATCGTATGAACCGACTTGACCACAAACAAGCGCAACATGGGGAAGTGGATCTACAACGCTACGGTACGCAATAAGCTTAAATGATCCAGACTCGGTATCGAACGGCACCTCATCAATACGCTCAATCAATTCCTCACGTTGAAGCCGATATTGAATTACATCAGCCACGCTGCACATCTTCAGGTCATGCTGATTACAAATATCCTCTAGTTGCGGACGCCGAGCCATTGAACCGTCATTGTTCATGACTTCAATCCCCACCGCTACAGGGCACAAGCCAGCAAGCCGACATAAATCAACCGAACCTTCTGTTTGTCCAGCACGCACAAGCACGCCACCATCGCGTGCCCGCAGTGGCTGCACATGGCCAGGCCGTGCCAGATCCCCAGGTACTGAATTGGGGTCGCTTAGGACACGCACTGTGGTTGCACGATCATCCGCACTGACGCCCGTTGTAATTCCGTAACGCTCATGAGCATCAACACTGATCGTATAGGCCGTGCCACGCTGCGTGGTGTTTATCACTGTTTGAGGTGTCAGATCCAGACGATCGCAGTATTCCCCAGCAAGTGCCACGAACAACATGCCGCGACCTTGGGTAATCATAAAATTGATCACCCTGGCCGTGGCAAACTCTCCTGCGCAGACAAGGTCTCCCTCGTTTTCACGCTGCTCGTCATCCACCAGCACGATCATCCTGCCACGGCGAAGGTCCTCAAGAATATCTGGAATCGCATGCAATTTAATTGGGTGCACCCTACTTTGGACCAAGCCGCATAATGGTACGTGGTCGAAAGGGCCAATCCGTCACCACCTGGCGTACATCATCAACCGTTACATCCATCAATCGCTTAATCTCATCCGTCAGGGGGATGTAACGCCCAAGGTATGTCCATTGATGCCCCAACCCACGCATCCGTCCAGCCGAGTTTTCGCCTCGAACTGTTGCATCAGTTGCAATTTTATTTTTTACCCGTTCAATCTCACCAACATCAATCGATGATACATAGTCATCCAACGTGGATAAAAGAATCACCTCAACTTGCTCGGCACGTTCTGGATCACAGCTAAAGAATGCCACGAAACTACCTAGTTGGTCTTGAGCAGCAAGTGAGATATCTGCCTCATCTGCCAATCCCGGGTCAATCAGGTTCCAGTAAAGCCGGGAACCATCCGTATCCCCAAGCACATCAGCCCAAACCGCAGCAGCGTACCTCTGATCATCTTGCGAAGCCGGACCAGGCCAGATTAATGCGCCGTAGTGGCGTGTGAGCTTTGGATCAACCAACGACTGCGCATAATCAATCGGCTGTGGATCAGCATACTGACGCATCGCTTCCGTTGGCACCCAACTTTCAGTCGCCACGGTTATATCTTGAACGAACTGATCAAACTGCAAGTTACCGGCCGCCGCCACAGTAATATTGTCAGCGCTGTATCGATGGTCAAAATAGGCGCGCATCTGCTGCAGGTTTAATTCACCCACTGTCTGCAGTGTCCCCAGCACGCGATGAGCCAATGGATGTGCCCCAAAATGAGTCTCTATCAACGCGTCCTGCAACCGCCACTGAGGCTGGTCCTCGTACATTCCGATTTCTTCGAGAATGACTTTCTTCTCCATATCAAAGTCATCGCTCCGTAGTGAAGGCCGGAGAATATCTGCAAGCAAATCCACAACCGGGGGCAAACACTGAGGCAAGACCTGGGCAAAAAAGACGGTGTCTTCCTGCGTGGTATACGCATTGTAATTCGCACCCAGTTCATCAAACTCGCAATTGACGTCATCGGCGGTCCTGCGATCAGTTCCCTTGAACATCATGTGTTCCAAAAAGTGACTCACACCCATCATTGCTGGATCCTCATCGCGCGACCCAGTTTTCACAAAGAACCCCACTGCGGCAGTATGCGCATCGGAATTAACCTCGCCAATCACAGTCAGGCCGTTCGACAACTGATGATGGTGAAAATCAACTGACATGTATATTCGCGATGGCTAATTCGAACATCACAGATAACAAATGTGTTCCATCACCCTAACCCAAACCACACGGATTGCACATCGCCAATCTGGTTGCCCCCCCCAAAAAAGGGCTACCCGGCGAGTTTCTCTAATTCATCCGCAAACTCTTGTTTAGCAGTCATCCCTACAAATTTTTTAACCATCTCGCCGTCTTTAAAGACAATAATGGTTGGAATTGCACTGATGCCATATTTAACTGACACCTCGCGATTGGCGTCAGTGTCAATTTTTCCGACCTTTACTCGCCCGGAAAAGTCCTGTGCAAGCTCATCAATAGTCGGGGCGAGCATCTTGCAAGGCATACACCACTCCGCCCAAAAATCCACAAGAACCGGCGTACCTGATTGAATGACCTCTTGTTCAAAATTCTCGTCGGTAAACTCTAATACCGCATCGCTTGCCATATTCACGCTCCATGATGAGAAATTTCCAAGGAATTTTCAAGATTGGGTGTCATTTTAGATATTGGTGACAAACGCATCAACTACTTTCGTTGCGGAACTACATAACGTTTAACCACTGGCTCCGTTTGTCTGCCAACCCGGTGCAGCCAAATTTCCGACAAGTCGGCTTCCCAAGAATATTAAATTAAATATACAACCGGATCCCCGCACAGACCGCTGTTGAGCCGCAGTGTGAAAAATAATAACGAAGCCAACTGCGTTGCTCTAAATCCTGCCTATAGATCGACAACACAAACTAGCGTACTACCCTTGCCACACGGCGCATCATTAAAACCGCTATTGGGAACATAGCGTAGTTAATCTAGACGATCCGAATAATCAGATCTCCATCAATTTCATAATCATTTGGATCAACCAAGTCACTGGCATACAACTTGATCGCCTTAGCAGAATTACGATAACTCACGCTACCCGAGGACTTCGCCATAAACCCAAATGGGTTACCCAATTCGCTCTGTGAAGAGAAGCCGACCTTAACATAGCCGAGCGAAGGAGCTGCCACTACGACATTGTCGACCCACGTGGCACCCTTGTTGCCACGAATCACAAAACGCTTGATTGCCACATCACTAGATTCAAAGATACTGTCATCAACTGACAGGGCGCTGGTATCAACACCCCCGCCAATGTCTATCCCCGCAAAGAACGCTGCATTACTGAGTGTGCCGGCCGAAATCTGCCGGATGCTCGATGCCGATTGCACATTAATATCGACACCTGATCCACCAATTCGGAATGATCTCATTGCAAACTGATTCGCACGCAATGGGTCATGGGCACGATCCAGTTCAATCTGCAGATCGCTGGCAGCCCCTCTCATATTGAAATACGCAAGACTTTGGGCGGAAATATCAATACCAGCCACATCTTCACTGGCCTGCACACGACGAATATCTCCATCCGTTGAAAGCTGCCAATTATCGATGACCCCGGACCGAACCGTACCGATATCGCCCGCTACAGACCAGATGCCTCCAAGCTCTGCTGCCCTCACCATGGTCAGGTCAGAATTGTCGGTCGTCGTAATCGTCATGGCCGCCAAGTCGCGTCCCACAATGGACCTGATTGACATCCCTGAAACCAACGATGCATTAGCAGCATCATTCACTTTAATCCGTAAAACATCCTCTTCTGATGCCGACGTTCCAACTGATACAGCAGCACCCTGGAGATCATGTAGATTAATCCTGCGGATAGACCCGCCCACGGCCACCATTCCTGTGACGTCCAGCTTATTGGCGACAATTGATTTCATATCACCCGACGATACAAAGGCACCAATATTTGCAAATGGATTCGCGCCTTCCGCAGTACCGCCTGTTGATACTGTCAGGGACGTTAAATCACTACTGTTCAGTATCTGGATGGATCTAACTTGAGCCGGATCTGCTAATGTCAAAGTGCTTGAACCCACTTCTGGATCAGTTATGGGCTGATCCAGCCCCACCTTAGCCGAACCCTTCCGCAACCTGATTCTTACATTGGTACCGTCGGGCTCCATGTACTTAATGGATTTATATCCACCATCGCCAAGCTGGATCGTGTCATTCACATCCTGCAAATCAACGACAAAGTCCTCTTGTTGTGCAAAGGTGCCATCCGATACTTCCACGGTGATCGTGGGATTGGCACTTAATCCACTTTCAACATTCTCATAATCCAAAAGTGACCCGTCTAATACGGTGATGGTGTTGCCCGCCAAGGCAAAAGCACCACCCGCATCATCCACCAACGAGTAGGTCAATGGGTTCAGGGCCCCGTCCGCATCCGTCGCCGATAGTGTGCCCACGACCGTGCCTTCAGCCGCATTCTCATCCACCGTGTCACCGGCAATCGCCAAATCCGCTGGAGCGTTGTCGTTCAAGTTGTT
>CAUZIY010000080.1:0-13934 GCA_963579995.1 Phycisphaerae bacterium
TGGAATCCACCAAATGTTGGATCATGTGGATTATAGGGGTCACATAGGTTACCGCTGATATGCTGTGGGTAACTGGATCACAGACTACGCATACGAGTTGCCTTTGAGGCATATCGGGAGAATAATCCAGAACTTGCTGCCGCTTTTTGGAGGCATCCACTATGGTTACCAAATACGACAAAAAATGGCTCATTAAATCAGTACGACCACTGGTTCGTTATGTAGACGAAGATCAAGCGGTGATCGATGTCGCTTTTCAAGTTGGCGGAAACGACCAAGCGGATATGGACTTGATGGAAGTGCACATAAATCTGGTCGGACCGCGCAAGCGTATCTTTATCCACCAGACGTCTGCTGAACTTCACAACGGTGATGGCGAAATCCATTTTTCCATCGGCGAACCCCAACGGTGGTGGCCATCAGGGATGGGGGAACAGGAACTTTATAAGTTCACCTTAACACTCCTGGCCGACGACAAGGCGGTCGACAAGATGACATCCACTTTGGGTATGACATCCGTAAGAACGCCAAAAGGCGATCCCCAATCAACGCTATTGGTCAACGGTCGCCAGTATGACTACCAGTCAGTGGTATCGATCACACCCGATGATGAAAAACATATCCTTCCGATTGGCGGTGATAGTCTTCTCGTGGTCCAAGACCATTTCGGCTCCGATGTACTGTTCGACGCTGCGGACCGGGCAGGGATCCTCGTAATCCAATCAGTACCACTATCCCGCAATGTGGCTGGTGGCAGCCAGGTGCGGCAACAAGTTGATCGGCTGGCCGCCCATCCAAGCCTCGCTGGCTGGCTGGTTAATGACCACTGCCGTACGGGCGATCAGATTGTCGATCGTCTTCACGCGCTTGATCCAACCCGCTTTATATTTCGCGACCTGCCGCAAGCGTCCTAAAGGTGGATTGCCCTCCAGATGCCCCTAATCTTTGGGGCTTGGTGTAGATCCAAACCCCTCGGACTTTCAATCGCACTGCATTTCAACCATGCCTGGTTACGACATATATACTCCAATGACAGTCTGGTCAGGAACAACTTGAAAGGTGAACCCCGCTGGATTAAATGCAATTCGCCATCCAGCACGAATACGCCGCAACTGTACGCGGGATTCGGCCTTTATCTGGATTGCTAGAGCCCAATTACCCTAATTGGGGGCAATGGCAGATATCAATCGAAACCTTTCGGTAAAATACCCGCATGTTTTCAATCGCCTTGGGTTTATCTGCGGCCAATATCATCTTGTTGGCCATGGCTTTCACCATCGGCCTGTCTGCATTGGATGTGGAATCCGGAGCCATGACCGTATATTCAACCCACATTGCGATCGGTATTGCCTGTGGACTGATGTGTGCCCTGACGCATGTGGCAATATTCACATATTTCATGGCAACCTCAAAATGGTTACAGGCGGCGGTGGACAAGGGAGGGATGCAACACAATGATTTTGTGGCGCCGTCATTATCGCGAAAAATAAGGGTTCTGGCTTCAGGTTTAGTCGCAATTGGGGGAACACTGGCTGCAATGATTGGGGGCGCAGGTTGTGATCCGACTGTAAATATACTCTGGCCGGCGGAGATTCACCTGGCATTGGCGATCTCGGCAATCATCATCAATATTATTGTGGCATTGATTGAATTACGTCTTGTCAGTGATCAGGGAAAACTAATTGACAAGGCGTTGATCCTCCTCAACACCCTACCAACCTCACAACCATCCACAGCTCAAATGAAGTCCCTGGTACCACTGATTTTCATGCTTGTCTTTGCCGGCCTAGGTTGCAGGCTCGATGCTTCAACACCCTTACCAAACCAGGTCCCGTCTTCAACAACTGCTGAACAGTGGCTGGGAATTATTGAAAAGCGATTAGAGGGTACCAAGTCAATTGTAGCCGATCTTCAGTTGGAAAAGGTTGAAGGCATTGGCGTGCTCGACGAGAAGGAAATACGCAAGGGCCGGATCGTTTTTGCCACCGGGCCGCCGGCCAAGTTTTCCATTCATTTGGTCCAGCTACTCATTGACCGACGTCCCCAGAAGCAGAACCAATGGTATATTTTTGATGGGCGTTGGCTGGTTGATCGTGATGACAACGAAAAGATTTTCACCAAGCGTGAGATCGTCCCACCTGACAAAACTGCATCCGACCCATTGGCTGACGGTGATGGCCCCTTTTTCCTACCAATCACCGCCCGTAAAGATCTCATTCTTAAACATTTCGATGTTTCAATCATATCGCCGAACAAAAAGGATCCAGCCAACTCCATTCACATGCGTATGACACCCAAACCCACTCGGCGAACCGAAGTCAAGCAGATTGACGTGTGGTATCACAGCATAACCTGCATACCCATACGAGCCTCTACCTTGGATGATGGCCCCAACCGGCAGACCGTTGAACTGAGTAATGTAAAACTCAATGAAAAAGTGGACCTGAAAATTCTCGATGTCTCAGTACCCAAGGGCAAGGGTTGGCACAAGACCGTGGAACCTTATCCCCACCATTAGCCATTAGAAATAGAATCCAAGGCCTCAATCAATGATCTGATTTGCTGCGGAGTATTGTAATAGTGCGGGCTGGCACGCAAGTGCCCCTCACGCTCAACAATAACAATCCCCATTTTTGCCAACCTAGCAACAATTTCCATCGGTGACATTTCCGATTTTACACCATGCGGGGACCGGGGCACATCAAAGGCTACGATTCCACTGCGTTCATCGTGATGCCTCGGGCTGAAAACGGGATATCCAATCTCTGCCAAGCCATCACAAAGATACGTTGTAAGCGACTCGATGGCGGACCAAACCTCATCCATTCCAACTTGTAAAAGCAACTCGATACTGGCACCAAGGCTCAAGATACCGGGGATGTTATAGCTTCCCGGCTCAAAACGCCGCCCATCATTGGTGAATTCGAATTGATAGTCGCCATATTGTTCGGCATTGACCATACACATCCATCCCACGACCGGTGGATGGATCATCTCAATCAAGTCTTCACCGCAATAGAAGATGCCGCACCCTTCCGGTCCCAGCATCCATTTGTGGCCATCTGCTGAAAGAAAGTCGATGTCCATTGCCTGAACATCAACGGGTATTGCACCCACACTTTGAATTGCGTCAATGCACAGGTAACCACCTGCCAAATGAACCATCTTTGCAATCGGCTTCAAATCAATACAACAGCCACTGCTGTACTGGACATGTGAGATGGCCACCACGCGGGTGCGGTCCGTAATCGCCTCCATTACATCTTCAGCATGTACTCGCCCATCTGAATGCTGCGCAACTTCAATAACCGATACACCCTTGCGCTTAAGATTTTCCCAAGGATATCTATTGGCCGGATATTCGACGTTAGTAATCACCACATCATCCCCTTCTCGCCAATCGAGGCCCCCTGCCACCATATTTAACCCCGTAGACGTATTGGGCATGAAGGCAATTTCATGCTCACCTCTGGCACCAATTAGTTTTGCCACCATTTTTTTAACGTGATGTACCTGGGCATACCACCCACTACCGACATAGGCCTGCGTTACACCTTGGTCAGCATAACGTCGCAATGCCTCAGCAGCGGGCCCTGAGATAGGGGCCACGCCGGCATGGTTTAGAAAAATCATTCGATTGAGGATCGGAAACTGTTGGGCAAGTTGGCAGTCAGCATGGTCGGCCATGGTCGGTGATCCTAGACTATCTGCCAGGATTCAGCCATATGCAATTTTTGTTGTCGGTACATAAAACAACCCTTATTTTCCTGACTTTAGCCGTTGCGCAAAATACGCCAGCAGCCGCAATCCGCCCCCAGCCATCTCCAATCGTCAGAGCCTTGCTTGAGGATACAACTCTCGACGAAGGCCAACGAAGACACCTGATGATCTTCCACGGTCAGTGGGACCGCTTGAAACATTTGACGCTCGCTGAACAAGCTGAAATTGCCCTATACAGGTTCCAGTTGACGGATCCTGTGCTATCTGATCCAAGCGTGCCGCCCCTGGTTCGAGCCAAGGCGTTTGTTCAGCAAGGTCAACCGGAAATGGCGATCGAAATGACCGCCAGTGATCCTTCGGCTCATGGCGCCGTCATTCGAGCCAAGGCCTTGGTGCAGTTAGGGCAGACACAAGCGGCCATTGAGCAACTTGTGCCATGGCGCCAGCTGCTACTAAGGGACAGTGTCGTAAATGATGCACACCAACTTGTAGTGGCAACGGAGGCTTTAACGCTTCTGGCCCGGCTAGAAGGCAGGCCCAGCCGCGATTATCAGTTCGCGATGGTCCTTTTAGGCAAGGCACACCAAGAGCTGGACCGGTTCCACTGGCCTGCCAAACTGGCCGAAGCTAGATTGCTGTTTGAAAAGGACAATCCACAACAGGCCACAATTGCTCTGACCGAAACACTAACACTTAATCCCATCTCAGGAGATGCCTGGTATCTCACCGGTCGAATTGGACTGGACAATTACAACTTCGAACAAGCTGAATATGCCATCAAATAACTTTACAGCATCAACCCTGAACACTTGCTGGGTGATCTGCTAGCAACTCACATGTACCTGCGCCAACGGGATAACGGAAACGCTCGTCGAGTGCTAAACGATGCACTAGAACGTTACCCGCAACATCGTGAATTAATCGCTTTGTCGGCCGCTAGAGCGGCCTTGGTTTTCGACAACGAGAACCTGGGCAGATGAGCAAGTGCATTTGTGGGGACTAGACAAGTCAAATGCTTCAGATGCTGACTCTTTACTGACTGCAGCCGTACAGGCCGTCGAATCAGAAAGCTTTGAAGAAGCACGCCGTGCCGTGGGGAACTACGCGGCGATACGTCCGGTTGATCCATGGCCGATGAAGGCACTGGTACACCTATCGTTGACACACGGCAAGGTTGACACGGTTCTTGGTCCCCTTGAGCAATTGGATCAGATGGAATTTCATGGCGGACACTGATCTGTGGAACTGGCCAACTTGCATCGCTGCGCCAACAGGTTTGAACAGGCCGGTTCGGCGATACAGCGAGCACTCTATCGTGAACCCTATAACACGACCTACAGGGAATTAGCGGCCGCCATTGAACTGCAACGGGGCAATCCACAAGAAGCCCTACGCCATATCAACGCCATGACCATCCTTGAACCCCACGAACCGATTCAATGGACACGTCTGGCGGCAATCCACCACAGGATCGGGAGCAAGGAAAAGATGAAACAAGCGGCAAAACGGGCACTGGAACTCGACAAGAATGCTCCCGTAACCCAATTTCTCAAAACGCTCGACTAACCGGTACCATAACCGGTCGCATCATCACGGCGAGTCTTCCCTCGATTGACTACCAGTTGTTGTTGGTACCCAGCCACCATAAACCGCAACAGGCCAGACTGCATATGCCAAGGCTAGTCATCATCATTGGCAAATAAACGTTTGGCGCCCAGGTTATCAACTTTCTTCTGTTCCGCAGACACCGCAACCGCCTCGGCAAGTTGCAAGTCCTGTGGCCTTGTAATCTTGAAGTTTGCAGTATGGCCCTCAACCACGTGTACCGGCTCGCCCAGCAATTCCACCAGACCAGCGTCATCTGTAATACTATCGGCGTTGACTTTACCATCGGCCACCTGTGCGTAAGCTCGACGCAGAAGATCCACTTCGAAAATTTGTGGTGTCTGAACCTCTACAAGATCATCACGGTTCACCGTTTCCACAACGTGACGAATCACGGATTTCCCTTCTGGTGCTGGTCCAAGAATTGTATCGAGTGGATCAGAATCCCCTGATCCATTCGCCGCATCATCTGCAACCTTTTTGACCGTGGCATTAATCGGCAAACCCGGCACCACGGCAGCAAATCGCCGCGAGGCTTCAAAAAGCTCGTCGATTAGACGGGCGCAGGTAAGTGGCCTGGCCGCATCATGTACAGCGATATGACTACAATCTGATTGCACCGATTTTATTGCCTGCAGCACAGTTTCCCATCTTCCGGCTCTGCCGCCGGCAACAATATCAACCCCGTGAAAACCAAGTTTATCGCCATGTTTAAAACAAAACTCATCAATCGAATCAGGATCAACCGCCAGAATAATCTGAATGACCGAAGGCCGTTTAATGAACAGTTCAACACTGCGCAAAAACATAGGTCGGCCGGCCAGAACTATTTCAATCTTGCTTTTTTTCGGCCGTAATGGGGCATCCGCGGCACCTTGAAATCGCCGGGAGGAGCCGGCCGCCGGAATGATCACTGCAATCTGACTTGATGGTTCCATTTGCTGCTACCGAAACTCGTGATCCCACTTTGACCACATTGCCTTATCGCATCTGAAGATCCAACTCATCCAGATACACGCTCAAAATTGATCCTTCCCAAGTATTGAAGACTCCCATGAACAACGTTCCCACCAATTCGCCCTGTTTGGCACCTTGCAACTTCCAACCTTGCCGTGATGTACAATCATGACATTAAACCCCGGCCGACCAAGTTTGAACTTCCACTCAAATAACTGCCGGTTATCACATGGTTTGATCTTCATTGAATCATGGGCTTGACTAGATCCCTGTCGTTACCGGACCGTGGTTGGCCGTAATCTGTGAACGGATACCACCCCGCCCTTTCCAATCGGTAACCACCTGCAACCATCTCGGCTGGATCACGCTGACCAGGTCGTCGCAAATCGTGTTCGTAACTGCTTCGTAGAAAATCCCTTCATTGCGAAAGCTCTGGTAATAAAGCTTGAGGCTCTTGAGTTCAACACATTGGTGATTAGGACAGTATCGCAATATCACCACAGCAAAATCAGGATGACCGGTCTTGGGACAAACGCTAGTAAACTCTTCACTAACATGCTCGATCACGTAATCGCGATCGATGGATGGATTGGTAAAACACTCAAGAAGACCTGTATCTGGCATGGCAATTCACAATCACTGACCTAACCGGCGAGGATCCTCGGTATCTTATCCATTAGGGCAATTTCCCGCATCTGGTGCCCGCCAACCCGTGCGGTGCCGGTTTGGTATATTGGAACCTCCTTGAGGAAACATGCATGCCTGAAAAACTAAGCGAAGAACAGGTGCGTCACGTGGCCAAGCTATGTCGCTTGACCGTAAGCGATGCTGAGGTGGAGCACTTCCGTGAACAATTAGAAGCTATTCTTGAGTATATCGACAAGCTCAGTGCACTCGATGTGGACGGTGTCGAGCCAATGGCACATGCATTGGATGTGACAAATGCACTGCGTCCGGACGAGCCATCAGTGGGCATGGCGGTTGCGGATGTCCTTGCCAATGCACCGAAAAAGTCGCCCCCGTTTTTCCAGGTCCCCAAAGTTCTCGGTGAAGGCAGAAACGCCTAGAAACAAAATGTCAATGGCTTGGGATCCCACACAAACCACCTTGGTCAACCTGCGTGATGCGATTGCAGGCAGCCAGATCACATCGGTCCAAATTGTCCAACAGTACCTTGATCGCGTAGAGCGGTACAACCCTAAACTCAATGCGTTTACCCAGATCTTTGCCGACCAGGCCCTTCAACGTGCACAACGTGTAGATGCCGGCGACCACGCCGGGCCACTGGCCGGTATTCCAATAGCGATCAAGGACAATATGTGTACACCCTATGGCCGCACAACCTGCTCATCGCGGATTCTTGAGGATTTTTCTGCTCCATACACTGCCACTGCGGTGGAAAAACTTGAGGCTGCTGGTGCGATCGTACTTGGCAAGACCAACCTAGATGAATTTGCAATGGGTTCATCCACGGAGCACTCAGCTTTCGGAACCACACGCAATCCATGGTCCACTGACCGCGTGCCCGGCGGTTCGTCTGGTGGCTCGGCCGTAGCCGTAGCGGCGGATCTGGCGCCTGGAGCCCTGGGCTCCGACACGGGTGGTTCGATCCGCCAACCGGCGGCATTATGCGGTGTCGTGGGCTTAAAACCCACCTATGGACGCGTCAGCCGCTACGGGCTAGTGGCCTTCGCCTCAAGCCTTGACCAGATCGGGCCATTTGCCCATACCGTAGGTGACGCGGCATTACTATTAGAAGTGCTTTGTGGCCCCGACCCGCTTGATTCGACTTCAGTCGATGCCCCCGGGGGACCATTCCATGCCAATCTGGATCAACCAGTTGACGGGCTAAGGCTCGGCTTGTCAAACCAATACCTTTCTGATGCCAATCACCCATCCGTGGCAGGTGCAATTGATGAAGCAGTCGAGGTATTTCGCGGCCTTGGCGCCCAGATTGTCGAAGTTGACCTCCCGCACACAGAGTATGGTATTGCGACCTACTACATCGTGGCGACCGCCGAGGCATCCAGCAACCTGGCCCGTTATGACGGCGTACGATATGGCCGTCGGGCCGATGATGCCGAGGATATGATTGACCTCTATTGCCGCTCGCGATCACAGGGATTTGGCGATGAGGTCAAACGACGGATTATGCTGGGCACCTATGTCCTTTCGAGCGGATACTACGATGCATATTATCTCCGAGCACTCAAGGTCCGGCGATTGATCAAACAGGATTTTGATGGTGCTTTTGAAAAATGTGATGCAATTCTCTGCCCCACAAGTACCGGCCCCGCATTTAAGATCGGCGAGAAGACCAGCGATCCTCTGGCGATGTACCTTAATGACATTTATACCGCAACCGCCAACCTGGCCGGGATCCCGGGGATCAGTATCCCCGCAGGTCACACCAAGCCCCTCAACGGCGACCCCAAATTACCGGTATCCATTCAGCTTCTGGGCCCCCTTTTCGACGAAGCAAGATTACTGAGGATCGCCCGAATGTACGAGGCGGCCACGAATCATCACCTTGCCCGGCCCGAACTGGCAGAAGCAGATTGAAATTGGGCCTAATGATGGTGGGCACCGGGCCCATCTGGCAATTCGAGTGATGGATTTGACGCTGAAGTCCATGATGATTGGAGCACCCTCTCGGCCAGCATATGGAAGTTATTAACATTCACCGCTGATAGCTTGACAGAAGCCTCCAGGAGGCTTAAGAAGGTTGTTTTATGCGAACATGTGCTTGATTGAAATCAGGGGATCAGGCAAAAAATTGTAGGCAACCGAGGAAGTTATCCGATTTTAGTCAACAAGAGAGCTTTCTCCCCTCCGCCCCGTTGTCGCTTCGGCGGCAGCGGGGTTTTTTTTAATCCGGGACAACCTTGACAATCACTTTGCGTGATCGTGGGCCATCGAACTCACAAAAATAGATGCCCTGCCACTGGCCAAGGATAAGCCAACTACCGGTCACCATCACAGTCACGCTTGAGCCCATCATGGATGCCTTGACGTGCGATGCACTGTTGCCTTCACCATGGCGGTAGAAAGGTTGGTGCCATGGAACCATCTGATCGAGTTGCCCAAGCATATCGTGAACCACGTCAGGGTCCGCATTTTCATTAATCGTTATTCCCGCAGTGGTATGGGGAACGTAGACTGTTACCATCGCATCGTCATGACCGGATTGACTTACGATAGATTGGATCTGACTGGTAATCTCTACCATTTGATCACGGCTGCTCGTTTTAACAAGGAATGTTTGCATGCCAATATGTTAAAGTGAGCGTAACATTTGGGCGAACGAACCATGAAATACTGGCCGACTGTTCTTGGCCAGGCAACCGGAGTTTTGAAATTTCCCAACTTTTGCCTATTCTCTTGACCGTAAAATTGCGGAGGTATCCCGTAACCATATTCGGGTGACCTCACCAAACTGCTCCCCGCATTACTGATTCGATCCTTGGATAGAAACCCAAGTCGAAAACGCAAAGGCAATTCCCAATGAAATTGGCGGTGCCCATTCAGCAAGAGGGCGAAACACGCGTAGCGTTGACGCCCTCAGTGGTCAAATCACTGACTACTGCAGGACATGAAGTCCTCATTGAAACTGGCGCCGGGCTAGGATCACATGCCGATGACACGAGCTACCAGGAGGCAGGGGCGAAGGTGGTCTCCCGTGCAGACGCGGCGACACTTTGCGGCAAAGTGGATATTGTTCTGACAATCAACCCACCTTCGATTGAACAAGTTTCGCAGATGCGTGAAGGGGCCGTGCTGATAGGAATGCTGTCACCCCTATCGAATTTGGAACTGATCAAAGTGTTGGCCGATCGGGAGGTGACGGCCATTTCGCTGGAGTTCATTCCCCGAATCACGCGTGCCCAAGCCATGGATGTTCTAAGTTCCCAAGCCAATATGGCCGGCTACAAGGCCGTCATTTTAGCTGCTGATGCGTGCCCAAAAATGTTCCCCATGATGATGACCGCAGCAGGCACGATTGCTCCAAGCCGCGTCTTCGTGATCGGGGCCGGGGTGGCGGGATTACAGGCGATCGCCACCGCCAAAAGGCTGGGGGCGATAGTTGAAGCCTATGATGTGAGGTCGGAAGTTGAAGAACAAATAAAGAGCCTAGGTGGGCGTTTCGTCAAATTACCGACAACAAAACAAGAAACCGCAACCTCCGGTGGTTACGCCAATCAGCAGACAGATGAAGAACGTCGCCAGCAGGTCGAGTTGATGACGAAACATGTAATGAGCGCCGATGCGGTGATTACCACCGCGGCAATATTTGGTAAGGCGCCGCCGCTGCTGATCCCCGCTGACGTTGTTGGGCAGATGAAAAGCGGATCGGTCATCGTTGATATTGCAGCCGATACCCAGATCGGACGCGGCAACTGCGAAATGACAAAACCAGGACAACGCTCTATCACCGATAATGGGGTCATCATCGAAGGTACCCTCAACCTTCCGGGCTGCCTGCCTGTTCATGCCAGCCAAGCCTACGCGAACAACATCCATGCGCTGCTTAAGGAAATGGTCGATACCGAAGGAAACCTAAAGCTGGATCGGGAAGACGAGATCCAAAAATCCGTAACCATTACCCACGCCGGGCAGGTGGTAAATGCCATGGTCATGAAGGCCATTGAAACGTAGACGCATTACACGTCAACGATCGGACAGTTGTTATGGAAGAATTACTCATCCCCATTACGATTTTCGTCTTGGCCATCTTTATTGGCTTTGAAGTCATCACCAAGGTGCCGTCGACACTGCACACGCCACTGATGAGCGGCTCAAATGCCATCAGCGGTATTACTATCCTTGGCGCACTGGTATGCTCAATCAGTGAGACACTGGACCTGGAACATATCGGAGTGTTGCTAGGCATGTTTGCAGTCATCTTTGCGACAATCAACGTGGTTGGCGGCTATGTTGTGACCAACCGTATGCTTCGCATGTTTAAGAGCCCCAAGAAACAGTGACCACCCAAGAAATTACCGTCAAGTACGTTTACCTGTTAGCTGCGGTGCTATTCATCGTCGGCTTGAAGATGCTCGGCAACGTCAAAAGTGCACCACGAGGCAACATGGTGTCGGCTTTCGGCATGCTCTTAGCCACGGCAGCCACCCTATTCCTCATCACCGGGGCAACGGCAATCAGCCTTGTCTGGATTGGCATTGCGTTGGCTATTGGTGCCATGGCCGGTCTTTACTTGGCACTCAAAACATCAATGACGAATATGCCGCAAATGGTAGCATTGCTCAATGGGTTTGGTGGTATTGCGTCCTTACTGGTCGCCTCTGGTGATTACCTGAACAAGACCGATGCCCAATTAGCGACGACACAGGGATATATGCTGCTCACGACTGGACTGGCTGTGTTGATTGGAGGTGTAACGTTTACCGGCAGCCTGGTCGCTTTTGGAAAGCTGCAGGGACTGAAGATCACACCGGGCCGGCCAATTCAATTCGCCGGGCAAAAACCACTGATCGGACTTCTCGTTTTTCTGGGCATCCTATTGAGCATCATGCTCATCGGACAACCGTCCGCAGGCTGGATGATTGGGTTGTCAGTGGTCGCCTCGCTTATGCTTGGCGTACTCCTGGTTATTGGCATTGGCGGAGCTGACATGCCTGTCGTGATCTCATTACTGAACAGCTATTCCGGTCTAGCAGCTGCGATGGCTGGATTTGTCCTTAACAACAACGCCCTAATCATCACAGGATCGCTGGTTGGTGCCTCAGGCATCATTTTGACCAACATCATGTGCAAGGCAATGAACCGTTCACTGGCCAATGTGTTATTTGGTGGCGTGGGCTTTGAAGCCACCACATCAGGGCCCACCTCAGCCGTCGCCAGCAACCATGGTGGCGGGTCTGTCCGCGAGCTATCGGCCGAGGATGCCGCCATCCAGCTTGAGGCAGCAAGCCTGGTCATTGTTGTACCGGGTTACGGCATGGCCGTTGCCCAGGCCCAGCATGGGGTATCCGAACTCGCCCAAGCTTTAGAAAATCGAGGGATCACCGTTAAGTATGCAATCCACCCCGTCGCCGGGCGTATGCCCGGACATATGAACGTGCTACTGGCAGAAGCCAATGTGCCCTATGAGCAATTGTGTGACTTAGAAACCATCAACCCGGAATTTGAGCAGGCGAGCGTGGCACTGGTCATTGGTGCGAACGATGTCACCAATCCCGCAGCACGGCATGACAAGGATTCGCCCATCTATGGAATGCCGATTCTAGATGTCGATAAAGCTCGCTCGGTCATTGTGATCAAGCGTAGCCTCAACCCCGGTTTTGCCGGTATTGAGAACGAACTGCACTTCCACCCCAGTTGCGGGATGCTCTTTGGTGATGGCAAGACAATGGTCAATGCCTTGGTGGCTGAGTTGAACGAAACTGCTTAACCCATACCGCACGATCCGCCGGGGTTTCCACAGGTTCCACAAGATCCCGTGGGCAAAGACATGTTCGCCGATATGTTCTCACTGGCCCCAGCCGAAAAGACGCTCTGAACTCGCTGCGATGTGCTGGAGCCACAATACCCGCACTCAATCGGATCATCTGCCGCATCCATGGATCGTAGAGCTTCAGTAATTTTTTCGCACGACGAACAGGCATACTCATAAATTGGCATTGACTTATACTCCCAAACTTACTGGTTCTAGCTGTTTCGGTTAGATTCTTATTATAGGCAACCATCTTTGCCTAGGAGGACCAACATGGCAACCCCGCGCCACCCCGCCGCGATGACCCGTCGGCTTGCCAAGCCGCCCGTCGTCTTTGACACCGATAAGTTTGAAAATGTACAGCAGATCGGAGGCATTCAGACAGCAATGCTTGAAAGCCCCACGGGATCGGGCCAAATGCGGCGTGTAGCACAATTTCGAACCGGCTCTGGCCTGCAATTCACCGTGACGCTCGACCGAGGGGGCGATATCGTTGATGCATTTTTCAATCAGTACAGCTTGGCATTTTTGTCACTCAACGGCATCAAGGCCCCCAGCCACGCCTACCATACAGGCATGGAGTGGCTTTACGGCTGGCCAGGTGGCCTGCTTACCTCCTGCGGGCCAAAGTTCATGGGCGCCCCGCGGGAAGAGGATGACGAACAGATCAACCTGCATGGGCACCATTCCAACCTGCCGGCCTCTGTTGAGATGTTAATTAATCCAGATCCCCACCGTGGCCGGCATGAAATGCTGATGACATTTACGGTTCGGGACAGCTGCATGTTTGCCCCGTGCATGGAGGTAAGACGCACAATCCTGTGTACACTTGGCATTCCGGAAATCCGGTTATTCGATGAGATCACCAATCGCGGCAACATCCGAAGTCCCCATCACTGGCTGTACCACATCAATCTGGGCTACCCGCTTGTCAACAAGGGTGCCCAACTGATTTTCAAGGGCAAGACGCAGTATGTGGAACGCCTGGTCACACCCAAGCGATTGCCCACTGACGCACAGTTGAACCGGATGAAGCGTGTGACTGGAACACAAAAAGAGCATGTCGGTGCCGGCGAACGCTGTTTGATCGTCGAGCTTGAGCCTGATCGCCGTGGTGACGCGCACGCCGGGATCATTAACCGGAAACTGGGGATCGGATTTGAACTTGTCTTCCCGGTAGCGGCACTACCAAGATTGA
>CAUZIY010000081.1:0-13906 GCA_963579995.1 Phycisphaerae bacterium
CTTCCCCCACGGCGCATAAAGCCCGCTGATCCGAACAATCAAGTGCCTACAACCTGAATCTTGGATACGTTGATCCCCTTCAGCTTTGCTCCTGGCATAAACTCCTTGGGGATCAACTGGATCTTGCTCCTGATAGGGACGTGTAGCATCGCCACGAAACACATAATCCGTACTGTAGTGAACTAACATTACACCAAGTTGACGACAGCGTTGCGCCAAAAGTTGAGGGCCATCTGCATTGACCGCAAAGGCCGATGTTTCGTTCGATTCGGCGCCATCGACATCCGTCCATGCTGCGCAATTAACCACAAGTTGGTAAGGCTTATGAAGGACACCGTCGACTGCATCACACTGTGTGACATCAAGTTCGCCATGCCCCAATGATACGTGCTCAATCCCATTGCGTACCAGCAACTCATCCCATGCCCGCCCCAGCATACCGCCAGAACCAAGCAGCAATACCGGCCGTGGAACTTCCGTGAAGGCCGAGGAGGCTTCTGCTTGCTTTTCACTGCATCGCTGCGTGTTATCCCCAGGGATTCCCGGGATTGGGGAGACAAAGATCATCGGTGTTGTACTTGCCAGGTAAAACCCGCAACCTTGTCAAAGGGCATTCGCTGCTCATCTGGCTGGTCCGGATTATACTGCTGTGTCACGTAATAAAGCAGCCCTGCATTCTCATTTCCAACGGTTGCAGCACCATGCCAAAGTTCCGGCGGAATCACCATCATCCCAGGCCGCTTTTCACCTACAACGATCTGCCAGGCAATCTCATCATCCTGACGATACACGCCAATTTTGATATGACCGTGTAGGCACATCCAAAAGTCAGCCTGGTTGAGATGCCGATGCCAAGCCTTGATCGTCCCGGGGTACTGCAAAGAGAAATTAATTTGCCCGTTCATAGCCATCACACCTTGAAGCTGATTCATGATCGACCATCCACGGTCATCCATCATCAGGGACGCTGGTACGAATACGGGTTCGTGTTCTTTAACCGCCAATTCATGAGCGGCCAGCATGTCAGCATCGACATCAAGTAAACGGGGGGATTGAATCTTAAACTCAGCCAAAATGTGCTCCTTAATTATCTCGCAAACCCACGACCCGGTCCTGCACGCAGCCAAGCCCCGGGGTCTTCTCCGCCTCCAATGAGAGGCCGAGTGCCGATTTAACGATCTGGAGCCAACAAGGAAACCTAACTCCAAGGAATGAAAGCTTGGAAGCCAACCATTACAACACCATATCTTCCCAACACACTGAAGCGCAAACGTTGCTGGTTATACCTATTATAGTCAATTCTTATACCTCTCGCGCAAATTACTTGATTCCATAATGCCCACAACGCCCCCTTATGCGAATCTACGGAAAAAGCTGACCGTGGCGGTCTGCTTTTTCCTTGGCACATTCGCGGCACTTGAGATCGTGGGCAGAATTCTCATGGCTCCTCCACCGCCCAATAGTTTCCCAGGCCTGAGCCCAAATGAAATAGCTCATGATGAATTACTTTGGCATCACCAGCCAGGATTCAACGACGGTGGAGAAAACGGGCCGATTAACAACCATGGTTTTCGCGGTTCCGAAATATCACAGACCAAATCACCGAGGCAGTTTCGAATCCTATCGCTTGGTGAATCGAGTAGTTATGGCACCGGGGTTGGCTGGCAGAAAACTTATGCCTACGTGCTGGAAAAGGAACTTAACACCCAGGAGCACGACATCCAGGTAATCAATGCAGGGGTTCGCGCCTGGTCAACTCTACAATCGGCACGTTTTTTAGAACTATCAATCGACGAACTGCAGCCAGACCTGGTACTCGTGTACCACGAGGTCAATGATTTTCTGCCCACGAGCCACCGGGGAATCAACCTGCGTGGCTCGGGAATGAATGATGTTGAGGTAATGGCCCTGTACAAAAGCCGCCGATGGTTTCGGTGGATCATCCAGAATTCACGCTTTGTTGCCGGCATACGTCTAATCATCGCCCGTGCACGAGCCTCGACAATCGCACGCATCACTGCCGAATTTCGCAAGCAAGATGTCTTGAGCCAACCGATCAATGCCTACTTCAATATCAACAGAGCCCAAAACAATAAAAAACCGTGGCTCAGTAATCCTAATCCAATCGTACGGCTACCTACCCCACTGAGAGAAAAAGCCCTGCAGTCACTCATTAACACCACGCAATCCCGTGGGGTTCAGCTCGTTTTTTTACATCCGAGTTACCGTATCAGCAGGCCGCACCGCTGCGTAATGACACGCATTGCACGAACTCAGCAGATACCCATGCTCGAGATGGACGAGATCATCTACAGTCATGCTGCGAGGACCGCGCGGCACAAAGCGGAATACTTCATATTTGGTGACAAGGTCCACCCCAATCAACTAGGCCACGCCGTCATGGGCAAGGGCCTCGCCGACTTCCTACTCAAAAACAACCTTATCCATCCGTAGCCACCTACTGAAAAATAGGGTGCCGGGGGCTACCACCCTGCCCGGACAAGCCCACCCGCCGTTCAACTTAATGCTTGCACCACGGCGTTACATCCCGGCCCAAAACCTCGCTAAGCCGCTCTACATTTGGCAAGAAACGTGCCTGTAGTTCACGCCGCACCCCCGAATCTAATTTCTTTGAACGCGGAATTGTCTGGCCTGGCATTTTCCCAAAAATGTTGCCGATTCGGTGGCGAAATGCCGGTGGCAGTTGCCGCACGAAAAATGCCAATGGCCGATTCTCCCGTATCATTCGCCTAAGTCCCAAATTCCGAACTGGTTTGGCGGAATTAAAAACCTCGAAATCCGGCTGGTATTCCGTATCAACACCAAGAAATTCGAGAACCTGGCGATAGACTTCCGTTGTTTTTCCGATCAGATCCTCAAACAGCAGAACACGCACCTTGTCATGACCAAACACATCGAAATAGCGTTGGACCTGGGGCGCAAAGTCAACTACCTGGCTATAGAACAACCCCTGTGAAAAATGGCACGAACTGGGGATTCGCTTTCCCTGTCGGCGTTCATCTTCCACCGCAAGCGCCTCTTGAAAACTTAAAATATCTTCGTTGGACGTATAGAGAAACTGCCCGTGCAGGGAATAGATCATGTCAACCGGATTACGCAGAATAATGATGATCTTTGCTTGGTCATTAAACGTGTTTATTTCCGTTGCCGCTGTCTTCGAGTAGAGATACCAGACGGATTTTTCTCCTAAGCAAGTGGCTTGCCCTGCCCCACCAAACAAGGACAAATATTTACGTTCATCACGATTGGTGATATGCAATGCCAAGTCAAGATCACGGGCAAAGTGATTGGGTTCGCCGCCTGGTGGCATGAAAATCTGTGGGTGCTGCTTGAGATATTCCTGAAAAGAGGTCGTCCCGGACTTGGCAGCACCGACAATAAAAAACTCTGGTTTCCTCATGGCTTAAAGCTTCGTCAACGACCCAAATGGCGTACCCGATCCGTGGAAAGATCTGCCTAGATTGCCAGGCAACCCCACATTATCGGGCCGAGTTACCCCGGTTGCCACTCTTTGATCGGTCGCTTCCGCCTCAATAACCAGTTCAAAGCGGACTGCGACTAATATTTCGGATCGCATGACCTTGCGACTAGGTTTGACGGGGGATCTTAGCCGATGAATGTGCGATATGACTCTTCGTATCGAGCCGCCCCATCTAATGGGGCGGCATATTGGCTGGCTCACGCATAAAAACATAATGGCACGGCGCCTCGCCTTGATCCCAAAAGATCGCATCACTCAATGATCTGCCAACAGATACAGAATTGTCCGAAACCACGATGCATCCTGTAAACGATTCCATAGGACGGTCAACTGCACGCGGATTCGCGTGGCTCACCTTAGAGGCTGTCGGCGACAAGATCGTGCAACTTGCCGGACAGCTGGTGCTTGCACAAATGCTGGTCCCTGCGCATTTCGGCCTCTTGGCAAAAGCGTTAACGGTTACCGCATTCATCAATCTCCTCCAGGAACCCGGTATCCGTATCGTTCTGATTCAACGCGGCAACCAATTCAGGCGGTGGGCAGCGCCCGCATTCTGGATGTCCATCTCGGCCGGCATAGCGGGTGGAATTCTAACGCTGTTGGTTGCGCCCTTGGTAGCAGTAATTTACAACACGGATGAATTGATTGGCCTCCTTGCTGTCCTGGCCCTCACGGCACCTCTACGCAACTGTGGCATAGTTCCTGAAGCAAGATTACGTTGCGACCTTCGTTTCGGCCGAATTGCAATTGTTCGTTTTGTTGCTTTAACCGCCACCATGGCACTGACTATCGTGTTAGCGTGGCTTGATTATGGCGCATACAGCTTTGTAATCCCAAGGCCTATCATTGCTGCAGCGGAATGCCTCGCCTATTGGCTGCTCTCTCCGGTTCGTATCAGCTTTCGGCTTCGTCTCAAGAGATGGCGATTCCTTTTCTCTGATACGGGTACGCTATTTCTGGCGAGCCTCTTTCGGCAATTTACCTGGCAGGGCGACTACATCATTCTTGGCATCCTCCACAACGATATTGTGGTGGGCATCTACTACTTTGCCTTTTCCATGTCGACACAGGCCATGATGTTGCTGACTAACAACCTGTCACGAACACTACTCCCTGCATTGGCCAAAATGCAGAGTGATACCAAGCGGGTTCTACGCAATTTCGTCAGCGCCATACGCCTATTGGCCCTCCTGGGCGTGCCGGCTTGCCTTCTACAAGCCGCACTGGCGGAACCAATCTTTAAGATTTTCCTAAATAGTGAATACCAGCCATCCATCCCCGTCCTACAAATTCTGAGTATTGGAATGGCTTTTCGCTTAACCGGATCTGCCGCCGGTAGTCTGCTGCAAAGCCAAGGTCGATTCGGCACAATTCTGGTTATGAATATCGCCTATGCAGTTTTTTTTCTTACCGCAGTTACGATTGGCGCAATACGTGGCGGATCCATTTCAGTAGCATACGCCGTGGCACTTTTTTATGCTGGCATGGGACCTATTCATCTGTACGTTGCCACCCGTACATGTGGCGGGCGACTTGTTGATGTGCCCCGAATGCTGATCAAGCCATGGTCACTTAGTCTGATCGCTGTCGGACTGGCAACACTCGCGGCACGAACCTTGCCCGAAATCACAGGGCGGAATTGGTGGCGCATCGCGGTGACCGTCCTGGGAAGCATGGCGATCTATTGTCCGACCGTCTGGTTTTCTGCAAAAGATGATTGCCGACATCTATTTTCTAGACTCCAATCCATTTTGCCCCGACGAAACCAAGCAGATACAGTCAATGGGGGCTAAGAACTCAATGAATATTCTGTGGGTTTTGGAGTCTTTAAATCGCGTTAACCCTCTGCCAGCCAATGTTACGCCTGCCGCCCATTACGAGCATGGAACTTTGGGGCATTCTTTCCCCTGAAGATAGACACAGAATGCTATATTTCACGAAAGCCGGACAAACACAATCGACTTTTTGCCATACAGGATCTACTAATTAATCCAGCGCCAAATAGGTTTTCTGCTCATGCTCAACACTGACAATGCCAAACGAACGATTGCATTCTTCGTTCAAGGACACGATGTCCAATACGGCATGCACCGCGGAACCATGACGCTTCTCAATGGCCTTCGCAACCTCGGCTGGAACACGACCATGATTTGCATGGTCGACGGGCCGGCTGCTGATCAATGCCGTACCGACGAGATCGACGTGCGATGCCTTGGCGATGAATTGGCACCCGTGTTATCAGGGGGACTTGTGGGTAAAGCAAGCAAGTATCTTCAGTTGCTCTGCATGGAGAAATCCCTGGCACCAAATATCGCTGATATCTTGAACGAAATTGGTGCGGACGGCATCCATGTACGTTCACCTATTTTGGTGCGTATTGCCGGCACAGCTGCTCGTATTGAGGATGTTCCCTGCTTCTGGCACATGCCCAACGAAATCAGTAACCAGTATCCATTTCATCTGAACCAGCGAATTTATCGACGATTATGCCAGCGACGGAATGTGGTGCCGCTTGCCAACAGCCGTTTTACAGCTGATTCACTGGGGCATGACAGCATTGAGCCCCACATCCTCTACGTCGGAGTCGATGCCGAACGATTTGATCCGCAGAATGTCGAACAAGTGTCAAGGAATGATCTTGGGATTCCCCAGGATGCCGTCGTTTTGGGAATCTTTGCCCGGTTGACCGAATCCAAAGGTGCCGG
Source organism: Phycisphaerae bacterium (assembly GCA_963579995.1). Classification (GTDB taxonomy): domain Bacteria; phylum Planctomycetota; class Phycisphaerae; order Phycisphaerales; family Phycisphaeraceae; genus UBA6626. Next base: position 6,208 of record CAUZIY010000081.1, read on the forward strand.
GCGAATTCTCGACGCGATGGCCTCCATGGCCAGCACCCACCCACCACTCCATTTACTGATCGTGGGCGGACCTACCGACACACCATTTGCTCGTTCACTGGCCCATCGCGTGGCAGAAATCCAAGCATCGGATCAACTGCATCTGACCGGCTTCGTACCCGATCCACAACGGTACTATGGCTCCATCGATATCGCGGTCAACAGTCGCATTGACCCTGAACCGTTTGGCCAGTCCGTCGTAGAAGCCATGCTGATGGAAAGGCCGGTGCTGGTCCACTCACTAGGTGGTCCGGCTGAAATCATCGCTGATCGAACCACTGGATGGCATGTGACGCAACCGACAGCCCAAGCCTTCTCTCAAGGCATTACGCAAGCACTCAAAGACCGCTCAAAATGGGCTGAGATGGGCAAGCAGGCCCGTAAAGAAGCTCTGGCCAAATACTCAGCAGTCGCAATGATTCAAAAGTACACTCAGATCGTTGAACAAACCTTGGCACAAAAGGTCCTCGACTGAAATGCCGCTGGAACAGAACTTGTAATGATGCGACTACCTGATTTCTTGATCATTGGTGCGCAGAAGGCAGGCACGACCACGCTTTACCGTGACCTGCTGTCAAACCCCAACATCTACATGCCAGACGATAAGGAACCAGAGAATCTAGGCGATGACCATGTACTCAGTGTTGAAGGGAGAACACGGTACGCAAAACTATTTGTTCGAGCACAAAACGAGCAGTTGTGCGGCGAGGCTTCAACCGGTTACACCAAACGACCGGATATCGAAGGTGTGGCCAAACGCGCGCGAACGCTGCTAGGACCTGATCTGAAAATCATCTATCTCGTAAGGCAACCAGTGGCACGAACCATTAGCCATCACAACCATTTGGCAAACAACGGTGGGGCGCCGCGCAATATCAACCTAGCCATCCAAGAGTTACCCTGCCTGATTAACTACAGTCGCTATGCGATGCAGGCTGCTCCCTGGGTGGACGCCTTTGGGCATCATGCAATACGATTCATTCAATTCGAGGATTACGTAGCCAACCGAAAGCAAACCATTGCTTGCCTAGGTACCTTTCTGGGCACCAAACTTCAACCTGAACTCATTGACGAGGGCAAGAACTACAACCCCAGCAGCGGAAAACCCCTTATACACGGCAGCAAATGGAAAGCGATCCAACAGAGTCGTATGTATCTCAAAATGGTCCGTCCATGGCTGTCGCACGATACACGGCGGTGGCTGAGCGGAAAGCTACTGCCCAAAGCCACAACCGCGTTGACGCCACCGACAAAAGCAACCGTGCAATACATTGTGGACCAGGTACAAGAGGATACTTTGCAACTCGCCAAGTTGATTGGCTCACCCAGGCCGTGGTGGGATCTGAATGAAGTACTTGAAAAATATAAAAAATAATAAATATCCTGAATGACAAAATATCGCCAGTTTGCCCCGACAGAACCTACAAACTAAGGTTGGGTTGACCAATTCAAATCGATCTCCGAAACACGAACTTCGAGCAAGGGTAATCCTCCGATACCGGGGATGATTATGTCGGAGCCAACTAAAGAATCATCGGCTGAGCCTGAAAATGGCATTGGCTCACGTTTGACGGATACTTCCAGAGAGCGTGGACCGACCAGCAATTCTCCATTTGGAGCGGGTCTTGAATCTGCCTTGCGCAAAATGTGTGATGGCAAACTTTCAGCCATCCATTGGTTTCGTACGGACTGGCAGCATGGTGGTGCATTAACAGGATATGCCACTTGCCACGACGATCGATGCGAAAAGCAGGTTGTTGTCAAGCTACCCGTCCCACCGATTGAACTCACCTGGCTGGTACGCCTGCAAGGCATACAGGAGGTTGTCCCCAAGGTTTTCGCCCAAGGCGCGGTGCTCAATGGCTATGACATGGCATGGCTCGTGATGGAACGACTGGAATACGGGCCATTGGGATCCGCTTGGGGTGGTGCACAATTCAATCTGCTTGCTGAAGCGGCAGCCCGATTCTACGCCGCAGCCGACCAGTTCCCGGCTGAACCGGCGGCCAGACAAACCGACTGGAACCAGATGCTCAACCGGTCACGGCAAAGTCTCAAATCTCTCCATATTGAAAACAAACAGCGGTGGAACAAGGCGCTTCGCCAAACACGGCATAAAATTGGGAAATGGATTGAGTTGTGGAACACCCGCGATACTCATCACTGGTGCCATGGCGACCTTCACTTGGGCAATGCGATGACCCGCCAGCAGCCACCGCAAGGACCCGCCATCCTGATCGACTTCGCCTTGGCGCACCCCGGTCACTGGGTTGAAGATGCGATATACTTTGAACATCTTTATTGGTCGACACCCGACCGCGGCCGCAAATTATGTAAACTGATCGCCGATGCCCGCAAAAAGTTCGGACTGACAGCCGACCCAAATTGGTCACAACTGGCCCAAGCCCTGCGGGCTTTGTCTGCGATGAGTACACCGATCCGGGCTAATATTGAAGGAACATCACGCCAACTCAATGCCGCCTTGCAAGTACTTGAAACTGAACTAGGCTAACCGCAAGGCATGACGAATACGATGTACCATGACTAGACGAATTTCACCAAGCCGACATGAAGGACTCAAACAACCCAAATCGCATCCACCGAACACAATCCCTCGGCATTGGATGCTTCATGATTGTCCGCACACGCCACCCACTCTAGAATAGCCCCTAACCCCGTACGGTTCGGGGGATATCAAAACACATTTATTTGAATAGTCACGATGAGCGATATTTTTGACACTACCATCAAGTTTGACGATTTGCAGCTGCGGGACAGCGTACTACGTGGCATCCAAAACGCTGGATTTGAAAATCCGACACATATCCAAGCACAACTCCTGCCTGTTGCCTTGGAAGGCCATGATCTGATCGGTCAGGCCAAAACAGGGACGGGCAAAACAGCTGCGTTCGGTCTACCGATCCTGCAAAATGCTGATCCGGACAAACCGATGCAGGCATTGATTCTTGTCCCCACACGAGAGCTGGCCGCTCAGGTTTCATCTGAACTGGAAACCTTGGGGAAATTTACACCGATTCGAACCACCTGCATCATTGGCGGTGAATCCATGAGCCAGCAGATCAAATCGATTCAGCGTGGTGGACAAATTATTGTGGGCACCCCTGGACGGGTCATGGACCTGCAAGGCCGCAGGCAAATCCACTTCTCTAATATTAGCTGGGTGGTACTGGATGAAGTTGATCGCATGCTCGACATCGGCTTTCGCGACGATATCCGTAAGATCCTGAAACTCATCCGGCATGATCATCAAACTATCTTTGTGTCCGCAACGATCAGCCCGGAGGTCGAAAGTTTAGCGCGATCATTTATGAAAGCGGATGCCCAGAAGATCAGTACTGCAAGCGGCGCCTTGACCGTGTCACTTGTCGATCAGAATTACTTGCCCGTGGAACCCTGGGATAAGCGAAAACTGCTTTTGCACTTACTTCGGCACGAGGAACCGAAAACAACGATTGTCTTCTGCCGCACCAAAGCAACTGTTCATCGCGTGACAACCTATCTCCAGGATAACGGGGTTCGTGCACGGCAGATCCATGGCGACATGCCTCAGAATAAACGCAATCAAGTCATGCAATCGATGCGTGACGGCTCAATTGACATGTTGATCGCATCAGATTTGGCAGCCCGCGGCCTCGATATCGCCCATATCTCACACGTGATCAACTATGACCTGCCGGATGACATTGAGATGTATGTCCACCGAATCGGGCGTACCGCCCGCGTCGGCCGCCGTGGCGTAGCCTGGTCATTTGTCACACCGGATCAGGGGCAACTACTGACTGAAATAGAGAAACTAACCGGGGTACTCATCGAAGAGCTTGAGTACCCGGACTTTAAGCCCGGACCGGTTCCCAGTGATGTCCGCGAGCAGCGCGACGCCGAAGTGAAACGCCGAAACGACCCGACCGCAGGGCTTTCCGCCCGCGCCACGCCCGCCATCGTCAACAATCTGGACAAGAAACAATTGGACCTGATGTTCCCCGATGGCACGGTGCCCAAAGGGCCTCCCAAAAGAACACTTGGATCACGCTTTAAATCTGGCCGTGGCCGCAGATGAGACCGCAATTGCCGCCACGGACGATCTCGCTAAGATACCGCGATCATGGCTAAAGCTCGAGAAATCAAAGGGCGTCTCAAGGCGGTCGGCAATATCGAACGCATCACTAAAACGATGCAGATGATCGCCACCGCTCGCTTTCAAGCAACCCTCATCGCCGCCACACAGTCCCAGGCCTATACCCGGAAAATCGCCGAGTTAGTAAGTGACCTGACTACGGCATCCGCCAATGATAATCAAACCAATGTGGCCCATCCGCTGCTTCGCCGCCCCTCGGGTACGGGCAAGGAGGTCCTGCTGGTGCTCACATCCAACCGTGGGTTATGCGGCGGCTACAATGCGTCGATCTTGCGCACAGCACGTGCATTTCTCCGCAAACAGACCGAAGGGAGTGTCGATATCGAGGTTGTTGGCAAAAAGGGCAACGCTTATTTCAAGTTCGCACGCACCGAAGTCAGAAAAACCCACACTCAATTTGGTGACAAACCCGACTACCCTCAAGTCGAGCAACTCGCAGAACAATACATAGAACAGTTTATCGCGGACAAATACGATTCTGTGTCAGTAGCATATATGACGTTTCAATCGGTAGGCAGACAAACCCCAAATGTTCTTACACTACTGCCGCTTAACCAGACCTCTCAAGAACGTGCGGCAAACGAGTCACAAGAAGACCATGCTTCTTCAACACAATACGAGTACTCACCATCACCCACGGAACTTCTTGAAGAGCTACTGCCCATCACCGTTAAAACAGCATTGTTCCAGTGCTTCAATGAGGCCCTCGTTAGTGAGCATATTGCCCGCATGGTGGCAATGAAAAATGCTACCGATGCTGCAGGGAAGATGAACAAGGAACTAACCCGCAAGTTCAACCGTGCGCGGCAAGCAGCTATCACCACTGAGCTATCAGAAATCATCAGTGGTGCAGCAGCACTTCAGTAGATTTCTTTAAAGGATCTCCAGCACTGCTTCAGGGGGTCGGCCAATTCGAGCTTTGGTGCCCTTGACGACAATTGGCCGCTCAATAAGGATTGGGTGCTGGGCCATCGCCATGATCAGCGCCTTCGTATCACCCGGCCTTTGAGCCAAACCAAGTTCCTTGTACAGCCCCTCATTCTTACGCACCAGATCAATCGCCGAAATCCCTAATTTCTTGATCAGATCATGCAAAGCCTGCTCGTTGAATGGCTGCTTGAGATATTCAATGACCGTGGGTTTTGAGCCGTGATCAACAAGCAGTTTGAGTGTCTGGCGACTCTTTGAGCAACGCGGGTTGTGGTAGATGGTGACAGTGGATCTCTGAGTCATGGCGGAGGACAGTAGAAGGCTTGGAATTTGCAAGCGGTAATAGCAAATATCCTATATAACATCACCATTCAATGTCGTTTTGACATGATTTTGCAGGATCGCTACTCTCTGACCCCACTATGGATTTAGCGGTGATTGATGCTAATTTGGGCAAATACGCTAGAGGTCGGGCGGCGAAACTGCAGACCAAGCCAACCGTCAGGCCATAGGGACATGAAGCCGCAAACGCCCCCGGAGCCTTCAGAACCACGGGATCTCACCGAGACACCACCAGTGCCATCAAACGTCCCCGTTGATTCGAACCAGCACCGGCTCGAGCAAGACCGACGAACCGCAGAGCTACGCAAGCAGTATATCAGGACCGGAAGGGTCCGCCCGACGGCACTAGCGAGTGCCGGAATTGAACTGGCTGGCATTGCCCTGGTGATGGTACTGGGAGGTTGGTGGCTGGATGACCGCTTGAATACCAAACCGGCCATGATGATCATCGGACTGGTCATAGGTGGCGTTGGCGGCATCTATAGCATCTGGAGGCGTGGAAAAAAGTTTTTCAGCAGCAAATAAAATGATAGGTAAGAACCTTGGCTCGTAACAATTCCCCTTTCCCCTGCTGGTCATCGTGCCTAATACTCAGCGTCGCGACCCTGCTATTGTTTGGTGTCGCATGGTGGGCCGTAACGCTCATATTTGGTGATTCGCCAAGTATTCATCATGCTATCCAAAGAGCAGGTATCGTGGTATGGGGCTCATCGATACTTGGTTTGTTACCTGTCGCGGTTGGATATCGACTTGGCGTGATGGGAACTGCTTATGGCTACTTCATCGGCGCGGGGATCCGGGTATTGATCTGTATCTTGGCGACGGTCATGGCACTGCGATCAGACTGGGCGATTCGGGCATGGCTTACCACGCTTATGGGCCTCTACCTGCCGCTGCTTATGCTGGAAGCAGGATTGGTCGGACGATATCTTTGGAAACTCAATGACTCACGGGAAAAATCATCAATAAATCCCAACATGCCCAATGATCCAACCACCACCGTTGATGCCAGTCATAACCACCCAGGAGAGGTGCTCGCGTGATTGGAACACCCCTCATGATTGCGGCATCCAATCCCGTTGGCCATGTGACCGACAAGCCAATCTATGGTAGTTGGGTCATAAGCAATGTGACAGTGATGCTAATCCTCAGCGGTATCGTGACGATGCTCTTGGTCATCCCCGCTGCCAAGCGCATTGTAACAGGCAAAACCGGTACGCTGGAGGATCTGCGAACACGCGGCACGCTGGCAAACCTTGTTGAAGCCATCTGCCTTTACTTGCGCGACGAGGTGTTTCGACCCATCCTCCACGATCAAACCGACCGTTACATCTCGGTTTTATGGACATTCTTTTTTTTCATCCTGGTTAATAACCTCCTCGGCCTGATTCCATTTCTAGATATCACGGCGGTCATGGGCGTCAATCCTGTAGATGGCCAACCTGTTGGTATCGGCGGAACGGCGACACAATCGATCTGGGTCACTGGAACGCTCGCTGCCATTGCGTTCTTGTGGTTTAACGGCACTGCAATCCTCAAAGATCCAATTGGTTTTATCAAACACCTGACCGCCGGCGCGCCGGTGTATATGTGGCCAATCATGATTCCGGTTGAGATCATTGGAACCTTCGTTAAACCGGTGGCCCTAGCGCTGCGACTGTTCGCCAACATGACAGGCGGGCATATTATCGTTGCAACTCTGTTGAGCTTTGTGGTTGCGTTGTCGACGGGTCTTGGCGGTATCGCTGGTCACGGCCTTGCGATCCTGCCCTTGGCAGGTACCGTCGCCATCTATTTCCTCGAGGTTCTAGTTGCCTTCATTCAAGCGTATATTTTTACGTTCCTCACCGGACTGTTCCTCAGCCAATTGGTAGTACACGCGCATGATGATCATGAAGAACATGCAGAAAGCGGTGCGGGCGTAACGGCACACTGAATCAGAAAATGAAAGTGAGAACACGACTCTGATAAAGAAGTCGAACCTAAATTAATTTAAATACAATCAATGCCCCCTGCCGGTGAAGTGAGGTAACTGGCAGTCCCGCGAAGGGTGGGGGTTAACGATGTGACCTCACCACATCAGATGACTGGAGTGCAGGTTATGAGATTCAGCCTGATATTTAGTACGGTTGCGTTACTACTGTGTGTGGCAGCACCTGTGGACGCTGATGGTGATGGAAATCACGAGGCCGACGGGGCCCGGGCCGGCAATGCATGGGTGTTCCCTACTGG
>CAUZIY010000082.1:0-13784 GCA_963579995.1 Phycisphaerae bacterium
AGTTCTACTCCGGTGGTTTGGGCAATCAGTCTCGCCCACTTGGTGCCAAACCAGCCAAGTCCGACAAGTCCGATCTTCAGGGTCTGCTGGTCACTTGCCATGGTTGCGGCCTTTCATCGGATTGTTCAAGCCAAGGCAAGTGGCCGTGGGGGAGCCCAATTGGTGATAAAACATGGCTCACAGCGAAAATTCCTCAAACGCCACCTCGTTCGGATTTCCCGCCGCAAGGTGTAACGTACCTTTCTTGGGATTCATGATCGTACTGTAAGCAGTATGCAACGCGCCCTCGGCGCAGCAATGTCCCGGCTGTGCGATATCACTGAGAAGCTGCTTGAGTGTGTCAAACGACTGCGGAATGCGACGCTCTTCCAATTGATGTTCAATGCGTCCATAACGCGCGTAGGCATTTTCCAGGTAGTCGGCCTTGGGACGGTTGGGGATCTCAGGTGAAAAGAAAAAGTTCGTGCACGCCTGCCAATCACGGTCATCACGTCGGGGTGTTGCCGGTGGTGACCAGCCAGGAACAAACTCGAACAGAACTGATGCACCGGTTGCATCGCCGACGATCACATTTGCGCCCTTGCCCAGGAACTTGTGGCGACCTAATAACGCTATGGCATCCTGTACGGTCCGGCAATCACGCCTTAGCAAGTGGCTCAGGACAGCACCGGGAAGTCCGTCGGTTCCAAAACTCTTGGCCGCATGAGCGCTGGCTCCGCCCACGGCAAGACCGTAGCTGCTTAGACCCTGGCCAGGCATCCCTAGGTAGGATGTCGTGATGGCTGCTGGGCCATCGGTAGGTCGTGATACATGGCAGATCTGCATATTCGAATCACCGCTGCCCAAGTCGCAGTTGCGCCCGAGCAAGGGACCATCTGGTGTCTGGGCCATGAACATGACCGAGCATTCCTCAATCATTCGCTGTTTGACTTCATTGAAAAAACGGTAGCCCAGCATGACGTTGGGCTCAATTCCCGCGCCTTGTGACATCCCCTCGGTTTCCTCAATCATTTCAGGGCAATGTTCACTTAAAATGTCGTGCAGTATCTTGATCGCTGGCGCACATTTATCGACATCCAAGCGACCATAAAAATACCGTTTCACGCAAGTGGCCAACTCGTCGCGAAATGTTTCGCCAATTTGACATCCCATTTGATGCCAACTGCCTTTAGTTTCGATTCTTAGCATGCATTGCATCCTTTATGCTTGGCGACTTCATTTTGACAGCGTATATCAAGGTCAATGTTCATGGTATTTACTTCATTGCCTTTTGTGTCTCGTCGGGTCTGCGATAGGGCGTCAGGGTCACCCCGTCAACTCCATGGAATTCATCTCGACACTCAATAAGTGGCCTTAAACGCTGCGGGTTATTTGTGTCTGCGGTGGCTGCCTTTGCCACGGTCCGGGTCATTGCAGGCATGTAATACGGTGGGATATAAGCCCCAAGTGGTCTGCGAATAGTTGGGCCATAGCCCCCAATCTGGGGCCGCATATTCTGTAGGTCATGCCATAAGTATATTTTAAATATAAAGTTATGAATAACAACGTTTTTCTGGCATGGCCTTTGCATTTATGGGTCTGCTTGTGAGACGTAATACCGAAAATCTTCAACCGTTGGGTTCTGTGCACCAGTCAGATCTGGTGCGTTTTTTGATTGTGACTCAAATGCATTGGCCCCGTTTGGGCGGCTGATGCGGCAATGAATAAAACCCCCTAGCAAAAGGAGCACAACCGTGGCTAGAAGTAAGAAACGTAAAAACAAATGTAAAAACTGTAGTGGAAGTTGTCCCATCAAGGGCCGCAAGAACAGGGATGCATGCAATCGCACGCGTCGTACCAAGGGGACACACAATGAACTTCTGAATCTAGAAGAAAGAGTACTGTTCTCTGGTAACCCGTTGGCTGTTGGTCTAGATACCGGGGCAGTAACTGACCAGTCAATCCCCAGCGTGGAAATTAATCAGTTGCCCGGAGATGCCAATCGCGACGGTGTCATTGATGTGGCCGACTTGGCAATTCTAGGAGCCAATTACAATCTGAATACTGAGAATTCCAGGGTTGCGGATTTTAATGGAGACCACAAGGTTGACCTTGCAGATCTGGGTATTATTGGTTCCCGGTGGACCCCGAAAGTAGATCATATTCCACAGGTTTCCCGTACTGGACCGGCAAAGTCATGGTTCGCCGACCTGAGCCCCGCTGTCCAAAATACGATAGAAGGCAGCCGTGATCTTTCATGGTTTACCGATGATGAACTCCAAAAGGCAAGTGCCTGGACAGTGGTGACCAGTGATCCCAATGGCCTTCACGAGGTTCTGAAACATTTGGAGGTTCAATCAGTTCAGGACCGTACATCGCTATTTGGTGACCGACTGTTTGCAGCCGGCAACAAGGTTAGTGTTCTTGAAGTGCACCTTCAAAGACCAAATGATTATCAGCAGTTAGTTAAACTAGCTACTGACAGTAGATCCACCTTAGATGTCATTCCAATCTTTTCCGTCCCAGATGAAGCGACTGGAACTTTGGATCCGTCAACTGTGGTGGACGGGAGTTTCCCCAACCAGTGGCATTTGGATCCCACGGCCAGCAGTACCCAATGGGGAATAGATGCTGAAGGTGCCTGGGCCACTGCGACCGGTGAAAACGTAAACGTCGCTATCGTGGATACCAGGCAGGATTTGGCCCATCCAGATCTGGCCGGCCCTCTTAATGTTGCAATTAGCTATGACGATGCCGGTACGGGCACACCCAATATAACTACCGGGACCCAGAGCCATGGAACAGCGGTTGCTGGTCTGGCGTTGGGCGATGATGAGGGGACTGGCATTGTCGGTGTTGCGCCGGACGCAACGTATGCAGCATTTAATTATTTAAATGGCCCACAGAACATACCGAACACATTCTCCTGGGCGAACATCAACAATATTGATGTCTTCAACAATAGCTGGGGAAGAAATAATGTTCGGACATTGCGTTACCGTCCGTTTCTTGATGTGCAGGCAATCGAGAATGCTGCGGTCAATGATATTAATGTGTTTGCAGCCGGCAACAACAGAAATGTGTTTGGAGCGTTTCAGGGTTGGGATCGTGCCAATTATGAAAATAGGCATGTGCGCCAGACCTTGGTGATTGCAGCTGCCCAACAGAACGGTGATGTTGAGGCGTATAGTAATCCCGGATCCAACGTGTTCGTGTCGGCTCCGGTAAATGCGACGGGGGCGGGCAATAGCACCACTTCCGATGTTACGGATACTCTTGGTGTCGCCGCTGATAATCGCGGTTATGCCGATGGCAACATCACCGCCAATTTTAATGGTACCTCTGCTGCTGCCCCCATGGTCAGTGGTGTGGTTGCCCTCATGCTCGAGGCGAATGCGACTCTGGATTGGCGTAACGTGCAGCACATCCTGGTAGACACGTCCCAGAAGAATGGACTGATCGACACGGATGGCGACGGTGTATTTGATGGTGGTGACGCCAATAGCAACGGCGTGATTGATAATATCAACCTCAGAACCACCTTCTCGGCCAATGTCGACACCGATGGTGATGGTGTCGCAGATGGCGTTTTCGATACCGACAACAATGGGTTTGCAGATCCCTACCATACCGGCTGGTTCCAGAATGGTGCCGGCAACTGGGTCAGCGACAATTTCGGATTCGGTATGGTCGATGCCAATGCTGCAGTACAAGCGGCAGCCTCCTGGACGCCAGCGCACAGTGAACTGCATATCGACAGTCTTACGCAGACAGTGACTAATGGTGCCGTGCCGGAAGGTGCGCTTGGTGGCCTCAACAGCCTTTCCAATATTGATACGTTCGTTACGGAATCAGGACTGCACGTAGAGTGGGTCGAGATCACTATCAATGCGACGGTGCAGGACAATGACGACCTGATGCTGGTCCTTCAGTCTCCAAGTGGTACCCAGTCCATCATGTCCGCTCCTGGTGGTGTTAGTACCCAACAGGATATTAATAACGTCACCTTCACCACCAACCAGTTCTGGGATGAAGATGCTGAAGGTGTGTGGACACTTCAGGCTTTGGATACGGGTGTTGGCGATGGCCAAAATGCCACGATCGATGATTGGCAGATGACCATCTACGGCACATGTTGTGAAGAGAGTCCGCTGAACGTGATTAGCCTGGACCATCCTTTTGCATCCCTGACAAACTTTGCTGAGATGGGGTTGGCTGCAGGTGGTCTAAGTTCGGGTATGTATACACTAAATGGCGTCAATCAAGTGGGTGAATCCCTCTCGATGGGCGTGTTCAGCAACGGATTGGCATCTGATCTACCAATTGACCAGGGCCTGTTGTTCACCTCCGGTAAGATCGCTGACGCGGTTGGTCCCAATGACAAGCCGAATACAACGACCAACTGGGGTAACTCCGGACACGAGTTGCTCGATGATCTGACCGGAACCACAACATATGACGCGTCCGGTTTGGAGATTTATTTCACTGCAAACCAAGATGCGCAGATTTCTTATGAGTATCTGTTCGGATCAGAGGAATTCGATGAATGGGTTGGCAGCGGCTACAACGACGGTGCAGGCATCTTCATCGCCGTGCTCAAATCACCCACGGATACCTATGAGGACAGTGGTTTTTCACCAGTCAATATCGCTCACACCTTCAACGGTGGTGATCTGACGATCAATGATCTGGCGGTGAAAAATGATAGCGGCAAGGTGTATGGCAAGTACTACGACTCCAATCCGCTCTGTGGCAACATGAACTGGGAGTACGATGGAAGTAGTTTTCTTTCCACCAGTAGACTTCCAAGCGGTTCGTCGACCATTACCCTTAAAAGTGGTGCGCATTACTACATTGGCATGATGGTCGCAGATGCCAAGGACCACATTTACGATAGCGCTCTGGCTATTGGTCTGGGTAGTGGTGAAGGCAATGCCAAGGACCTTCTCAATATCACAACGATTCCGCTTCCTTGGCCGATCGTTCCCATTGATCCAATCGAAATTTCTGGTAGTTCATTCAAGGCAGTGGATCCAGACTTGATTAATCCCATGCCTGTACCAGGCCCGGTTCCTGGTGGTGGCTGGGATTTCATCATGCCACTGCCTTCACCGCATCCGGTTCCTGGGATCGATTCCGATGGTTCAGATGAAGATTTGGAAGATGTCCTGGCACTGACCCAACCGATGTCTTCGGCTGCTTTTGCCGAGCATGCAGGGGTCTAGTGAACAGGATCCTTAGACCTGATTTGGCGTTTGGCCGGTTCACGTTTGCAGGCTTTACGGTCTGCAAACGTGACCGGTCAAATAACGCATGTGGTCCGGGATTGTTTTCAGGATCACCAGAAGATTGTGGAGCGTAAACATTTCAAGGGGAATATAAAGGAAACACAGGATGAAACTTCCTCCACGTTTTCCAAAAAGGCAACTCAATCGCTACAAGGAAAAGCAGATACGTTGGCAGAGTTTAGAGTCATTGGAAACCCGGCTGCTGATGGCAGCTGACATGTCCACCATCTTGATACCACTTCCATCGGAGACGGTCACGGTCCAAGTTAATCTGGCTGCAAATACTGATATGAATTCAGATGGTCGAGTCGATGTGGCAGATCTGGGGATCCTGGGATCCCGGTTTAATGTTCATGCCGCGTCATCGGGGTCTGCAGATGTGAATAAGGATCAGGTTGTTGATGTAACGGACCTGGGGATGCTTGGCGCCAACTGGACTGCAAGACCCTTATCCAGATCTCCGGTAAGAGCATTAAATCAATGGGGGTCTGGAAACATCGATGGATATATATTCAACATGGTGGAACAAAACCGCATCAACCAGCGGAATTATGAATTAACAGGTCAAGACGGACAGGGGCAAGCCGCGGCAGATTTGAACCGATTGGCTGCCCAGATTTCCGAGTCAACGAACAGCCATGGTGCGTGGTTGGACAGATGGGCTTCCAAGTACATGGCATTAGCAACGGGGCTGCGGGGTGAAATGGCAAAACAGACCAATGTCGAGGTCATGGCTGGGTTTGGAACCAAATACAATCCAGGTAAAAGCGAGATCTTTGCATTCAGGAAGCGCGGTGCAACTTCATTTGCGACGGCCCACACCCACGGTGGCGCTACTGCCGCCATATCTGAGCTTAACTTGAAGCGCAGCAGTCGTATTGACGCCAAGCTCCAATCTGCCAGCGTGGCTTCGGATCTTGAAGTGTATATCTATTCCGCGAGGTTTGGCGCCGGACCCAGTCACGTGGGTGTTGCGTTGGCTCAAAACGATTGGGTGGGTACTAGGATTGTCTTTCTACCCGTGACCACGGTGAAGGCTGATGGCTTATCGGTAAAAGATGCAGTGGCTTTTGTTGGCCATCAACTTGATGGTAAGGGTGATTTTACAGACTTTGTCAAAAATCGGCATGGTCAGGATGTGCGGCCGGCCCAGGTCGAAGTTGAAAATCCCATTAGCCATGCCATGCGGCAAGGGTGCAACTATAGAGAACTGGCGGCTTGTTCAGCCCAGATACTCGACACCCTCGAATCAGCACTTCATGAAGCCAAGGAAGCTCACAAGGAAGCTGTCAACAAGATCATCAACCAGTATGGCGAGGATATGGCTGAGGGAGTTATTGGTGCAGTGATTGCCGGTGCAGTAGCGGGCGGAATTGCTGGGGGTGTTGCCGGCCCACCCGGTGCGTTGGCAATTGGTTTTTTTACGGCACTTGCTGGTATTGCCGCCGTGTTGGGCGGTGCGGCGATGAATGCGGATGAAAAACAGGAAGCACTTGATGAAGCTGATGCCGACTATGCAGATGCAGTCTGTCAAGCCAAGAGTGACGCCATCATCGCGCTGGTTGAATGTATTAGAGAACACTGTTCGGACCTTGCGGAAACCGCCGAACGATGGGCCGAACAGCAGATTGAATTGGAGGGCTGTGTATGGCGGTAAGTTGGCTTTTCTAGTGTGCTACTTCGATAGGGAATTCAGTTCCTGCACCACGACATGGTGTGTGGGTGTGATTCCTGAGCTGCCGGGTAGGTGTCGCTACGAGGACAATGGGATTTGGGAAGGCGGTTTGGATGTTCAGGATGTGAAATGACCTGTTGATCTGCGGGGACGGGTAAGGCATCCCATTGCCCCGATCAGCAGGCCAAAGGAGGTTGGTTCGGGTACCAGTGAAGGTTCTTGTGCCGTACTCCAGTTGGCACCGAGGATGCCAAGATCTTCAATGTCAACGATGAGGTCTGAATTAAAATCGCCATCACTGAATTCTGCGCCTGTGATGTTGAAATTAACACCAACAATGCCCAGGTCGGTGATATCCACCAAGCCGTCTGCGTTGGCATCACCGGGAATGACTACCGGGTCAGGCAGAGCAACGAATTCGAACCGTTGTTGGGTGTAATTGCCGACACTGTTGGTAATGCGAAAATCAATGTAATGGTTCCCTTCGATTGAAAAGGCACGTTCAACGAGAAATTCCTCGGTGTAATCTCCAAAGCCACCGTCGACCGGTAACAGGTTCGTCCACAGTTCACGGTTAACACGATATTGCGCGGAAGTTAGCGTATTGATGGTGTAATCACCTTCAGCAGGGTCCAGGCTGACCAAGGGGCTGACCGAGGTGTTGATTTGGGCCTGGAAGATGCGTTCGGCTGGCTGGCTGTTACTGGTGTCTGCAATCAGGGTTGGGTTGGTATCCAGGATGTCAGGGATCGTATTTTCATTAGTATCGCGCCATCCAATCGCATCGAGGGTGCCGTCACTAATGGCGTGCACACCGTGGGTTTTCATTACTGCCGAGATCGAGTTCTCATTCGGCTCCTCGCCGCCGGGTAGATTGGCTGCATTGGTGTTGTAGGTATGCAGGTAGCCGGAAATTTCATCGGTTTCATGGCTGCCGTATTCGTCCAGGGCGCCGAAGACATGTCCCAATTCATGCAGATAGGTCCATGAAGGGTCATCTTCGTATCCCTTGGTGTAAGGGCCGTTGATGCTGGCGCTGGCTCGGCCGTAATAGGGTTTGATAAAGGTGGTTACAGCCCAGTGGCTGTTCTTTGCACGACGGATGTCGTCATTGAAATGCCGCGTGGCAGTTGAAAATGAACTGTATTGCGCATAATCGGGGTCAATAAGGCTAAGTGCGTCGACAAAGCCAACCGAAGAACTGGTGTTGCCGATGTCATCCACGGTGAAGGGAGCCCCTTCGTTATAGATGTCATTCGTGAAATGAACGGTGATGTCCAACTGGGCACCTGGGTGATGCCGTGATTCGCTTTCTTCATTCCAGTAGGAGGCGGACTCCTCCACCCGTTGTGTCCGGCTGTCCAGCATGCTTTGTGACCAGTGCACCACCCCGCAATTAATTGTGTCACAATCATCTGGTGATACTTTCGGGTGTTCACGGTCATCAAGATCCCGTAACTGGTCGTCCTGGATGAAAAGGATGTTATGGGTGTAACTGCCCAGGGCGTATTCCGCCGTGTCATAAATGGAATCAGCGCCAAATGGCACCTGGTCATTTGAGCCGTTGCGCATGAAGTTGCGATTTGGCTGTCGTCCGTCACCCAGGCCGACATCATCAATTTCAAACCCAAGAACCTCGGCCCGGCAAAGGTTGTTGGACAGGCCAAGGATTACGGTCACGCTGATGATGCCAATGAATGTCCAAGTCCTGTTGGTCACCATTTCCCTTCCGCTGGATATGAAAATCTGTTGCCTTTATTTTACCCGCCTTTTGGGGCTATTCCAAACAGTTTTTGATTTGGATGATTAAAATCAAGCCAAATTTCCAAGAGGTTCATGAGGGTTAAATGGATGGCGAGGTCTCACGCGGCCGGTATCTGGGTTTAAAGGCACGACCGTGAAAGAATTCTATGAGTTCGTCCGGAACGCTGTCGATGCAGCCCATCCAATCGGTGTCACCAATGAGGTAGTCGGAGTGAACCATCCGGCAGAGCATGATCAGGCGTTCGCGGTCACTACGAATCGGGATGGTTCGGTGCATGAGTGGACCGTCGGCAAACAGCAGAACCGAACCGCGCTTTGCTTCTACCTGGTGAAAAAAGGGGGATTGGGGGTTATTCTCAATATAGGTTCGTAGTTCATCGAAAGGGATATCAAATTTATGACTTCCTGCGAAGATGCCGGTTCCGCCATCTTCCGGCCCGACATCGGTCAGGTAAAGGATCAGACCAAGGATTTGTGTATGGAACCAGCCGTTCATGCAGACGGCGCGGTCTCGATGTCGACTTACGCCACCATGCCATCCTAGAACATTGTCTGTGCTTCGTTGGTTAAACCGCACGGCAAGCATGTCAAATCGAAATGTTCCACCCAATAGCTCTGTGGCGATGCCGAAGAGGCGTGGTTTGGTCAGTATGGAAAGAAAGATCGGGTCAAGACCCAGCGTCCCTTCGATTTCGAGGCGATCCAGATAGAAATCGCCATTTCCCATTTTATTGCGTACACCGCGCCATTTGGATCCATTCCGATGTGCGTGGTATTTTGTTTCCGGTCGTGGTTTTGGAAAACAAGCATCACCTGTCGCCTCTAGAATTCCTTGTTTTTCCTTCTTGGCAACGGATTCAATGGCAGCCATTTCCTGCGGTGTAAACAGATCGTCTAAAATGGTGTATCCGTAAAGTTCAAAGTGCATCCTCTGTTCCAGCGACAAAGCGGGAAAGGGATAATCAGGCTCCGGATACATAGATGGCATATCTTTAAATGAAAGGCCGGGATGTGGCGGTAGTTTTCGCACCTTTTTGGATGGGTGTTGTTTGCTGTTCGTATTCTCTGGCATGGCGCGTGTTACCTTGTTGTTACCCATACGGGTTTGTGCCTATTTTATTGTAAATTGTGTCACCCAATCTGGGAATGACATCGTTTTATTGTATCGGGCGGTACGGCTTTGGTTTGTCAGGGTAATGCAATGCCAGGAGTTGCTTATTGCAGGCCCAACTGCTTTAGCCTGGCTGGACGATGTGCGGGTGGATGGGGTTTGGAAAGCGATGCCTCCCATAACCGGCACCACTTGTCGTAATTGTTCATCACGCGGTTGGGCTCGCATGAACGGACGACAAAGTCTGGTTGAAATGGTCGGCCGGTGGGTGTTCCTGTTTTTTGGTAACGCAGGTCCAGACTCCACCGCACCTGGCCAGCAGTTCGGTTCGGAAGACCCCGATGGGGCGTGAATTGGGTGAGGAATATGACGCTTCCTTTGACACATTGAGCAGTAACAGGTGTGAGTGGTGGTAGTAGATCAGGCCTGATTTGAGTCCCGTTGTTTTGGATATGCTCTAGGTAACGAAGATGGTGTATGCCTGGAAGGATTTCCATACATCCATTGCGCGGTTTACATCGACCAATGGAATCCAGCAGGTAACGATGAGTGATTGGTCACCTTCGGGCCAGTACACGCCGGCATCCTGATGCCATGGCGCGTTCACCGAGGAGGGGACCATGCCCCGTAGATGTTGAATTGGATTACAGAAAATTTCCGAGCCGATCAAACACTCGACGCCATCCAGGAGTTTTTGGTTGTGCAGGAAGGTAAAGGCGGCATGTCCACGCATCTCCATGATGTCAAGGCCAGTATGAATCAGGTCGCAATCACGTTGAAGGGCTGCCAATCCGCATTCAAACGGCTGGTCCTTGAACAGGTTGCTGAGTTGACCTGTGTCATGCAGCTGCCGTGCTCGTCGGTCAACATGTGCGTTGATCTCGGTGATCACTGGATCAAGGTCGTTCTCATCGAGGAGGTTTTCAACGATAACGAATCCGTTGTGATTGAAGTCGGCAATTTGTCTTGTGGATAGCGTCATGGGCCGATGTCTGTCTCCAGGATGGAGTTCTGTGGGGTTCGCTCCTGGAAACCGGGGATTTGGAGTGACAAACTCACAAGGACGTATAATTGCAATATACCAGTCAATTTATTTCAGCGAGTAGTATGAAGGGTTGTGTGGCAGTTGCCCGATTCAATTTGCAAGGTGTGACAAGGGGCTATCATGGCCATGCCAATTCAACTGGGTATTGTCGGCTGTGGTGTTGTAAGTGACAGCCATTTGAACTTGCTGCTGAGTGCCCTTTGGTCGAGATGGTTGCCGTGGCA
Organism: Phycisphaerae bacterium; assembly: GCA_963579995.1. GTDB lineage: Bacteria > Planctomycetota > Phycisphaerae > Phycisphaerales > Phycisphaeraceae > UBA6626. Next base: position 11,087 of record CAUZIY010000082.1, read on the forward strand.
GATCTGCGCAGGAGTTGTGCAGAGGCTGCGGCAGAGAAATATGAAATATCATCGTGTCACGAAAACGACGAGGATCTGTTGAAAGATCCGCATATTGAAGCAGTCGTGCTTGCAGTTCCAGCGGGTGTACGAACTTCAATTTCCTGCACGGCGCTTGAATGTGGCAAGCATGTCCTTCTGGAGAAACCTGCTGCCACAAGTGCTGCGGAAATTGAAAAGATGATGGCCCTGCGTCGTGACCGGGTGGTCGCTTGCTGCTCCTGTCGGTACGCGTTTGCTGGGCACGCCCAGGTGGCGGCGCAATCTGTGGCGCAAGGCTTGCTGGGGGAAATCCGTGTGGTGCGTATCCGGGTACTGCGTGCGGCGAGCAATCCTGCCGGGGACCCACCACCTTGGCGGCAGAGTATGAGTTTGAATGGCGGTGGGATCCTTGTGAACTGGGGTTGCTACGATCTGGATTACATGATGCAGGTGACGGGCTGGCAACTAAAACCCAAGGAGGTTATGGCTCATTGGTGGCCTGTGGCAGAAAAAATGTCTGCTTTCGTGGCGGCAGGTTCAGATGCTGACTCACACTATACGGCGTTCGTGCAATGTGAAGATGACGTTGTAATCAGCATGGAGCGAGGTGAGTTTTCCAGTTCCCAATCCGACATGGCATGGCAGATCATTGGTACGGATGCGAGTCTTTGTCTGCCCATGCGGCCGACGAATGATAAAAAAGATGAGGTGATCCTGAACCAATTCAGGCCGGGTGACGGGGTCGTGAGTGAAAGCATTTGGACCGAAGCAGATGCGTGTTTGGAGGATGATGTTATTCATGACTTCGCACGAGCGATCAGAGACGGATCTCCGCCCAAGACCAGCCTGGAGCGTGCTCTGGTCATACAGAAAATAACGGATGCGATCTATGCATCAGCCAAGTCAGACAGGAGTGTGTCGGTGTCGTGAGTAACCACGGTGCCCTGGATTTGTTGCTGATCAACAGAAAGTGATATCCATGAAGTTGTGTTTCATGACCTTTGTGTGTCCGTCCTGGGACATCAAAACGATTGTTCGATTTGCAGGTGAGACGGATTACGATGGCGTGGAGATCAGGGTGGATATCAAGCACAATCACCAGGTGTCAACGCAATCTACTCCAGAACAAAGGCGTTTGGTCAAGAAGCTGTTTGATGATCAGGGTGTGAATGTCGCGTGCATTGCAACCTCGGTACGTCTTGCCTGTCCGGAACCTGCAAGGCATCGGGAGAACATGAACGTCGCCAAGACCAACTTGGAGTTGGCGGCAGACCTGGGTGCCGAGGTCGTCAGGATCTTTGCCGGCAGTGTAATTCCGGCACTGACCGATGAAGCGGCGGATCAGGTTGGGATGGCTTTTGATGAACTGGGGAGCTACGCAAAACCACTGGGTGTCTGCCCGATGCTTGAGTGTGGTCACGACATCATTAAAGGGACGGCCGAGGCGGCTGCGGTCATCAGCCGGGTCAAGTCAGGAAATGTTGGTGCCCTGTGGAATCATTCGCAGATCGACGACCAGGCATTTAGTGTCGTAAAAGACCGTATTCGACATTTTCATGTTCACGATGAAGTTCTTGATCAGGACAATAAAAACATACTTGAACTGGCAAAGCGGATGAAGGGCGTCGATTATCGCGGGTATGTCTCCTTGGAAATCATCAAGAAGAAAGATTTGCCTGAGGATTTGCTCAGACAGACCGCAACGCGTCTCAAGCAGCTTATTGCGCAGGCTTGACTTCACCATTGCCAGATACGCAGCAGCTTAGGACCCCCATTTGTGGAAGGTGAGCATGGCATGCGATGGGATCAGCCATTTGTTTGGCATGTGATCCACTGGTTGGATCTGAGCCAGCCTTGTAGAACAACCTCATATTAGGACCAGCCAAACCGTCATGAGAAACTCAGCCCATATAACTTCGACCGGTTCATTTCGATCAGCAGACGCAATGGTCCGCCCCCTTTGGGGAGTTCCTTCTGGCCCCGCCATGCCATCTTGTGTGTCACCGTGTCACCGGTAAAAGGTTCGCAATCGTTGAGTTGCCAACCTTGGATAGGCGCACCATCGGCATTTTGCGCCTCGATGCGCAGGCTTCCGCCTGGTGCGACAGCAGCATTGACCACCAATTGACTGGCATTGGTTGATAGTGGCTGTGTGACCAGATGACCGGTTTCATTGACCGGTTCGGCGTGAGCTACGCGTCCGGCTTTGCATCTTGCGATGCCGACGAAATTTTGGACGGGCCGCCGATTGTCATAAATATCTCGCCAGGATTTAAAGTTCCCCTCCTTTAAGTAGTGTGGAAAACGCTTTTTGAACTGGTCGAAAGTACCCTGATTCAAAAATGCCTTGCTGGTGTAGTGCAGTGAGGGCGAGGCGCTGTAGGGGAACCACCATTCATCTCCGAACTGATAGGAGTTGCCCTCTGCCTCGCGGCTCCAGCCGCCACTGTAAGTACCGGGTGATCCCAGTTCGATAAATGGCCGCCGCTGCTTGGTGAACCGGTGCCAGTTCACCAGATCGCGGCTCCAAACAAGTTCCGGCCAAAGGTGCCCGCGCCATAGTTCGTAATGCAGCACTTTCCCCAGGTACATGGGGTTCTTTTTGAGTGCACTTCGAGCGTGAAGGTTTCGCTTGAATCCTGATGGCGGTGGATCTTCAACCAGGCAACTGCCAGTT
>CAUZIY010000083.1:0-13725 GCA_963579995.1 Phycisphaerae bacterium
TCTCACCCCGCACGGCTCAAGCCGCGATGCGACACTCGACCATTGACCTGACGATGTCCACCTACACCGATCCGCGGTTACTCGATGTCGCCGGCGCTTTGGACGTATTGCCTTCACTTCCACTGGGCGATGGTCCTCATGCCCTACGGGTAAAAGCCACGGGAACAGAGGCGCGAACGCTTGTACCGCTGCTTGTACCAACTCCCGGCAATCACAGCACAAACAGGGCAATCGCTGACAAAATGGAGCGCCGAGAAGGTCCACACAGAATCGCTGTAAGTGTGGCTGCGGACGAGAGTAGTCAGTCGAAGTCAACCCGTGTCGAAAAGCGGGCGAAGGGACTCGAACCCTCAACATTCAGCTTGGAAGGCTGACACTCTACCAATTGAGTTACGCCCGCGTCATCGTTGCTTATCTTAGCGTTGTCTCACGTAGTGTCGCAATAAACTGTACTTGCAGTCGAAGTCGCAGCCGCTTCTTGATCCAATGCGGCAGGCAGCTCGCTGTGGCACCGAACTATACTCCTTCGTGCACTACTGCCGGGAAATCTTCGGGGTGTCAGCAGAACAGATCAACCGTAGCAACGCCGCTGTGTTTATGATGATGCCTCTTGTCTTTGGATGGTATGATGGGATGAAATAGAACATTAAAACGTGTAGCCATCTGGCCCGTCCGGTGACCGGCCTGCCGTAGCACATTTTGAACCAGGACTTCGAGATTATGGCCGAAACTTCGCTTCACGATCGCTTGGGACTGTCCGCGTCGTTCATGCCCTGCAACGGGGAGAGCTTTCATGATGCAGTCGATCAAGCTTACGAAGTAGGATGGAGGACCATCGAGATCGCGCCGACGAGGCATCTCGGACTGACAGGCCACCCTCACCTGCGATGCGGGGTGGGCTTCGAGTTTGACGAGATTTCGCCGTCTGAGCGCGACCGCATCATCTCGTCCGTAACCCGGTTTCCACTTCGCACGGTTCACGGCGCGCAAGCCGACCTGAACCTAGCCTCCCGCAACGTGGGAATCCGACGCGAATCCATGCGGCAGTGCATGCTGTCGGCGGAGTTTGCTCGGGACATCGGCGCCTGGGGCGTGACCTATCACCTGGGAGTTCCTCAGCCGGGGCAGGGCACCGAAGACGGCAAGTTCGCCGTGCAACACAATATCGAAGCTGGCAAGCAACTGGCCCAGTTCGCCGAGAAGCATAACCTGCGCATGGGTTTCGAACATGCCGGAACCTGGCCCGACCCGGAGCCGATGCTGGAAATCCTCGAAGGTATCGGCAGTCGGAAGTTCGGATTCCATTTTGACGTAGGCCATGCATGGCTGGCGCCCCCCTGTGATCCCTTGGCATGGCTGGAACTGCTGGCCAACCGCCTTATGATGGTGCATTTACACGGAACGTTCTATCGTCCCGATCGGGGCTTCGAAAACCACGGTTCACTCGAAAGTGATGACTGTACGGATTTCTCCGCACTGCTTGAGAAAATTGATAGCCATGCGTACAAGGGCCCCATGGTTTTTGAGATCCTCTCGCCCACGATTGGCGACTATCTGCAACGGGCTGAAAAGAGCAGGGAGATTCTTCTGAACATTGACGAAGCACGACGCGGCAAGGGGCAAAACGAACCATCTGCGGCGTCCGAATCAAAGGCGAACCCACCTGTTTCCACTGCGGCGGGGATCGCAGATCGGATCCGAAAGATCCGGTTGCTGATATTCGATTTTGATGGGGTCTTCACCGACAACCGGGTCCACGTCAATCAAGAGGGGACGGAAAGCGTATCGTGCTGGCGAGGGGACGGCTTGGGCGTAAACCGATTACGCCAGTTGGGGATCGACATGGCCATCCTCTCCACGGAAACCAACCCGGTTGTTGCGGCCCGCGGCCGCAAACAGGGCATCCGATGCATTCAAGGTGTTGACGACAAGCTGGCGGAGTTGAACCGTATCGCAGATGAATCATCACTTTCAATGGAGCAACTAGCCTTCATGGGCAACGACATCAATGATCTGTCCGCACTCCGCGCCGTTGCCTTGCCGATCGTGGTCAAAGACGCACATCCCGATGTGCTGCCCCATGCCGCGTACTGCACGGATGCCCGGGGCGGCTACGGCGCGGTGCGCGAAGTGTGTGACCTGTTTGCCGAAGTGCTGGAATCACGGTAGCCGCGGCCATGCCAGACACGGCAGCCCAACCGGAGAACGGAATCATGTCGGAATCTCTTGATGGTCGTACGGCGATGGTAACCGGAGCCGGTGGGGGAATCGGTTTGGCCATCACGTCAACGCTTGCAAGGTGTGGTGCGCACGTGGTCATGGCAGGGCGTCAACTCGATAGCTTGGAACGAGCCCGCACAACCCTCCACGAACAGGGTATTGGGCACGAAAGCTTCTCTTTGCTCACCATGGACCTGTCGTACAGCGACGAGATCGATCGTGTCTTGGCGCAAGGTGGCGACCGGTTGGACACGGTCGATATTCTCGTCAACAATGCCGGAATCATGCTTCCCGAAGGTTCATTCCTCGACAGGGATTGGTCCGTCTGGCAGCAAATCCTTCAGATCAACTTCACGGCGCCTGCTCGTCTATGTCACTCATTTGCCCGCGGGATGGCGTCCCGGCGGTGGGGAAGAATCATTAATATCGCTTCGATCGCCGGGCTTGGGGGAGCAAAACGAGGCGTGGAATACGGCACATCCAAGGCCGCCCTGATTGGTATGACACGAAACCTTGCCGTTGAGCTCGCCTCCGCCGGTGTTACGGTCAATGCCGTGGCCCCGGGGAAAGTGGAAACGAACGCCGTTAGTCAGCGAAAAGCAACGGCCAAGTATCAAAAGCGGTTGCAGAGCGTACCCACGGGTCGCTTCGTAACGCCACAAGAAGTCGCCCACGTCGTGGCGTTTCTAGCGTCTGCCGAAGCGTCCCAAATCACAGGCCAGGTTGTCACGGTTGATGGCGGAGAAATCGCAGCCGGGCCATACGCGGCGCGTCTACCAAACGCTGATGAATAGTTATCTCAACGCTATCGAAGCGGACACGGCGTCGTGAAACGTGCTTGCGACTCAGGCAACCACAAGCCGCTACGGATGAGCTAGGCGAACAACATGTTGCGCCCTTGGAAATGGTAAGTCAATCCAGTATTCACCGCTTCAGCTTGGAAGCAATGGTGGTACGGGCGTCTTAGTTAACCCAGTCGAGCGGTGCAATCCGCACGCCTTTTAAATCCGGTAGCAACGCTGCAATGTAGTACTGCCCCTTGTCTACTATTATCTCTGGCGCGGCCACGGGTAGCGTTCCCACACACAGCCCATCATCATCAACCCCGAAGTTCAGCGGATCAGGCGAAATGTATTGTGTGTTGAGATTGTCCAGGCCGTATCTCTGATTACGGAACAGGCAGTACCGCCCGTTGATAGCCACAACAAACGGGCATTCACAGTCTACCCCAGCCCAGGTTTCGCCAGCTGCTGTACCCCCGGCACACACAACGATGGGAGCACTCCATTCCATTAGATCGGCTGAAGTCCGGCAGAACACGGCCGCTGCCGGCTGCGCATTTTGCTTGTTGCCGGTGTAGTAGCAATGGTAGACGCCGTCGACTTTAAGAACCATCGCATCGCGACTGTTTTCGTAAGGACCGGAGAAAAGATCGGGCTGATTGTTCTTACCTAGAACACGTTCGAATGACTTTCCGTCGGTGCTACGGGCGAGACAAATCCGATTCCAATCTCCGTAGAACATGTAGTAGATGCCATTGTCTTTGATCACATGCGGAGCCTGAAGGCCACCGTCGGCCTCACCCAGATCGACCTGCGCCTGCATGGCAATACCCCGTGGCTGCCAATGTTCCTGCCGCAAGTCTGCCCCTTCCCACCTGTAAAGCAATCGCGTCTGCCCGCCACAAGCCGTACGACGGATACACGACCACAGTTGCCAGTTGCCGTCTTCAGCCTGCCACACCGCAAAATCAACAGGTTGCTGTTCGGCGGTCGTGTACTGGCCAAGATCGGGATCGCCCGCCACCTGCCACCAATCTCCACTTAGCTGTGGTCGCATGCAATTGGTTCCTGTTCACGATGCACTTGTATTTAGCTCGCCTACGTAATGCATTGCATCGCGCAGTTCTCTGGAGGATAACATTCCTGCTCCCATAGACCATTAAGATCCACTCGCAAGTACACTATACCCAATACTGGGACTTGATTACCCAGTATATACCTCGGGGATTCTACGTGACAATGCGTTTACTAAACCATGCAGGTTCATACAACGCGGGCAATCAATTGGCCCGACTGGATACACCGATCAACCAGTCAAGCGTAAACATCGCCAAGACAAGTTTTCCGCGGCCACTCGTTGGACGTTCTGCTTCGTAGAAGCATCCGATTTGACCGTTCGGCATCCTGACCAAGCACGAATATGCCGCGGGTCCCTGGTAAATGGTTCTGGCAACAGGCCAGGTTCGGCAGCCATCAAAACCAAGACGTACCGTCATCTGCTCACGCTCTCGGCCAGCGGGATATCCACTGCTAATCTTGCGTGTCGTAAGACCGGCGGGATTTGAGAACAGGATGATATGGCCCTTGGCGCCGCCCAGTTTCTTATCGTAACGCAGGATACTGGCCTGGCAGACCGGCTCGGCAAGTCCGACCCCGCATTGCTTACTCGACCAGGTCATGCCACCGTCATGGCTTACAACAACTGCACGGCAAATTTCCGGCCGCCATCAGGGAGAACCGGGTGGCTTCGTTCATCCCTGGGGATCTTTCCCGCGGCCACCGCATTGGGCTGCATTTCATCACGCATGTTCAGAAAGACCGTGCCATCGGCTAACTCGACTGCCTGTGATTCACTGCATCCGAGACCGGCACTGCCGCCAAGATCCCATGTGGCTCCGTGATTGTCGCTGAAAAAAATGTGCGAGCGGTAAAGGTTTGACCCACTGATCGCGTGGCAGCAGGGAATGATCATCCTGCCATTTCGAAGTTGAACCCCTATTCCAGGTCCAGTTGCATACCACGTCCAATCCGGTTTCTTAACCACACCTGTCATGTCAACCGGGTCCGACCAGTTCACGCCTTCATCATGACTATGCATCAGCCAGACCGTGCGGGTACCACGACCTGTACGGTCCCTGATCGCCTTGGATCTGTCCTCCCGGTAATTGCGGCAGAAGGCCATCCAGATCGTGCCTGTTTCCTCATCCACCAGCGGACAAGGGTTGCCCATGGTGTTGCGACCATCACTGGCAATAACACGAACCGGCTCCCATGTCCGCCCCAAGTCGAATCTGCGTTTCATACATAGATCGATCTGGCCGGCGTCAAAATGATTGTTCCTTCGCCCCTCGCAAAAGGCCAGAAGGTTACTGGATCGCGTTGCAATGATTGCGGGAATTCGAAACAAGTGGTAACCGCACTCACCAGGGCAGAATAAATCCTGTTGTACGAATGACATGTGCTACCCAACCGGTATACCGGGAATTATCCATACCCAATTAACGCAACTTCCAAACTGCCCACAAGCGTAACATACATCACAGAACCGGAAATCCCTCCACCGCCATAGCTCCGATACAGAGGTAATCATGAGGCCCTGCTACCGACCGAGGCCATGGTGGCTCTAGGAGCTGGCGTTTGCCACCAGATACTGTTGGTCTAATATGTCTGCCCGGCTTGGTCATCCTCGATCATTCAATGACAGAGAAAGGAAGGCATGGCAATGCCAGAACGTGCAAAAATTGCGATCATCGGTGGAGGGAACGTGGGTGCCAGTTGTGCCCTGTGGGCCGCAAGCAAGGAACTGGGGGATATCGTCGTAGTCGACATCCCACAAGCTGAAGGCTTGGTAAAGGGGAAGATGCTTGACTTGGCGCAGTGTGGACCCATTGAAAGATTTGACGCCGCAATCACAGGTACAACTGATTACGCGGATATTGCAGGCAGCGATGTCGTTGTCATCACGGCTGGATTACCACGCAAACCTGACATGAGCCGTGATGATCTGATCGCCACCAATGTCAAGATCGTCAAGCAGGTCAGCGAAAACATCAAGCAACATGCACCTGAATCGATTGTCATTGTGGTTTCCAACCCGCTCGATGCAATGGTTTATACCTGCTGGAAAGTCACCGGCTTCGATACAAACCGAATTGTTGGGCAGGCCGGGTGCCTTGACGTGGCTCGCTATAAAACATTCATCGCATGGGAACTGGGCGTCTCGGTCGAAGATGTAGCTGCACTTCTGCTGGGCGGGCATGGCGATGACATGGTGCCACTGCCGCGCTACACCTCCGTGCACGGCATCCCCGTATCACAGTTACTCAGTGAAGAAAAGATCACGGCCTGCGTTGAACGCGCCAAGGTCGGTGGCGGTGAAATTGTCAAGTTGATGGGAACGAGTGCTTACTACGCGCCGGGCTCGGGCGTGATCCAAATGGTCGAGTCGATTGTTAAAGACAAGAAACGTATTCTTCCTTGCGCAGGTTACTGCCAGGGGCAGTATGGAATCGACGGACTGTTTGTTGGCGTGCCATGCGTCCTGGGTGCCAGTGGTGTGGAACAGATTATCGAAATCGATCTCGACGCCGAAGAACAAAAACTAATGGATGCATCAGCCAGTCACGTCAAAGAACTTGTCGAACTGGTTCAACAGCAAGAAACACAGTTGGCTTAAAAGATACTTGTACCCTGCACCAAAATGAGGCCAGGCGAAGCCTTGCGGCCACTAGCAAAGTGCTGCAAACGCAAGCAAGGTAAGCAAAAGGACCTTCTTGCGACGACCCACGTGCTCACGAGTTAATGCCAAAAATGTCAACATGTTGAAATCTCCCTGCTCGCGCCGCTTTCGAATAACCGATCGCAGCAACAGACCATCATCAACCGCTATGCCGCGAATACCCGGCAGCCAAGAATACCCATAAACTACTGAAAAATATCAGGATATCACTCATGCCGGCTTTCCGACCCCAGCGCCAAATAGGCCGGATGTCACTTTCACGCGACATCAGCAGGCTCTTGCCGCTGCGTGCGGGCATCAATCGCAAGCGGCCTAGGGTTGCGGTGGTCTTGCCCATAATGCTGGCCATCGCCACCGCAACCGGTGCCCAGGAGATCCACACACCATCGCAGGGTTCGGCGCCACTTGTCGACTGGTCACACGTCAAGCGTGGCTATCGATATACCGAACGCTGGGTGACGGCCGGGCGTTCCGACAGTGAACCACCAATCCATGTATCTGGTTTACTTGGCGCGCATATCACCTTGCGGCACCGCGGCTGGACAATTGGGCACGGCCAGATCACGAAAGAAGAACTTGATACAGGAAATTCAGAATTTCAAAACCTTACGGAGGTCTTGCAATCAGCAACTGAACGTGCGTTAAATGACGTGGCAAAAAGCCTGCGCCGCCGCAGCGGCAAGTATGGCCCAGATCACCGCCAGATGCCTAATGTCTCTGAATTGGCCCCGCACCTGACCGTTGATCTACAGGTTGCACATCGTCTTGAAGACATCACGTGGTCTGCAAACCGCCATATGCACGGCATTAACCGGCAGTTTTCTGCCGGGTTTCATGGCCTGCGGCTAACGCCACCTGTAAATCACCCGCATACACAACCTGCTTGGTCCTGGCCCACAACCAACCTGGCGGGTAACCGGTCACCACGGCAACAGTTGGCTTTTCTATTCAAACAGTTTGGCCTTGGCCTTAAAGATGGTCTTGAATCCGTCAACCGGCACGCCGGACCAAAACTGCAACGGTTCGAAGTCATTCACCTGACACGCAATGACTCGACCCATCCGATCCAACATCTGATTCGAGGAAATATTGTTCTTCCTTCCCAGGCGCTGACAATGGCCACCATCGACTCCATGGCTGACCGCATGGCCACCTATCTGATTGCCAACCAATACCCACAAGTAACCACAAACCAAGATGCCGAAACGCCCCCCGGCACACCGCCACCTGGAAGCTTCCGAGGCAGGTATGAACCAACCGCAGATCGTCTCACTCACCCGGTGGTTAAACCCGACCAGACTGCATTGATTGCCTATGCCCTGACGCGTTATGCCAATATTCACACGCCAAGCGATGGCAAAGCACCAAGCGCCGCGCGCAAAAGTTGTCGGCTTGCCTTGCAGTACCTTGCAACCGAACAAGACTCAAGCAAACTGGCTGTTGGCCCCCGGGCGGCGGCCCTGGCCATCTTGGCAGTTTCGCAGTCGCCCTATTTATCCGACCTCAAAACCGCACGTGATCGGTTCACCGAAATGCTTGTAAGCCGATACGCACACCAACCGCTGTTTGATCAAGATCCCAAATCCAACGAGTTGGAATCAGCTGCTGTTGTGATCTCAGCCCTGACCGAAATCTATGGCCGGACCAGAGATGAAGCTGCAGCAACAATGCTTCGAACTTTTTCCGGCCAACTATGGTCTAAATTGGCGCAACACCAACATGTTTCGGCGATGTGTTGGTCAATTGGCCCGCAGCTGCGTATCCATCGTTTCAGCGAACCCAGCCCATCGCAAACCGATCAACACCAACATCGAATCGACCTGATTCGCTCGATGGCAGATCGATTACTCCAACACCAGATCACTACCGCACCGCAACTCGGCCCGGAAGACGTCATTGGCGGATTCGACGATTCTTCTGCGCCACATCGACTTGCCCCCGCCCCCAACTGGCAGTCCGCCCACGCCCTGCGCTTGCTTGCAGTGACGGCGCGCACACCAGAACTTCTTTCCAATACCAACAGGCTTGATCGCATCATCCAATGCGCTTTAGCCGCCCGGTTTATCGCCCAACTCATGTACGATGAGCCCAGTTGTTTTTACATGCGAAATGCGCCGAGGGTTATTGGCGCAGTTCGGACAAGCCTCACAGACAACACTCTGGATATCACCCATACCGCAATTGGCCTGCTTGCGATCATTGAACTAAAACATTCGCTCGTCGAATTAGCCGGAGTCGATTAAAACCATTCACGCTTAAAGCGTGTACTTCAGTAGGCGTTATTGCACTCATGGTCACACTACGTCCCATTGTGGTCTTAGGACCGACCGCGGCCGGGAAAAGCGAGCTTGCGGTGGCGATTGGCGAACACATCGGCGGGCAAATTATCAGCGCTGATTCAATGCAGGTCTACCGACATATGAATGTGGGTACGGCTAAACCATCGGTACAGTTACGCCGCAAGGTACCCCATCACCTAATTGATGTCATCGAGCCAGTTCAATGCTTCACCGTGGCCGACTGGCATCATCAAACCCAAACGCTTATCGCTGATCTGCAGGGCCGCGGCATTCACCCCATCGTTGTTGGTGGGACAAACCTATATATAAAGGCGATGCTGGAAGGGCTGTTTGAAGGCCCACCAGCAAACCCACGGTTACGAGCTGAACTGGCCGAAGTGCACTGCAGTACGTTACATCAACGTCTTGTCGAGGTGGATCCTGCTTCTGCCCAACGCATCGATCCAAATGATCGCCGTCGCATGGTGCGAGCTATTGAAGTTTACCAAGCAACGGGTAAACCACTGAGCCAATGGCAAACACAGTGGGACCCACCACAACGGGCCGCCGGGATAGCAAACAGCCAATCCAATTCCCAAGATGACGCGTCTACCTATCGCCACAACCCGTTCATCATCGGCCTTCAATGGTCCGTTGAAGGGATCAACCGTCGCATCAATCAGCGGGCCAAACAGATGTTCTTCCCCGATCCTGATGGCATTGAAACTGAACACAAAGAAACATTGATTGATGAAACCCGCCGCCTGCTCGACGCGGATCTACTTGGACCACAAGCACGGCAAGCACTTGGTTACAAACAAGTTATAGAACATTTAGAAGGGCGGTCCACGGCCCAACAAGCCTTTGAGCGAACCAAGATCCTGACCCGGCGTATGGCCAAGATGCAGAGAACCTGGATGCGCCGTTTTGCCAATGTCTACTGGCTACCTTGCGACGACCGTGATACATCACAAATCACCGACGAGGCCTTATTTGTTTTAAACAATTTGTAAAAAAGTACTTATATTTTATCCTTGACAACGACATGCAGCAATGGTCAAGTTGGCGGCCGATTTTGTGCATTGCAGTGCCCTGAATGCCGATGGCCGATGAAAGTCAGCCATATGGCTGACTGATACCAGTTGATGCGGATGGTGGCATGGCACCGGCGTGCTCTGCTGCGACAGGTAAAGATGGCGAAAAAAAGTAAAACCCGATCCAAGTCGACCGGCCGCAAGGTCTCTGCTGCTGGCAAGCATTTGGTCATCGTGGAAAGCCCTACCAAGGCCAAGACGATCAACAAGTACCTCGGCCGCAATTATGCCGTCATGGCGAGCGTCGGTCATGTGCGCGACTTGACCAGTACCAAAGCACCGCAACCCAAGCAGGCCCCGGATGCCGATGGACCCAAGGGATGCCCCAAGGGCTTGGTCAAGAGCATCAAAAAGTCCGATCCGTCTGTGCCAGGGGTTGACATAGAAAACGATTTCGAACCTACCTACGAGATCCTCAGCAACAAGAAGAAAACGGTCCAGGACCTCAAGCGGGCGGCGAAGGAAGCGAAGGACGTCTGGTTTGCCACTGACCTTGATCGCGAGGGCGAAGCCATCGCATGGCACTTGGCCGAATCGCTCGGCGTGCCGATCCCACAAGCCAAGCGCGTTGTATTTAACGCAATTACTGCATCTGAAATTACACATGCGTTTTCCAATCCACGTCAAATTGATCAGAACAAAGTGGATGCCCAACAGGCTCGGAGGATTCTTGATCGCCTAGTCGGCTTCGGAGTCTCCCCTTTACTGTGGAACAAGGTTGCCGGCGGCCTCAGCGCAGGCCGCGTCCAATCCGTAGCGGTCCAACTGGTGGTCGATCGCGAGCGCGAGATAGAAGCTTTCGTACCAACCGAATCGTGGAAAATGACTGCCAATTTTGCAACCCAGACCGACCAGGCAACCCAACTGGCCGCGGACTGGAACAGTTGGATTAATCAGCCTGACCAAGAGCGAACTATTAAGGATCGACTGGGCTGGTTAAATGATCGCCAAGGTCTTTGCGCCGAATTGATCGAATGGTCAGGCAAACCCTTCAAACCAGGGCAAGCCGACGTAGCTGTAGCGGCGGCCCAACAGCTTGGTTATGTCATTGATGAGACCGAGGAAACCGAGGATCCCAAAGGCAAAGGCCCCGCACGCCACAAGCGGATCTACCGCGGGCATATTGCCAGTGCATCCCGTTTTGAAATTCGCTCCATCGAAACAAAACGGACAACCAGGAAATCATCGCCCCCTTTTATCACCAGCACACTCCAACAAGCTGCGTCTAATCGACTTGGCTTCCCGCTTCAACGAACCATGCGGATTGCCCAGCAGTTGTATGAAGGCGTTGATATCCATGGCAAAGAGGGCCAGACCGGTCTTATCACCTACATGCGAACGGACTCCACACACTTGGCGAGTGAAGCGGTGGACATGGCGCGATACTACATAGGTGATGAATGGGGCAACCAATACCTGCCGGACAAACCCAACATCTACAAAACATCGAACAAGGCAGCGCAGGAGGCACATGAGGCGATCCGTCCCACCGACGTCAATATCACACCCAAGCGTGTCCGCAATGAATTGACCGATGAGCAATACAAGCTGTACCGCATGATCTGGGAACGATTCTTGGCCAGCCAGATGGCTCCGGCCCAATGGGATGCGACAACCGTTCTGATCGAAGGGCAAATCGATGCCAAGCCCCTGTTTAAATCAACCGGCCGAACCCTTGTATTTGATGGCCACTACAAGGCCGTTGGAATACCCAATCATGACAGCGCCATTCTGCCGCCATTGAATGACAAGCAAGAGATGGATCTTTTTTACCTGGATCCAACGCAGCAGTTCACCAATCCACCGCCACGATTCACCGAGGCTTCGCTGCAGAAGAAACTGGAGGAGGAACAGATCGGCCGACCCAGTACCTATGCGCAGATTATTGAAACCATACAGAACCGCAAGTACGTCGAACCCATGGCACCCCGTGATCGCCGCCTAAGGGCAACTGACCTGGGAACCGTTGTCACGGACCTGCTCGTTGAGGCCTTTCCAACCGTTCGGCCAACGTTCATGGACATTGCATATACGCGGGACATGGAAGATGAGTTGGATAAGATCGAATCCGACAACCATAACTGGATAAAGATGCTGTATGACTTCTACGACCCGTTTAAGCAGAGCCTGGAAGAAGCGTACAAAAATCTTGGGCACGTTAAGGCCAAGACCCAACCGGCACCCCATACCTGCCCCGAATGTGGATCTCCTACTGAATTCCGTTTTGGTCGTAACGGCCGATTCCTTAGTTGCACTGCCTACTACGTGCCGCCCCAATCCGTCACACTCAAGCAATGCACTGATTTGAAGTTCCTGCTCTTCAAGGCCGTGGGCAAGGCACGACCAAAGATTATCAGTAAGGACAACACCTGGCGTGTAAGTTGGACCAAGCTGATGCCCAAGCAAAAGAAGGAATTCCAAGAACTGTCCGACCAGATGCCTTCACCTTGTGAATATGCAGCTCCTATTGATGACGAAGGCAATCCCATTAAACCGCAGGTATACGACATCATCTGCCCGAGTTGCAGCGGGCCCATGACCAAGCGAGATGGCAGATTCGGACCGTTCCTAGGCTGCGCTAACTATCCCGCCTGCAAGGGCATTGTGAACATTGACCCCAAGAAACACACGGTGAAGCTCCCCAAACCCCCGCCCTTGATGATCGACCTTACATGCCCGAAATGTGATCAACCGCTGAACATGAGACGATCCAAAAGAGGACCGTGGCTTAGTTGTTCAGGCTTTCCAAAATGTCGTGGACGACTCGGATGGACCACGATCGAAGAAGCCGAGCAGGAAAAACTTGAAAAAGCGCTACGGGAACACGAAGTGGAAAACCCACAGCCACCTATTATGAACACCAAGGGAGAGATCGTGGGAGAAGAGTACATTCCCAATGTCATGGAAGAGCCTAATGTTGATCCTGCCGACACCCCGACAGCATCCGATGCGGCGTAAAATCGCCGCCCTTCCATTTCCAGGTGACACCAAGACTTCTAACTCGCACGGCTCTTAATCTGATTCCGTACAACCGGCTTGCAAGCCATTAAGTATGCTGCAGCTAATCAGATCTCATGGCCTATTGCTGTTTGTGCTGCAATGCACTTTCCAGAAGGCTTATGATGATCTGTCAGCCAAAATTTTGCAGATTTCATCATTCGTGGGAAACCGGCCCGTCTCGTGCTTGCTGTAGATCAATTCGCCATCGACTTTCACATCGAATATCCCACCTGACCCTTTAATCAGTTGCGATTTTGTTTCAAACTGACTTTCAATTGCGCCCGCCAAACTAGCGGCTTGGGGAAGATAGTTTCAAGGGATGCAATAGGTAATGCTGATTTTCATGAGATGTTCTCCATAACCATCGGTTCTCATGGAATTGATTGAAGTGCCATGACCTCTGTTTGGATCATAGCGGGTTAATCGCATTAAACCAACAATCAGCATTTAAATACCTCATTCCCCCTACTCCCAGGATGATCTATCCATAAGCTTTCAACACTGAAAACAATAGGTACACAACCGCAGAGCCAAAGTAGATGCCCTGATCACAACTCAATATCCGCCGTTGCCCTATCATGTCACCATTACACCTGGCGTATCAAACCCCC
>CAUZIY010000084.1:0-13623 GCA_963579995.1 Phycisphaerae bacterium
AAATAATCCACCTTTGGCGATTCTATGGATGAACTACCACCACTAAACAAAATGAAGTACAGGGCAATCAGGATAATCACCGCTGCCACAGAACCGATGATTGCTGGATTCTCAGCAAGCCAAAGTCTTAATCGTGACATAGTGGTACCTCATAAGTTGATATATGAATGAAAAAAACACTTGCATGGGCTCTTTAATTAATAGATGTATGCAAGTCTTGATGACTTCAATTCTAGTAGTGTGCGACGCACTTGTTCGCTACTCCACGTGGCAGATTCTGACCTCTGTGCACCCAGGAAATTCATCACGCCCAACTGAACCGTTGCGCGGATGGTGGTCACCCTTGGCTGCTCTGATTCAGGTATCTGCGCCAACTGCTTTGCCTTATTGATTGCATCATGCAAGTAACCCTGCCCATCAACCAGTTTCAAGTCAATCGCCTGCTGGGTTGTATAAACCTTGCCTTTTGCGAGTTCCATCGCATTTTCTATCGACTGAAGATGTTCCTTGCGGCCCTCATAAACGACCTGAACAAAACGGTCGTGAGCGTTATCCAACGAAAACTGCAGAGTTTGGCGATCCCGGTTGTCCCACGCTCGGAAATGACTATTGGCGACATCCTTTTCGGGAGATCCCGTTGCGGTCAGGAACTCCGGCGTAACCCCAACTTTGCTCAAAAGCCGCTCGACCGTAAAGGTCCCACCGACCACACCGATGCTACCCGTCGTACATGTTGGCTCGGCAAGAATCCAGCGACTGCTGGCTGCAACATAATAGCCCCCACTGGTAGCCATCGTACCGAAACTGGCAATGACCGGCACATCAGTCTCTTGGCTGAACTGCTTGATCATCTGATGAATTCGATCACATGGGCCAACAAAACCACCGCCGGAATCCACCCGCAACACAACCGCAGCCGGCAGTTGAGACTGCAGTGCATACAACGCTTCATGAACGAACTGTGACGAACCATCATCGATGATGCCATTGATCGGGAGAATCACAATTCGATTCTTCTCACTGCCTTCACGATATGTCTGTTCGTACGGGCCGCTGGTTACGGACTCATAGAAACTGCCAAGCCAAAAGTTGATCGCCAGGGAAACCATCAACAAGGAAATGATGATGCCGGTCAAACTCCAACCGATAAAACGTCCCAGTCCACCACCCCCTTGTGGCTTGGATTGGGGCGGTTGAATTGGCCCATACCATGGCGGCGGAACTGACGGTGGGGGCACCGCACCTCGCGGATCAATCGGCGGCCGGGGCGACCCAAAAGGCGGCTCAGGCGGCGGTGTGCCTTCATGTAGCTTTTGATTCTGATCCATTACCGACAACTCATGTACTGCTACCTGGATAGCCAGACCGTTTCTTGCTTGTAAAGCTAAACAAATAAATATATTTAAGAGATGGAGCTTAGCAGCAGGACTGTATAACCTCAACACCATGAGCATGTACAGCTATCCAAGGCCGCCCCTTGACCAAGAAACATGAAATACAACAGATCCCCTTGAATCATTGATATGCCCGTGATAGCTGTGAACGGCAGGGCTTTATACCAACCACAAGCCATTCATTGGACTTGAAACGGTAACCATCTGCCCACTCAGCCAACCGGCCGTACCCACACATGCTGCAAGCAGCCCATATAGGAACTGGAAAAAATTCCCCTTCAGTAGTACATACCCGGCAATAGGTTTTTTTATGGCCAATGATATGCAGGAATTCCCCAAGGTTGGCCCGTCTATATCACTGATATGCAATTGGCAACATGGTCCAAAAGATGGCGATTGCATGATAACCACACAGTGTGCTGTGGATTGGACGCCCCATCCTATCCGTCACCTGCTAAAATTGATGCATGCTCACAAGCCCATTGACTGAATCAGGGCAAGTTCGCGCCGTCTTGACTGGCATGATTATGTTGATTCTGCTGATCGCATCACTTGGGATCGCCCAGGTATTCGTTAATTCAACCACAGAAGTTAACGCAGAAGTTGAAAATTTTGTTGACAATGAAGTCCGCCAACAATCCCCCAATTGGATCGAAACCAATAACAGGATCCAGATCAAGGGGATGGCCATTATTGGTGACTACAGGAGATCAGACACTGCCCTGCGACTTACGATCGCAGAACTCCTAAACCGGTCCCGGCGCCAGCCTGAGTTGGCATTAGAGAAGGCTCTAAAGAATTGGAAGTCAGCACCAGGGGCCCCCCAACTGGCGCCCGGGCCCTATTTTAAACAACTACACCACGGAAACATGGTGGGCCTTCGTAGTACCGGCATAATGGTGATTGATCAAATACAGCACATGTATTGCATTGCAGTCCTTACCGCTGATTCCAAGCGGTATTGGGTTGTTGCTGCCTGGACGCCTTTAGACCGGCGAACTCAGGGTAAACCAGTGCAAGATGTTGGTGATTCACTTCGTGCCCTGCACGATGATATCTGCAATAGGCTGACCCAGCGTTAGAGTTGATTGCCAATCGCCAAGCTGCCTCATGATCATGGAACCCATGCTTTGGTAAAATTCAAATTTCAAGTTTGTGATCTCGTCCACCAATTTATTCACAGTGGTAGCACCGTGACGTGGATTACCATCGCCCTATCCACCGCCCTGCATTGCGTGGTAGCAGCCGACTCCCCGGTCGAACTGGGTGAACGGTGGAAGGAACATGCCTACGGCGTTTCACTACAGCCACCAGTTGATGCTTCGGTCTTGGGGCCAATATCGGATAATACACTTCCATGGACCTTGGGGGCCGGGACGGGTGTGGCGCAACAACCCAAACACTGGGCGCTGCGATCCAACCTTCAACTGACTCGAATCCGCTCAGAATTACAGAAAAGATTAGACCAAACCACCCGATGGCCATGGACTCTAAAAGCACAGCTCCCCGCCGAAGCACAAAATCCGTGGGAGGATCAGACCAACTCACAACTACTGCAGGAACTCGGTACCAGGCAGTCGATCACACCCACCGCCACAGCTCACCTGCTGGCCCATAGTGGTAACAATGCCCTGCTTCGGATCGAAGGGGAACCGGACTATAGCATCAGCCTGCATATACGTCGCAATGACCGTCTACATACGATCGAAAAGCTGGCCCAACTCACGAACGAACGAATCGGCATGCGGTGGCCATCTGCACGCGTGTTATCAGAAGATCGCATGGAACTTAACGACAAACCCACCGCAATCAATTGTTATCTCATACCTGATAATCGTAGTGGTGACCGAGTCATTGGCCATGCTTTGGTGCAAATCAATGATGAACGATATATCCTGATGCTCCTTCAAGTCCCATACATTCACTTTGATCTATGCAAACCGATTTTTGACGCCGTACTCAACAGCCTAGAAATCGAACCGGCAGATCAAATTGCCATGCGCCGCCGTACAAGCACTGAGCGGGGCGAAATCTGGAGCAGAAGTCTTTCTGTCGATTCGTGGCGCAGCGTTCAGCAACCAACACAACTGCTACACATCATGCAAGGGGCATATGACATCGGCTATATGCGAATTGACATGACCGAAGCAACTGAAATGGAGATGGATGGTTTGTTAATCACTGTCCGGGCCCGGATCTATCAGGGCAAAGATATCCATGACACGCACAGCCGGTTTTTCTTATCTCATGAACAAAACAGCGAAATTTGGGCGATTAACACGACTACTCGATTTGATGGTCTCACGGCCAAACAAAAACCTCAGATTTCAGCACCCAGCGTCCAATGGGCGGAAACCGGGATCCGCGCAAGAAGCATCATCGAAGTAAGTCGGGCACGCCCCACCGGCACGACTCAACGCCAGTGGCAAATGCCCCCCAAGGGGTATCTTTCATTGGCCCAATTGCACTTGATCGGCTCCTTACTTCCACGTGATGCCGCTAAGCCACTAGGCTTCTACACATATCTACCCTCAGCAAACAAGATCGTTTATCGAACAGTTCGCACCATGAAGATGGATGATGGGCACTATCGTATCCTGACCCGAGTCGACCCGGCCCATGGCGAATCAACTGGCGAATACGATGCCCAAGGTCGCTTGCAATGGCTTGCTCTACCGGGCGGTCGGGTCATGGTCGTGACCACACCACAGCAATTCAAGAAAATCTGGAGGAACCATATCAACCAAACGTCAAGGTAATTCGAAAAGATAGTTACGCTGAACTTTGGGCTTGCCTGCAAGCCGCTTGGCAAGCAAATGTATAAAACGGTCCTGCCAAACGCGATCACCAAAGAATCCCACGTGTACCGCAACACAGACTTCATCGACTCCAGGCTGCCAAGCGATCACCGATACCGAACGGCCATCGGGCAACATACCGCGGACTCGAATCAGCGGTGATTTCGTGTTTCCATTAGTTGTCACGCTATTTGGCACCGGGGGGTGTTCATATTGGGCCTGTAACTTGGCCCAATGTAAGTCCCGCATCGCCCGCTCGATATCGTCTTCCAGCCGTGCCTCGTCAGCTGGCCACCGAGCAATTGAGGCCCCAACCAATGGTTCCATAAAACCCGTCCCAGACACCTTATCTACCGCCTGAATTGAAGGTACCGGACTGCAGCCAACAGATTGGAAGGCCAAAAGTGCGACGGTAATTGCAAGGGCACAAAGAATGCCATTTTTTCTGTACGTCATCGTCTTGGCCCCTACAATACTGTTCCAGCAGGATCTGACAAAACCATAGGAGGTCAAGCGGAATTGGAACTAACGTTTAGTCTGCCCCACGGTGTCCAGCAGGTGGCAATCACGGGCCCCAGTGAACAACATCTCAAGATCATTCGTGAAAGTCTTGGGGTTCAAATTGTCGCTCGTAACAGCCACCTGAGAATCAGCGGTGATGATTTCGCGGTTGCCAGAGCAGCCCGTGTGATTGAACAGCTATCTGCTGCTGCCCGTGTGCATACCCCCATGACCCGCCAGGAACTCCTTGAAACAATCACCAACTCCTCTCACGGCATCACGGATCAACCTGGGCCTCATCCAACCACCATGTCCAATGAGCAAACGATCACTGCCGACAGTCTAGATGTCTACCTACCAGGAAGAAGAATAAAAGCCCTGACCCCTGGACAGCAACGTTACCTGGAAGCAATCTTGAATCACGATCTGACGTTATGCACGGGGCCAGCGGGAACTGGCAAAACATACCTGGCTGTCGCCGTCGCCGTCGCCATACTCAAAGCCGGCCAAGTCCGCCGCATCGCATTGGTCAGGCCGGCAGTTGAGGCCGGCGAAAAGCTGGGATTCCTACCCGGTGATATGCAACAGAAGGTTAATCCCTATCTGCGCCCACTTCTAGATGCGTTACATGACATGATGGATTTGGATCAAGTCCAACGTTTTATTGCTAATGATGTGATTGAAATTATTCCATTGGCGTTCATGCGGGGACGAACACTTAATGACACCATGATCATTCTCGACGAAGCACAGAATACCACCAGTGGACAAATGCTGATGTTTCTAACACGACTCGGCCACGCGAGTAAAATGGTTGTCACTGGAGATACAACCCAGATCGACCTTGAGAATCCTAATCAGTGTGGCCTCATCGATGCACTTCACCGTCTTCGCCATGTTAGTGGCGTCACCATGGCCAGCCTTGTTCAGGCTGATATTGTCCGCCATAACTTGGTCCAGCGCATTGTTCAGGCCTATGGAGATGGGCCTAAACTGAGACCAGGGCAGGAGTAAAACATGCCCGATACACCCTGCTTCGCTTGGCTCCCATCACCCATCCCAGCTTTGAAAGTCACTGCCTCATCAAAAACGGTCGATAATAAGGTCTAAAACTAAAGCAGCTAATCCATACTCTTCCTAGGTGTTAAATATTTTTCATGGCAATTTTCAAACCCAAAACACCAAGACGGCGTGAGGTACGACGTCACATGGGTCGGCCCGGCCAATGGTGGATCCAGCAATCACGAAATCGCCAGGTGGCCTATACGCTGCTGTTTGTATTGGCCTTCACGCTGGTTGGCAGTGCCATTGCCTTCATGGGCCGTAGCCAGTTGCCCTACCGTATCGGGCAGACCGTGACCGACCCCATCCTATCACGCGTCAGGTTCGAATCCATCGATACGAAAAGCACGCAAGAGAACCGGAAAAGCGCGTTTGAGCGTGAGCCGGCCGTCTATAGAACGAACTTTGCCTATTTCATGACTCTCCAGCAGAAACTGGTCGAGTTGGTGGTTGAACTGGCTGCTACCGATATCGAACACCTAGCATTGGACGTACGACAGAATCTGAAAATTGATGCAGCAGCACTTTCTGCATTGCAGGGGTATGTCGAAGGCGACAGACCATCTACTCAGTGGCAGCAGATGATTGACAGCTTCGTCGCCGACATCATGACCGTTGCGGTGCTCGATCGCGAACGTGCAGAGGCTGAGGCGAAAAACCAGGCCGACCGTGCATGGCGCATCCGAATCGTTTTACCTGCAGACCATCCGGACGCCCAACATGAATTACTTCGTACTGACAAGCTATTGCTCAACGTCGCCGAAGACTCACTTCCGATCCAGGCTAAACTGAAATACTGGGCAAAACATCGCAAGATCCCACGGCCTATTCAGGCGACAATTGTGGCGACCGTCATGGAAGACCTCCAGCCATTTCACTTATTTGATAAAGAAGAAACACAACGCAGACGTTTGGCCGCAGC
This sequence comes from Phycisphaerae bacterium, assembly GCA_963579995.1. Lineage (GTDB taxonomy): Bacteria > Planctomycetota > Phycisphaerae > Phycisphaerales > Phycisphaeraceae > UBA6626. The sequence goes on from CAUZIY010000084.1 coordinate 6,678, forward strand.
GGAACGGGAGCCGATCGTCAAGAGAGTTTTCGAACCGAACACGGTTCTCGTCAATGTGGGTACCGTTGAAGTAGAAAAATTCAGTGACCTTGATATCAAATTGATTGAGCAAGAACGAGATCAGTATTGGAAAGACCTAACGGCCATCAACCAACTGCTATCGAACGTGGCGACGGTCGGAATTGTGATGCTGATCGCCGTGAGCTGTTGGCTGTATTTCTGGGCGTACTACCCACGTGTCATTGCAAATTCCATGCGCAGCACAGCAATCCAGGGACTCCTACTGGGCTGCCAGGCTGCAGCCGTGGGTCTAAACCACCTCCCATTTGAGTTCGCCTACGCTGGCGCTGTTTTTCCGACACTAACCGCTTCCATCATCCTGGTTATCGCCTATGACCAACGTCTAGCCTTAACGGTGGGCAGCCTTCACGCGTTACTGGTGACCTTCACCTTGAATCTTCCACTGGGGTTTGGACTGGTTTTGCTGGTCGGCGTAGCAGCCGCAGTCAGTCAGCTTCGCCAGGTACGGCACCGATCCACGCTGGTTCAGGTTGGTCTATGGACTGGCATCGCCATGGCAATCATGGTCGTATTGGCCGGTGCTAGCTCACGCCCCATGCATATTAACGGTGAAATTACACGCATGTTACGTGACGCATTGTTGGCCATGGCCACCTGCTTTGTCGCCGGATTATTCGCGCAAGGCATCCTGCCCGCTATTGAAAGCATCTTCAAGGTCTCGACGGCCATGACACTTAAGGATCTCAATGATTCCTCATTACCCTTGCTGCGCCGCCTTGCCGAGCTTGCACCCGGGACTTACCAACATTCGCTGCAACTCGCTGACCTTGGTGAAAGTGCCGCCGAGGCAATCGGCACCGATGGTCTGCTTTGCCGTGTTGGCGCGATGTACCACGACATCGGAAAAGTCAACAAACCCATGTACTTCGTTGAAAACCAGGGCGCCGGCCCCAATCGCCACGACAAGTTGTCGCCCGCGATGAGTGTCCTCGTCATAGTTGGACACGTGAAGGATGGTTTCGAAATGGCACGGGAGTATCGCCTGCCGTCGGCGGTCCGACATTTTATTGAAAGCCATCACGGGACAACGCTCGTGGAATATTTTTACCACGAGGCTCGAAAACAAAAGGAACAGAATCCAGACCCCGATCAATCGGTTCCCAGCGAATTCGAATTTCGTTACCCAGGTCCCAAACCTCAAACAAAAGAAGCGGCCATCATTATGCTCTGCGATGGGATTGAAAGTGCAGCTAGAACCATTGCCGACCCGACACCCGTTCGCCTTGAGCAACTGGTCCACCAGATGGCGACAAAACGCCTTATGGATGGCCAGTTCGATGAGTGTCACCTGACCCTCAAAGAACTACAGCTGATCGAAACCGCTGTAACAAAAACACTATGCGCGATCTACCATCGCCGGGTTACCTATCCCAAAACCGATTCCAGCGAATCACAGGAAGGCGCTTCCGACAACCACCATCCGGAAACAAAGGCGGTCTCTTAGCAGTCATCCAAGGTGTGTCAGGAAAAGATTCGAATCAGGAACGATTGAAGTTCCAGTCAACTGATGGCCCACCAGTCCGACCAGAATTGGGTCCTTGCCAAAAAGACAACAGGACGACCCTATCGAATCGAAACTGTGCTTAACAACCCATGGTGATTCACCAATCGTATTCGTTGGCTTCACCACTAAGGTCTTGAATCCTGCGGGCAATTATAATCGATTGATTTGTTTCCCGCGTATCAATCACATTTCGTAACCGCATCAACTCCCGCTCAATTAGCAGAGCCTCCAGGCGGCACAACTTCTGTTTCAGGTCAAAACCCTGTTCTATCATGGCCTTCAGTTGCGCAACCATCTGCACACGCAGCACGTCCGACTCAGCCTCGTCAATCTGTTCACCTAGACGTTCGGACTTGAAGTCAAGTTCGATGATCTGTTTTTCCAATTCATAGGCCGCTGGGGATCCGCGCTTGATCTCAATGAGTTCCAAAACCCACGGAAACAAATCCTCCTCATACTCCGCCAGCAAGGTAATTGCTTCGTCTGTATTTTTAGCCTTAAGCTTTTCCATATATTCCAGTATGTAGGGCATTTCCTGTTTTAAAAATTTTAAAATGCGTTTTTCCGCAGAAGAGCCCGCCACACCGCCAAGAGAACGTGGACTCATCAAGTATTTTCGGCGTACTCCATCGTGTTGCCCATATTGCCTGCGGACATCACCGTGATATTGCTCAACCGTATCGGACGACATCTTTCCGTCGGAATCGGCCTTGTTCTCTGCCGCCCAAGCGAGCGGTATATCCCTCGCCAGTCCCACCATCAGAACCACCGCCCACGCCACCAAGAAAAACCACGTATTGATCTTCATGAAGAAACCTCCTCCATCACGGTTTGGGATTTCATCCAGTCCACAGGAACATGCCAACTTCCACGAAAGCTAGTTAAGCTGTGGTTCAGACAAGAAATGAACTAAGCGGACTTGCCAATGCATCAATCCTCTTGAGAGGCTGATTCATCGGACCCGGAACCTGTCGTATCATCCGATCCCTCAGCGACAGCGGTCTCTGATTCAAGTGCTTCAGTAGGCTTATCGGATACAACCCAGACTTTGATTTCGGTCTTTAGGTTGTCGCCGAGAATGACTGGAATGTCGTAGGTATCAAGCCGCTTGATTGTATCACCAATGCGTACAGCACGATCATCGATATCGAATCCATCAGCCCGAAGAATTTCTGCGATGTCATGCTGAGTCACACCACCAAAAAGAGCGCCCTGCTCATTGGCAGTTCGCTGTAATGTGATTTCATGGCCCTCGATTTTTCCAAGGATCTGTTCCTGAACGACCCGCTTCTCAGACAACTGCTGCTCGACACGCTGCCGCTCTGCAGCCAGCCGTGCGATATTGCCGTCCGTGGGATCCGTTGCCATCCCGCGTGGAACCAGATAATTCCGGGCAAAACCTGGCTTGACGGATACGACATCACCGACGATGCCAAGGTTGTCTACATTGGTTGTCAGTAGAAGTTTGGTTTGTTTCACAACATCCTCGCTACAGGTGCAGCCACCTTGAGGTCGCTTAAAATGGGATATCCGCCTCGCCTAGAGCCTCATGCGGTGTTGTTTGCATCTCAGCGCCAACTGAAGCACCTGATTTTGCATACGACTGGCTTTCGCCATTGCTCCCAGCTCCCACATCAGAACCACTAGCCGCATCTCCACCCCGTGAATCCAGGAACTCAAAGGATTCGACCACAACCGAGAGCTTCGAACGGTTGGCACCACTTTCCTTGTCCTGCCAACGCTCCTGCCGCAAACGGCCTTCAATACATATCGGGCGCCCTTTTTTGAGGTACTGGTTGATCACTTCGGCGGTTCGACTGAACGCACTACAGTCAACAAAAGTGGTTTCTTCGCGTTGTTCGCCATCCTGACTACGCCACCGGCGGTTCATTGCAATTGCAAAGTTTACGACCGCCGTATTGTTGGGCAGATACCGTAGCTCTGGATCTCGGGTTAAATTCCCCATCAATATCACACGATTGAGATTTGGCATAGATGAAGGTCTCCGCTACTTTCGCAACTAAACTGCAGCCATGGGTTGTCAACTCAATCTGATTTTTCCGTTTCAGGCTCTTCCCCAGAAGTCGCCTGAGAGTCTACGGGGCCAGCTTCGGCGACTGCTGCAACTTTGACTTCCGTTTCAGGCTCTTCCCCAGAAGTCGCCTGAGAGTCTACGGGGCCAGCTTCAGCGACTGCTGCAACTTTGACTTCCGTTTCACCCTCATCATCGCCTGCTCCACGCAATTGTGTTTCCAACGACAAATCCGCATCTTTGGCAGCCAGATCCAATTCTGTCTGGCCCACATAATCAGCTCGCAGGATCATGCATCGCAAGACCTGTTCGGACAGGTTGCAATCGCGTTCGATGCCAACGATTGCCTCGCCCTGTGCCCGAAAATACGCCAATATGTAAAATCCTCGCTTTTGGCCGGCAATCGGATAAGCAAGCTTACGCTCGTCCCACTTACGCATCACAACCAGTTCAGCCTCGGCTCGCTCAAAGATTTGCTTCATGAAATTCACGCAATCGGCAAAGTCCGAAGCCACAGCCTGCTGATTGAGAAGAAACATCCCTTCGTAGAGGGTGGGGGGCACCTCTGACATCTTATTTCGATCTCCTGGTCGCCTTGTAAGGCCATGCGCGAGTCAATGTGGTACAACCACCATCCACACCTAGCCATAGCATTGGTAGACATAATACCGTGGGTTTAGATGGGTGGCAAAACCTTCAGATATGGTACCCGCCCAAAATCAGTAATGGGTCATGGACCACATCCATCGGGCAATGGGCAGGCGGCGAAAGGCAGAACGATCATTCTCGTCACAATAACTAAGGTTTCAAATCATTTGTGTATGATTGAAGGTTTAAAAAAGATTTATTTTTCGTGTTGAAATGCTTGGACCATACATAACTATTAAGCCAAAAAAACCTATCGTGAAACTGGCCTCTCTACTTATCGCCATCCTCGGACTCTGTGGCTTCGTGATCCCTGCTAAAGCGGGAAGTACACCAGGCAATGGTCACCCCACACCACGTCCGAACATCATCCTGATCATGACCGATGACCAAGGATGGGGTGACCTTAGCCTCCACGGAAACGCGATGATCGACACGCCCGTGCTCGACCAACTTGCCCTTTCGGGTGCTCGTTTCGCACGGTTTTACGTCAGTCCGGTATGCGCGACCACCCGGGCAAGCCTATTGACCGGCCGGTACCATCCACGTACTGGCATCATCGGCCTGCGACCAGGACTCGATACGATTCGAAGTGAAGAGATCACAATCGCCGAAATGCTTAAGTCAGCCGGTTATGTGACTGGCTGTTTCGGGAAATGGCACAACGGAACACACTTCCCTTACACCCCTCCCGGACAGGGGTTTGATGAGTTTCTAGGTTTTAGCGCCGGGCATTGGAGCAATTACTTCGATACCAATCTTGCCCACAATAACCAAACCATTAAAACAAAAGGTTACATAACCGACGTGCTGACTAACAGCGCCCTTGAATTCATCAAGCGAAATCAAGACCAACCATTCTTCTGCTATATACCTTACAACGCCCCCCACGTCCCCATTCAGGTTCCAGACCGCTACTTTCAAAAGTACAAACAACGTGGTCTGGATGACATGCACGCTGGCATCTATGGAATGTGCGAAAACATTGATGATAATGTGGGCCGCATCCTCGACCTGCTCCACCAGCTGTCCATTAAAGATAATACCGTGGTCATGTTCCTGACGGACAATGGTCCGTTCAGTTCACGATTTAATGCCGGCCTTCGCGGCAAAAAAAAACAACTAGCCGAAGGTGGGGTACGCTCGCCCCTCTTTGTCCGATGGCCAGGCAAGATCCGTCCAGGAACCCGGGTTCGAGCATTGGCGGCAGATATTGATATTCTGCCGACCATTGCCGAGCTATGCGGTATTTCCAAACCGAAGACGCTACCGCTCGATGGAATAAGTCTAGTACCGTTACTAACCGGGAAGACTGATTCATGGCCGAAAAGAATGATCTTTTCTTTCTACGCACGAGAAGGGATCCGGGGGATGACGCCTTATTCCGTGCGCACAGAAAGGTATCGACTGATCAATTCCGGACACGACAATCAACTCTTTGACATGATTAGCGATCCTGGCCAGTCTGAAAACATAGCGGACATTGAACCGGCAAGAACCACCGAGTTGATTATAGCTTACCAGGCTTGGTTTAAAGATGTGACCCAAAACCTCACTGGCAGAACACCTATCCCAATCGGCTATACCGAAGTACCGACCGTCGATCTTCCCTCCACACAGGGACAGCGATCTAAAGGCCTGAAATTCAGCGGACGTGCGCCAGGCTGGAACCACGATTGGATCGTAGAATGGCCTTCTAACGCCGAATCCATCTCATGGACAATTGATGTAGTCAAGCCAGGAACTTATGAGGTTGGCTTACTTTACACATGTAAAATCGATGATGTGGGAGCCACCCTTCAAATTGATATCGGTCATCATCAGCTGACAACCACTCTGCGCGAAGCATATGATCCACGACCCATTCCCAGCCCCGATCGTATGCGTCGTCAGGTGGCGTACGAAAAACGATGGGCGACATTAACGTTCGGGCGAGTCAAACTCCAATCTGGGCCAACTAAACTATGGTTGCGAGTAGTTAATATTCCCAACCAACAAGCGATGCAGTTTAAGTCCGTGCGAATCAAAAAAGTTGACTGACGACGAATCGGCATTGGAGAGGGTTGTGCTGGACCACTTCAAAACTTTACCCGCCAAGGACCAATCTATTGAGGCGTATAGCAAGTGACGACCTCTAGACGAGGCATTATTCTCATCCTTTGCGGAACCTTGCTGTTTTCACTCGGTGGTGTGGGAATCAAAACATGCCAACTGGATGGCTGGACGATTGCCGGTTTTCGAAGCGCTTTTGCCGCTATTTTCTTTCTCTGCCTGATCCCTAATGCCCGCCGCCATTGGTCCTGGCGCAGCTTCCTGGTCGGTACCGCACTGGGTACAACCGTTGTCTGTTTTGTTCTGGCGAACAAGGCCACGACCGCGGCCCATTCCACCTTTATCCAATCAAGCGCACCCCTATGGATCCTGATGATCTCGCCCATTTTTCTGCGAGAAAGGCTGGCACGCCATGATTGGGTCACGCTGCCAGTGTTTATCGCTGGACTTGCCATGCTCTTTGTGATGCCCTCTAAAGCGACGCCCTTGTCACCATATATCACAACCGGAAACTGGCTGGCGCTTATTTCAGGTATCAGCTATGGCCTGGTGATTGTCGGACTACGTTGGCTCGCCGATCGCGGTGCCGAATCAGCGGTGGTTTGTGGGAACGGTCTTGCCTTTGCAGCATG
>CAUZIY010000085.1:0-13622 GCA_963579995.1 Phycisphaerae bacterium
AGCCAAGAAACATGAGTCCCACCTGCTGCGTAAAAAGCGTAACGAGCTTAAGGATAAAAGCTCAAATTTAGTTAACTTGTCTAATCTGGGGAAGATGGAAGCGGATATCGAAAGGTATCGCAGGAAAGAACAAAGGGTATTAGCCCTGCAAGAAGAGATGGGAGATCTGTCGGCTACTATCGGAATGCGTGATTGGTGTGTCGAGGCACGGCAAAGCTGGGATGGAATTGAGGACAGTGGTGATGTCAAGGAGCCGGGGATCGGCTGGATGATTACTGTTGGCGTCTTGTTTCTTTCCTCTTTTATTTTTGGATTCGTGGGCCAGCGTTGGCTTCTGAGTTCAGTCGCAATCCTGGGCCTGGGGGCTATTTTGATTTACTTGGTTAAATTGACCAGGGCGACGCCAGCAGCAGCCAAGGCAGAGCTTACGATTAAAAGGGCGAGTCAAACGTATCAGAAGTTCTTTGATGAACCTCTTGATGATCCCCTCCATTTGTCAGTGAAGGAGAAAAAACTCGATAGGGAGATAGTGAAGATCGAGAGCCAGGTGAAGAACCTGGAAGATGAAAAGAAAGAGGTCAGAGAACTAGGCGAAGAGATTAAGGACTTTTTCAGTAAGGTTGGCGATAAGGATCTTGAACCAAGTAAGTGGGAAAAAGTCCTGGATAAGAGGAAAAGAGAAGTTAATAAAATCGAATCGGAGATCAAGGGTTGTGACCGGAAGCTGGAGAAACTCAGTGTGGAACCCAGGCTCGATCTTGAAGAAGACCCGGGTGTTCCCTGGGATGTCGGCCGGTTCAATGATTTATCCCGGAAGATTAGTGAACTTGAAAGTTCGATCCAGAGAGAAGAAGATAATCTTCTCGAACTTCGAGAGGAGATAAGCAATATGGCAGGGAAGAGTTCTAGTGCGGCATGGGACCAACTACTGGAGGCCCTGCAGGATTTAAAAGAGTCAACACTTAGGGAATACAGGAAATGTACTGCCGAAATCCTGGCTAAGATCGGGTTATGGAAAGTACTAGAGGAACTCAAACAGAAAGAAAATGAGTGGATTGAACAGGGCCTCGAAAGAGATGCGTTGAGAAGTCCACTGTCAGCGCTAACAGGTGACCGTTACGAGTCGATTCATTTTGTTGAAGAAGAGGGCCTTCAACTTAGTGATCGTAAGGGAAACAGCTACTCTCTGGGGAAACTGAGCACAGGTGTACGTGAGCAGATCTGCCTGGCCTTACGATTCGGGTTCGCATCGATTGCCTTGGGGGGTGAGCCTGCTTTTCTCCTTCTTGACGATGCCTTCCAGCATTCCGACTGGGAACGCCGGCCCCGGATGATCGAGTACGTGGTCGAATTGACCCGGCAAGGATGGCAGGTTTTCTACTTCACCATGGACGACCACATCCGGGACCAGTTTAAAGAGGCTGGCAAGGCGCTCGGTTCTGACCGGTTCCTTTCCATGGATCTCGGTGCGGGGAATCCTGCCTCAGCAGGCTGAGAAATTATTTCTGCTTGCGCCAGACGAACTGCGGAATCCCGTGGAAGAGGTCGATGCGTTCGCGGTCGTTGGCGATGCGGGGCCGGGTGTGCTGCGAATCAGATGCACCTATTGGCGAACAGCAGGAAGTCGGGCGAGCAGTCTGTTGTCACCGGTGTTTTGTGTCCGCCGTGTTCCGCCTGTCTCATAGACATTGATCTTTCAAGCGGGTTGCATGATGGCTGGCAGGGCCCAGGGGCTGCCAGTCTAGCAGACGGGATCTGGTTGCAATCATCCGGTCGGGTAGAATGTTTGTCGTGCAAAGGCCTCTGCATGAAGCCCTGCATTTTTGTTACGAACTTTATATATGTTGTTGCAGTGATGAAACAAGCCAGTGAACACATCTTCAGCGTCGCTGTTAGCTGAGGGGATGACCCCCACCCGTTCACCATGCCGCCGTGTACCATGGGGCGCCCGCATGATATTTGCCTGGCCATACAGGGGGTGGCCACGGTTGCATTGCTGGCCTAGAACCAATACATAAATCATGAATTGAGATAGAGTGGTTTTATTATGACCGGGACAATTGAACTAGCCAAGACTTATCAGCCATCTGATGTGGAAGGCGAAATGGCTCTCGTCTGGTCGGACGCCAACGCCTTTGGCGCTGATCCAGCCGATGCGGACCGATCCAATCCCTACTGCATTGTCATACCTCCACCCAATGTGACGGCCGCGTTGCACATGGGCCATGCGCTTAACAATACATTGCAGGATATTCTCATCCGTTGGCGGCGCATGTGTGGCGACAACACGCTGTGGATGCCGGGAACCGACCATGCGGGGATTGCTACGCAGACTGTTGTGGAAAAGCGCGTGATTGAAGAGGAGGGCAGGAAGCGGACGGATTTTGGACGCGAAGAGTTTGTTGCCAAGATTCAGGCGTGGAAAGACGAATATGAAAAGCAGATCACCGAACAGCTCAAGGCGATGGGCTGCTCGTGTGATTGGACCCGCCAACGGTTCACCATGGATCCAATCTGCGCCAAGGCTGTGCGCGAAGCTTTTTTCCAGTTGTTTGAAGACGGTCTTGTGTATCGAGGCAAACGTTTGGTGAACTGGGATCCGGCGACGCAGACGGCATTGGCTGATGATGAAGTGGAAATGGAGGAGATAGACGGTTACTTCTGGTATCTGAAATATCCATTGGAAGACGGCAGCGGTTTTGTCACGGTTGCCACAACCCGGCCGGAAACCATGTTGGGTGATATGGCAGTAGCGGTTAATCCCAAAGACCCACGAGCTGAAGAGCTGCGGGGCAAGAAGGTTCGCCTGCCGATCGTGAATCGCCTGGTGCCGGTCATTGAAGACGACTACGTGGTGTTACCTGACCAAGGGGGTAATGAGAAGGCCCGGTATTCGTCCGGCTTCCTGAAGGTCACGCCTGCGCATGATCCCAACGACTATGAAATAGGTCAGCGGTTTGATCTGCCGGTGATCAATGTGATGGCACCTGATGGCTCAATCAGTGACCAGTACGGCTGGCCGGAGGAGGATTTCGCGCAGGGTAATGCACGATTTTTGCTGGGACTTGATCGTGACAAGGCCCGCAGGGCAGTGGTGCAGTGGTTCGAAGAGAACGGTTTGCTGGAGGATACCAGAGCGTACCGGCACTCGGTTGGTCACAGTTATCGCAGCCATGTCCCAATTGAACCGTACTTAAGTGATCAGTGGTATGTGAAAGTTACCGATGACCGCCTCGCCGGGGCGGCTTTACGTGCTTTGGCAAAAGACAAGAGCTTGGTGAGTGTTGGCAACGAGCATGGATCGTCTGTTCCATGGTCGGGTCAGCTTCATTTTTCGCCACCACGTTATGCCAAGACATTTGAGGCCTGGCACCAGAACATTCGCGACTGGTGCATCAGCCGTCAATTGTGGTGGGGACACCAGATCCCGGTTTGGTCGGGCACAGGCGATCAGGCGGCGCAGTTTGCACAGGGACTTGAGGGTATGGTGGGCGTATCCGTTTGTGAGGATCAGGAACAATCAGTGGTCTATGTGTGTCTGCGTGAAGACGATATGAAACTGATTGAAGCCCTCGAAGCCAATACGTTTGTTCGTGACCCCGATGTGTTGGATACATGGTTCAGTTCGGGGTTGTGGCCGATGTCGACAATGGGTTGGCCGCAAGACACGCCAGAGCTTGATACATGGAATCCCGGTAATGTGTTATGCACTGCACGTGAAATCATCACCCTGTGGGTATCGCGAATGGTGATGATGAATCTATATTTTCTTGACCGCTTGCCTTTTACCGACGTGTTTATACATGCCATGATTCAAGATGGTGAGGGTCGGAAGATGAGCAAGTCATTGGGCAATGGGGTGGACCCCCTGGACATAATTCACACCCATGGGGCGGACGCCATGCGTTTTACACTTGCTCAAATGACCACCCATACACAGGATGTGCGTCTGCCGGTCAGTCGGGATTCCAAGACCGGTCGCAATAGCAGTGATAAATTTGATATAGGGCGCAATTTCGCCAACAAGCTTTGGAACGCAGCTCGGTTCACATTGTCAAATTTTAAAGATGAAGATCCTGCCGGTGCCACGAAATCATCAGATGCGTCCACTGGGGACCCGGAGTTTATTGATCGTTGGATGGTGTCTAGATTGGCCACGGCTGTCCGCGATGCCAACCACGCACTGAAAAACTTCGAGTTCAGCCAATATGCGCAGGGACTTTACGACTTCTTCTGGCGCGATTTTTGTGATTGGTACATTGAAGCAGTGAAGCCGACGGTACGTCATTCTCCCGGGCAGCAGCAGGTTTTGGCCACGAGCCTGGACGTGGTTCTCAGGCTCCTACACCCGATCATGCCGTTTATCAGCGAAAAGTTGTGGCGGCGTCTCAATGAAGTGGCGCCCGAACGTGGACTTAAGGGTGTGATTGTTCCGGGAGGTAAGTTGTTGATTCGAGCTGATTGGCCAATAGCTCACGAGTCGTTGATTGATCCGGAAATCGATGCGGAGTTTAAATCATTGCAATCATGGGTTGGTGCAATTCGAGAGGTCCGGACAAGCCACCAGATTCCACCACGCCAAACAGTCACCTATTGTGCTCAAGTGGATGACCAAACCGCAGCATTACTGCGACGCCACGATCACTACTTAAAGATTTTGGCGAACGCTGTCACCGGCCCTGTGGGACCAAAGATGAAAGACGATCTTGAAGGCCTGTCATTGATCGGCACAACCCAGATCGGTGACCATCAAATCCGGGTTTACCGCGAAGGTGAAACCGAGGTTGGACGGGAGACCGAACGGAATCGATTGGAAAACAAAATCAAGGATATCCGTAAAAGCATCAAGACATTGCAGGGTCGCCTGGGCAATAAGGGGTATGTCGACAAGGCCCCGTCGCACCTCGTACAGCAGACACGCGATCAGCTTGCCGGTGCAGAGCGGGAAGCACACATTTTGGATGAGCAACTTCGCAAACTGGCCTAGTGTTTGTCAGTGAGAACGCAACGCGATTGGAGCACGGAAATTATAATTCGCACGGTGTGAGTTCATGATGGCGGACATGCGGATCGGGATTATTGGCTTGCTGCATGAATCCAACACCTTTATGGATAGTACGACCACGCGCCAACACTTTGTCGACACGAGTCTTGACATCGGTCCGGATCTCATTGGTCGATGGTCCGGAACACATCACGAACTTGGCGGGTTTCTGGACGGCGCCCGGAAGTTCGGATTTGAGCCGGTTCCAATCTTCGCAGCGGTGGCCGTTCCGTCAGGGCCGCTGGAGCCCAAGACTTTCCATGAGTTTGTGGCTGATATCGTCAATGGTATAAAAGATGCCGGGGATCTGGATGGCATCCTGTTGGCTTTGCATGGTTCAACAGTTGCACTGAATGAGCCGGATGTTGACGGTGCAGTTGTGACGCAGGTTCGCCAGCAAGTTGGGCCGGATCTGCCCATTGTCATGACACTGGATCTGCACGCCAATGTGTCGTCGCGCATGATCTCGGGGACCACTGCAACGGTGATGTACCGCACGACACCGCATGTGGATCAGCGGGACCGTGGCGTCGATGCTGCAGGGATCATTACGCGTACCGTACGTGGGGAGATCAAACCGGTGCAGGTGCTTGAGACCCTCCCGATGTTGATGCTGGTTCTCAAGCACGATACGAACCAAGAACCGGCGGCTGAGAATCTGCGCGATACCCAAGCCGTGATCGAGCGGCAGGGGATTGTGTCTGCCAGCATTGGCTATGCCTACCGTCAGGCTGATGTGGTTGACATGGGGACATCGGTGGTCACCGTGGCCGACGGCGATGAGCAGGTTGCGCGGGATGCGGCTTGCTGGTTGGCAAAACGCGTGTGGGATCGACGAGGGGAATTTGTCGGTGATCTGCCGTCTGTAGAACAAGGCATTCGGGAAGCGGCCGCAAGCACGCAGGTGCCAGTGGTGATCAGTGATGTAGGCGACAATGTTTCTGGTGGTGCTCCCGGTGACTCCACTATTTTATTCGATGAGATCATACGCCAGGGTTTGTCCAACGCACTCGTGGTGCTATTTGATCCGCAGGCAGCGGCACAGTGTGCCGATGCGGGTGTCGGTTCAAAGGTGCAATTAAAGGTTGGGGCCAAGACGGACAATCGTCATGGCCGCCCGGTATTAATTCAGGGCCACGTTCGAACACTGTCGGATGGATACTTCTACGAACCACAGCCCAGGCATGGTGGACGAAGCGACAATTACCAGGGCCTTACCGCAGTTATCCAAACGCCTGAACAACACACCGTGGTATTGACAAGTCTGCGTATGGCCCCCATGAGCCTGCAACAAGTTGTAAGTCTTGGCATTGACCCGGCGCAAAAAAAGCTGATTATCGTGAAGGCCACCATTGCACCTCGCGCTGCTTACAGGGCGGTGGCCAAGCAGTTTGTTCTGGTTAATACACCCGGTGCAACGACCATGGATCTGTCTGCTGTGACTTACCGAAATCGTCGTTGTCCTATGTTTCCGTTTGAAGATGACGCAACGTATGTACCATCGAATTAAATAGGGTTTTATTTAGGAACGGACTGGTTTATTTATGCCTTCACCATATACGCTACGCGGAAATGACCGGTTGATATATTTTGCGGACACGGGCCTGCACGCTTACAACACATGGGAGCCGGTAACCGCGGATCAGTTTAGACAGCACATGAACGATTTTGCTGATAACGGTATCGATATCTACTCCCAGCTGACGTTTTCCGCCGGAGCGCTCAAGCCGGGCCTGTTTGTTCCAGACCACCCGGAATTTGAATATTGGTCCAACAACAAGTTTCAATCACTGGTTGAGTCAGGTGTTCAGCCCCTGGAGATCATGATTGATCAGGCCCACAAGCGTGGGATGAAGTTCTTCTGCAAGCTTCGTCTGACCGACTGGCACAGGAAGAGAAGTATTGCAGAGAGTGGTTTCATCGGCCGCCATCCAGAATTCTGCAATCCGGACAGGAAGACGCGTCAGACATTGGATTACAGTCATCAGGGGGTAAGGGATTATCACGCAGACCTCATCCGAGAGCTGTCAAGTCGATTTGATATTGATGGTATTACACTCAATTTCACGCGTGGACTTGCCTATTTCCCCAAGGACACGAAGGTTGACCGTCATGTAATTCTGACGGATTTCGTACGCCAGATTCGTGATGTGCTGGATGATCAAACTCGTACCGGTGGCAGGAGGCTACAACTGAATGCAATTGTTTGGCCACATCTTGGCCAGTGCAATCACTACGGCGCAGACGTGGCCACTTGGATAGGCGATGATCTGGTCGATCATATTTGTCCAGGCAACACCCACACAAGTGATCCGGCAATGGATCATGAGGCATTCAGTGCATTGTGCCGTCAATCCCAGTGTAAATATTTTCCGATGCTACAACCCACCCTGTGGACAGGGCAAGACATCACACTCATTAGTCCGGATCATGTGCGGGCTTTGGCCAAGGGAATGTACGGTGGGGGTGCTGACGGCATTTCAGTTTTCAACTGGCAATTTCACTGGGATATCCGTGGTGGCAGGGGACCGTCGGGTGTTACCCATGGTCCGTGGTCCGCTTGCAGGGTCGTGAATACCTCGGAGGTGGATTATCCACGGTCACTGCACTGCTTGCGGCAGCTGCATGATCCCTCTTTGCTAGATAAGGCTCCACGAAAATATTACTTTCGGTCACTGGACCTTAAGGATGAACTTTCCTACGAACTTTTTGAAGATTCATATCGTGTTGTTCTACCGAGAAAAGAAGGTGCAAGTGGTGTGTATCAGTTTCAGTTGCCGGAAGATATTGCTGCGACCGGAGGTGCCTACCTTGTTGCCCGCCTCTTTGGTCTTTCACCTTTGGAGGAGATCGGTGGAAAGACCGTGATCGGTCCTGCGGACGATGTCAGTGGCCCTGAGTTCGCATGGCGTTGGCCCGACGAACTTGATGTCAATGTCAATGGCATTGACATTCCAAGGCAGCTGATTCAAAAGGTCTGGCACAATGATGGTCGCACCCAGGCGCGTGGCAAGCAGATGGCCCCCTATGCCTCTTTATGGTTCAAACTGGCCGCTCCACCGGCACGTCGTGGGTTGAACACACTGGGTATCACCCTAGGCAAGCTCGAGCCCCTTGATGCCAAGGAGGTGGTGATTGAAGAGCTTGAAGTCACGGTAATACCGCCGCCAGTGGGTTAGTTTACCCCCGTGTCCTTTGATGCCATTTGCGAATCGCATCGAAATATTCGAGTCTCGGGAGGACACCATACCCGCCTATTTCCTTGCCGTGTGTATCACATGCCGTGAAGTGATAGAGGGTGTGGAGAAACACGCCGGCAGCACCCGCAGTGCGCCCGAACTCAATTTGCTTAATCACATCTTCTGGTGTGTGTGGATCCCAGTTGAGCAAGCTGAATGGTCCACCACCTCGATTAATCCAGCGTGCAGTATCAAGCCATGTGTAAAGTGGGAATTTTTCAGGCAGCGTTTCCTGGAACAGTGAAATATCACCGCCTTCAATTTTGAGTTCCGGGGGACAGGATGCTTCTGCACATAAGCCGTCAATGCTCCCCTCGGC
Source organism: Phycisphaerae bacterium (assembly GCA_963579995.1). GTDB lineage: Bacteria > Planctomycetota > Phycisphaerae > Phycisphaerales > Phycisphaeraceae > UBA6626. The sequence goes on from CAUZIY010000085.1 coordinate 8,603, forward strand.
CGTCCACCGCTCCCAGTCTTTATATAGCTTGAGATGCGGTGCAATCACATCCGTATGTGTTGGAGCTTTTCCGAATCCGCACATCAGGCTGTACCGATCCGGTTCAGTGCCAAGGATGAAGTGCTTGCCGGCGCCATGAACCTTGGCTCCGGTTAGAGCGATCATGGTTGAGAACTGCTCGCCTTTAATCCGCAACCATTCTTCCTCGTCGTAGTCGTCATAGCGGATGTCAACACCATGGCGCTGTTTATACGTGTTAATGACCGAGTCATTAAAGCCGAACGGTTCAAGGTGCGTATCCCAGCCTGGACTTGGGAAACAGGGCCACCAGCTATGAGAACGCATTGATAGATATAAACCATCCACGCCATAATCGAGCGTTTCCTGGGCCAGCCCCAGCATCCGGTTCCTTACTTCGCCATCGCCCCAATCTGGCGCGCCGCAGTAAAAGCGAGAACCATCGCGTGAACACCAGTACTTGCGCGGGTTGTCGTACCAGACGCGATCATTCAGGTCGAGCCAGTCGCGACGGACATTTTGCCACTCGTTCCAGTTCCACCAGATCCAGATCGGTACGTTGTGTCTTCGTGCTGCTCGCACCGCCTCGGCCAGTGGATCGCATGTATCCATCATGTCAGGTATGCGTTGCCAGAGTTGTGCATCTGGATTTTCATGGTTGATACTTGCCCGGTCAAAGGAGGACATCAATTGACTGCGGTAGTAACAGCGGCCGGCAACATTTGCTCGGAACAGCAATGTCAACCCGGTTCCGGCCAGCAAGGACAGCAGCCAGTCGAAATAATCGGCATCAATCGTCTTGTGGTGGTAGCGGGTTGGGTCACTCAGATCAAATGTGTAGAAGGTATTGAAGGGTTGCGTCATTGTTTAACCTCGAATCTAGTTGTCTGGATGTTCAGTTATGGCGGTGTTACGTTCCATTCCAAGCCGGGGTGAGGAGGTCATTATAAAGGATGTTTCACAAGTCCTAGTGTCCTTTTAACACGAAAACGAGTATAAGTCCGCGCGGTTCAAAACAAAACGGAAGACAAGTCCGCGTCCAACCGAGGGCTGCCTGCGTGCACTTCCGATCAGTGGCGTAAGATCATCTTGTCCGTTCCATGTGACCAGGTGATCGAGCGAATCGGTGGTCATTGGATCACAGTCGGCCAGGGAGAATCCAGGAGCATGTTTGCCTGTTTGGCAGTCGATCACTTCGACAGCCAATGATCCTGCAGTCGCGTTGGCATTTACATGAAGTCTATTATGGGCGACACTGATCAGGGAGGTGGTCAGTTCACCTTCACCAGATTGCGGCGTTACGCTTACCCAGCGATCACGTGGCAGTTTGGTCAGGCCAATGGCCGAGCGTGTCATCCGTTTGCCATCACGGGCTGGTTCGCCCCACATGTGTCCGGCGTTCTTGCCGTAGTAGAAGATGAAGATCTCATCACCAACCTGGATCGGATTAAACGGACAGATCACGCCATCATTCCACGTTGGCCGGCCAGGTTGCGGACTGATGATTGGTTCGCGGCAGACGCGCGTCCACACCTTTGCGTCGCGGCTGTAGACCAGTTGTGGTAATTCTTTATGCGAGCCGAAGCCCTCGCCGTCGTAGCCCGACGCCGCCAGCAGACCGATGTACCCACCGTCAGGCGAGTTGATGCTGCTCAGGCCGTCGAACTCGATCTGCGGCGGGTCGTGCTCATCAGGCACCAACCCAAACTCGGGAAAGGTCCAATCCTCGAAATCCCGGGAGAAACTGACGCCAAATACCCGGTATTTAGGCATAATACGAGGTCGTTGCCAGAGCACCCATTGCCGGATGCGATCGTCCCAGCCATGCAGGATCGAGCCGTCCATGATCAGCGCACCGGACCCGGCCCAGCCCTCTTTCATGGTCCAGCGCAAGCCATCCGATGAATAGCCAACGAACAAGCCGCAGCCAATGTGGCGGCCGACGTTCTCGTACCACTCGTCTTCACCGTTGGGGCAGGTCCACGTGATCTCGCCCGAACGCACCGGGTGTCGGGTCACACCAATAGCCTTGTAGCGCTTGGTCGGGTCCGGTTCTCGCTCGTCCTTGACGACGTTCCAGAGCAGACTCGAGACCTCGAACTGCTCCACGTTCTCGAAGCGAATTAGGTTGTTGTCGGACGACCCCTCGAATTCAACAAGGCCGAGGTTGGGCCGCTCCCAAGCAAGGCCGTCTTCGCTAGTCGCGTACGCCCACCGCCGCTTGGCGTGAGCGGTCATGTTCGGCAGATTCATGTCATAGCAGGGATACCAGCTTTTGAAAATCTTTTCAGCAGGGTCATAAATAATACCATTACGGCTGATCAGGCCCTGCCCCTCCCATGGCTTTTCCGGTTCAATGACCGGTCCGTCGGTGACGTGCTGTGGTCGAGTCGTGACACGCTTCAAACCCGTCATGCGGTTAATGTGAAAATCATCGAGAAACAAATGCGTACGTGGTGGATAGATCCCGGTGTTATGGGATGTGGCAGCTTGTATGGGTGGGGTCATGGCGACATCTCCTGCAATGCATTCCACAGGTCATTGGGAATTGGGAATTTTTTCAACCTGTCAGTGTCCTCCAGTTCAGCCATGGTAGCTGGTCCTGTCATCACTGTACGGATGCGGTCATCTTGCAGGGGGAACTGCAGTGCTGCCGCTCGCAACGGCACACCATGGTCCTGGCAGAGGTCTGCAATCTGGTTTGTTCTTGTGATCCATTCCTGTGCTGCAGGTTGATAGTCAAATCGCGGTGCAGGTTGATTGGGATTTGCCAGGATCCCGCTGTTCATGGGCCCTGCCAAGATGACGGGGAGATTTTTGGCGGCGCAATGCGCAAGTAACAAGTCGGCTGCCTGGATAAGGATTGTGTGTTGCCCGGCGATCATGAGGATGTCAATCTCCAACCCGTCAAGAATTGCCCTGGCATCATCCACATCGCGCAGGCCGATCCCAACCTTTCGGACCAATTTTTCTTGTCTTAGTTTTTCCAGTGTGGGTATAGTAGCGTTTTTGAGTTGATGCAGGTCTCCAGCCGTTGGGTCGTGAATGAACACGATGTCAAGATAATTTTCGCCGAGTTCAAGCAGGCTGCGTTCAATCGATTTTCTGGTGTGATCTGACGAGTAATCTCTAGGTGGATACCGCTTGGTCCGGGGGTCCGCTGTTTTCATCGCGGTCATTGTTTTGGTGTTTGCGATGTACCCTGTTTTGGTGGAGAGCAAATAATCACATCGTGGGATACCTTGTAATGCATGGCCCATCACACCTTCTGCACGGCCCAGGCCGTACAGTGGAGATGTGTCAATCAAGTGCATGTCATTTTTAATTGCCAGGCGTACCATCTGTGCGCTTTGTGCGTCAATATCCGGATCTTCCCAATCCAGGGCTGCCGTGCCTAAGCCGTATCGGGGTAGATCGGTAAACATGGCTGTGAGTCTATCCCTTTTTGGTTATTGACACACGATCAAGTGTCCATTGGTTTACTATGAAAGTTTAAGGCGAAGTAGATGGTGATGGGTTTGGTCAAGATGCATCCGCGAAGTCGTGGTTCACATTCCCGTTTAAGTGAAGACAATGTGTCGCAATTCCGAATCCGGATGCATTGGGATGATGGTAGGGGTCCGGGAGCGTACTCGTTTTCGATACCTTGGGCAGTATTAAGCGTGTACCGTATTTTATTCTTTCAGTGCCAAAACAATCATTAATTTGACCGAGGGTTTATCGCCTTCGATCTCAACACGGAGCCGCAACCACGATCCGAAATCGCGCAATGATAAATGGGTTTGCCCGCAGTCATCCATTTCCATCGCTCGGTCACTTTTGTCTGACCAATATAACCCATCGGGTGAAATTTGACCGTATGCTCGTAACTTGACGTTGGAGCCGCTTGTCTCGGTGATTCGTACGAACCACATCGCCTCGCTGGCCCAGCCCACTTCGTAGGGTTCGGTCTTGAAGTTGGACGTGTAAGTCTCGTTTTTTTCCAGAACAGCTGTATGCGATCTTCTAAGCATGGCTACCAATCCACAGAAACAACCACTGAATCCAGGAACAGAAAATTCCGCACCGGCATGTAGGTGCGCACATCAAAGATGAAGTTTAGCAGGCGGTCGCAACTGTAATACTTGTGGTCATAGACGGGGACCGGAATGTTTCTCAGGTCCATGACGCGGTCATTGATCTGGAGTTCGACATTACGCCTGGTCTGGGTATCGAACTGCCATCGCAGGTAATGCCAGTTGACTTTCGTGGGGACTTCATTGTGGCACAAGGCGAAATTGCCACCAGGAATCTCTTCCCAGTCGTCGGGGTTGACCGTATGCCAGTCTTCGGGTGTTGGCACGCCTTCCAGTTGCATCTTGGTAGTGACCTGCAGCGAGGTCTTGTACATCCACTTGTGGACCAGGTTTCCCTGGCGATCGGTATTCACGTACCTCAAAACACAGTGATATCTCTGTCCATCGGGTCCATCGTTGACATCATTGCTGATGGTAAATTCGCCGAACATCGCCTCGACGGGATGGTAATTACCGTCCCATTGCTTGGGTGTTTGGATGTCACTGTCGAAGACGGCCTCAGCCTTATAGGTGAAGTAGGTTTCAAGTTGAACCAGGCCACGCTTTGCGTAGGTCAAACGCTTAATAAGCTGGGCCATGTGGTTTGCCCGTGGCCGGGTGGCGAGTTTGAGGGCGTAAACGCCATCAACACTGCCGTGTGTGCCGATGTCAAAAAAAGTGCAGTTGCTCAGTTGGGCGGGTCGTGGGTCGCGGGTACGTGGCTTGATGTTGTCAAGATTGTTGTCGTGGTTCCCGCATAACTCGCACCAACCGTTGATCCCTTCATCAAAATCGTCGAAGAAAAGTATTCGTGAAAGCGGATTGTATTTGCTTAGACGCAGGTCAGCGTGAGGTGAGGCGTTGGGTATTTGAGGTGCCTGGGTCATACACGACAAATCCTTGGAAAAAGGTTTGAATTAGCGGGGACTGCAAGCAACTGCGTTGAT
>CAUZIY010000086.1:0-13621 GCA_963579995.1 Phycisphaerae bacterium
GAAGTAGCCGGTTCAGTCACAGGTACCAGATATCCTTATTTATATTCTGCCAGGAAACACCTTATATATTACTCATTGAGGTAGACCGGCCGATTGTCGCGTTGGCGAAGCAGATGTTCAAACACATGCTGCATGAGATGGCCCTGATCCGTCATCAGCACAGTTGGATCGCCGCAGCCTACCCGGCCAGAACGCTCGGCCAGCCATGTATCATCGACAAGACGCCGCACGGCCGCAAGATGGTCCGCAGACCCCATGTAATCAAAACCGGTTTCTGCGAACTGGGGAAATTTTTCCAGTGAATTGGATGCCGCCTTCCGCACTGCATGGTAAGGATCCACAAGCAATTGCGCCAGGAACGGGGCCATCCAATCAGTACCTGATGCCTCACGTGCCGGCGTCCAGCCCATGCGCCATGCACCCAAAGCCCTTTGCCCGGCGTCACCCTTCGTGACAGCCAGAACCGAAGCTGCAATGGTTTGATGTTCTTCGTTCAACTTTGGCCTGACGATGCTGTACCGCGACTCAAGGTGATCGGCCGTCCACTGCAGCGTCTTATCAAGATGGCAAATATTGCATGCATTGGGACGACCGGTCGTAAGTTCGGTGGAAACACTTGGCGAATCAATCGTGTGGCTACGAATCGCCTTAAGCAGTCCCCACGTCGTATGCGGCATATGGCAGTTGTAACAATTGTTGGCTGATTCAATCGATTGATCGTGGTGCGTGTGCTGGACCAGAGCCTGTGGATCCTCATACACCTCGTGGCATTGAGTGCACGCCTGGTTTGATTGCGGACCTGCATGACTGGAATCCGTGAATATCTTTAACTGATCATCAGCCCACTGCAAAACCGGGCGCATATCATCCGCATCACGATGCATTTTGTGGCAGTGCAGACAGGTCATCGTCTGGGATGGATCGTCGTGCGTGTAACAAGGTGTATTGATTAAGCCATTGTATTCACGTCCTGAAACCCGAATCATGCCATCCGGCCAGAAATACTGCTGGCCCGATCGCGTGATCTTCCGTAGTTTGTGCAGATCATCACCCGGCCGATATCGGAAGCCGTCTTGGCTCCACTGGTCGCGATCAGGTACGGATGTGATGCCGTGACACTGACCACAAACCTGGGATGATAATCTGGGCATCAAATCCTTCGGATCAACAATACTCACACCCGGCGCATCATTTAGATGGGCAAAATACCGATTGCGTGGGTTACGATAAAAACGGACATGTTCTTCAGCTGGACCATGACACGATTCACATGCAATCCCAAACTCAGCAGCCCGTGTATCCATCTGATCTAGGTCACGAAAATCAACACGCGCCTTAGGACCCGTTGCATGACAATAACTGCAAGTATGATTCCATTGGCCTTCAGAGAGCAATGGAAATATCCCAGGTGGAAAAAGGAAAAAACCCTCGGAATCATAAAACCTCTGATCAGCTATGTGATAAGAGAACGGCAGCATTTTGATCTTACGGGTTTTTCCCGTGGGAACCCAAAATGCCTGGTAATGATGCGATCCGGTGGTCATGACAACCTGCAACTCATCCGGTTCCGTGTCGCCTTTGGCGGCCGACCCCGGATCCGTAACCTGCACCAGGACCTGTGCACCCCGCTTGATGAATTTATAAATCTTGCCCTTGCTGGTGATGGGCTGGCCAAAAGGCGCCAAAATCACATCTGGCGTTGCTACCTGGGTCATCTTCCGATGATAGGACGCGTGCCAACTGCTGTATTGCGACGGATGACAGGCTTTGCAGGTTCGCGAGGTAACGTACCCATCTTCCTGGAATTCGATCGGCCGATCAGTTGCAGGTTCTGCGCGTGCGGCCACCGTGTCGTGATAAATGCGTGCGTCAGTCATGTAATGCACGACAATAGCACCGAGCCATAGGGCAACTGCGACAACGGGGACAAAAATGCGAATTCGGTGGCGAGCCATGATTCTCGTTAAAACAGCATCATGCGTACTTTTCGGCAAACATTACGCTGAACCACCAATGATATCGGCCCTTAAATGGTGCAGCCAAGACATGTTGCACTGAATGCTTGATTATGACACCGGGACATCGTGTTGCCCTGTCGTCGCCAACCCTGGGAATGACAAATTCAGCGTGCCATGCCAAGAGCATTCCCAGAACCACCCGTGGCAATCTCTGCAGATCATTGATGTCCAACACATCTACCGCTACGATGCCGGGAAATTCCAAGTTGGAGTTGATCCATGTGGCGGAAATTTTGTGGGATTCATACCGGCCACGATCCACAAGAACACCCACGTGCCCTCAGATCCTCTTGTGGCATGGGCAGGGGACACTTGATCGTACTGGGCACCTTGGCCTGCTTCCTGCTGGCAGGCTGCACCAGATCGATCGTGTCCCAAAGAGGCATCTACTCTCAACAGCAGTTACCCGAACAATACAGAGGATTGAGTACGCGACGCTTTAGCCAGGAGTCGCCGACTGTCACACGCAAAGCAGGCTTTCATCGGGAACGTGACACCAGCGATTCGAAACTCTCGCCCTGATCTTCAGACAACCGGCCAACTACTTCAAGTTCACGGAATAATGCGCCCATCTTCCTCGAAGGGCTGCAAGAGTCTGTTGATGTGCACTGCGTTCAGCCAGGTTATGCCGCTCATGGGGATCAACCGCCAGGTCATAAAGTTCTTCGTATACAGGCTCACGATCAATGTAGCGGATGTACTTCCATTTATCTGTACGAACACCTTCAGATCGAATAATGACTGATAGATGATTCTCATAGAACCAATCTTTGCGCCAGTTCGTCACAGACCCTTTGAGTAGCGGAACAAGGCTCCTGCCTTGCATCGCGGGTTCCGGCATAGCACCAGAAATCTCAAGGATGGTTGGAGCTAGATCAATATTGAGCGCCATCTGGTCAACATGGCTGGCCCGTTCGTGGTGATCCGGACGGGGATCATAAATAACCAAGGGCACGCGGATCGCTTCTTCGTACATAAGCCACTTGCCATTGAGACCATGTTCGCCAAAGAACAGGCCATTGTCTGATGTGAAAATGATGACTGTGTTGTCCGCAAGTCCTACAGAATCCAATGCCGTTCGGATCGCACCCACAGCCGTGTCGACGCCGGTCACCAGGCGGTAATAGCGGCGCATCAGATCCTGTAATAACGATCGATCCTTGATCCAATTCACCGCTTTTGTGGAATTGCGAGATGTAGATATGAACCACGGCATCGACTCCCAATCCTGCCGTGTAACTGTTTTGGTCACTGGTAGTTCAACATCTTCGTAAAGTGTTTTTAGTTTTGGATCAAAGGATTTCCACTCGGCATGCGGGGCCTTGAAACTGACTGAAAGACAGAAAGGCCGATCATCAGATGCACTATTTCTAATAAACCTGACCGCTGACCGGGTCATTTTAGTGGTCAGATGGATCCGCTGGGGATCCGATGCATCGAAATACTTGCCCTGTCCAGAAAAGCCATCCCAATAGTCAAACTGATCATTGGGTAACGGCGCCGACTTGCCAACCCCCCATTTCCCAATAAAGCCGATACGATATCCCGCTCGCCGCAGGATCATCGGATAGATTCTTTTAAATGCCGACTCGGGTAACGGGGCTTCAAAATCGGTAATGCCATGGCGGCGCATGTGTTGACCAGTGAATATACTGGCGCGACTGATACTGCATACTGCAGACGTCACGAAACAATTTCTAAACAGCGTCCCTTGATCCGCAAGGCGATCCAGATTGGGCGTTTGAATGACCGGGTTACCCATCCGTCCCACTGTATCCCAGCGCTGATCGTCGGTTAACAGAACGATGATATTGGGGCGGCTGGAATGGTCTTGACCAGCTCCGGCGACATGTTGACAGACGCCAAGAACCATCAACTGGACAACCAAGAGGCGGGGCCAACCCATCACGAGGACAGATACCCCTTCTCCCGCTCATCGCGGCACCGCTGCTCAGTATCGTCTGGGTCCTCGCCAAGCTCTTTGACCAATGCCTCGTGCATGGATTGCATGTGGTCATCGTACCCCGGTTGTTTGGCCAGATTCATCAGTTCCATGGGATCTAACTCAATATTATAAAACTCCCGCTCAGCAGAATATCGCTTATCCGGTGGGCTGTGGTAGACATATTTGTATTTTCCCTGGCGGGCCATGGCATACCCCGAGGCGATATGACCGCCGTAGTATTGACTGACGGCAAAATCCTTCCAGCCAATGTTGGCGTCATCCATCCAGGAGGCCATAGAATCCCCATCCCAATCATCAGGCGGTGAAGCACCGCCAAGTTCAAGCATCGTTTGAACCAGATCGAGTAATGAACACGCCTGCGTACGCCTTTGCCCACCGGGCCATCGGGCCGGCCAACTGACTATCAGTGGAACGCGTGCCGACTGCTCGTGCATTGTCTTTTTCCACCACAAACCATGTTCGCCCAGGCTTTCCCCATGATCAGACGTATAGACAATGACCGTATTATCCGCCACCTTGCTTTGCCGCAGCACCTCCAACACCTTGCCAATTTCCGTATCCAGCCATTGAGTCATGCCGTAATAGACTTCCCGACCAAACCGCACGGCATCATCATCAACACCGACCAACCCCATACGTGACCGTAACACCCTGTAGTTCAATGGCATTGATTCTAGATACCCATCAGGAATATGTGGCATCGCAACTTTGTCTTCATAGGGTTTCCAAAAAGCGCGTGGAACAATCAGCGGGAAATGCGGTGCCAAATATCCAACCGCCATGAAGAACGGCTTGTCGTCCTGATCTCTATTTTGAATGAATCTCTCAGCAGCAGCCGTCACTTGGCGGTCATGCTGAAAGACGATTGAATCACCCGTCTTGATTTCCTTGAAACGATTACTAACTCGTCGTGGCCGCAAATCATCGGGCTTGCGTCGTTTACCGGAACCCTTCTTGATGTAATTGTTGCTCCACAGATCAGGAATCAGTTCGCGGTACCCATATCGCCGTGTTCGATCGAAATGCATCTTGCCACAGAGAATCGGATCGTAGCCCGCTGATCGCATGACTCGAGGCAAAGACACGACATCGTCACTGGGCAGCCATGACCCATTGCTCCAGGCGCTAACACGATGAATATACTTACCCGAGGTCATTGATAACCGTGATGGTGCACAGTGTGGCGAATTACAGTAAGTCCGATCGAAAGTCACGCCATTTTGTGCCAATCCATCAATGTTTGGCGTGCGCACGATCCGGTTGCCATAACAGCTTGTAATCGCGGGGTCATGCTCATCGCTCATAATCCAGAGAATATTGGGCGGCTTGTCGCAAGGGGCTTTACCTTGTGTGGTCCTAACCAACGGCGGGGTCATCGTGGCACCTACCGTGCCAGCAAGGGTGTTGCCTAGAAACCGCCGCCTCGAAATGGGTTTGGACTTACTCATAGATGATGATATCCATTTCGCCGTTCGACCCGGCATCTTTGTTCGGTCTCGTCAGGATCTTCACCAAGTTCCTTGACTAGGACATCATGCATCACCTTAATACGATCCTGCTGCCCCCGGTCGCCAGCCAGGTTTTCAAACTCCATTGGATCATGGACAAGATCATACAGTTCGCGTTCAGCGCCAATTTTACGGTTGGGTTCCGTATGGTACACATACTTGTATCGACCCTGACGTGCCATCGCATAACCCGAAGCGATATGACCACCGTAGTACTGGCTAACCGCCAGATCTTTCCAGGGCTTATGGGGATCATCCATCCATCCCACCATGGAATCACCATCCCAGTCACCAGGCGCCGCACCGCCGCCCAACTCAACAATTGTTTGCGCCAGATCCAGCAATGAACATGCGCCGTGGCGACGCTGGTCGCCGCGCCAGCGTTGCGGCCAACTAATAATCATAGGCACACCTGCAGATTGCTCGTACATTGTTTTCTTGAACCAGAACCCATGCTCACCCATGTTTTCGCCATGATCCGAGACGTAGATGACAACGGTATTGTCAACCAGATCATTCTCGCGTAGTGCCTCAAGCACCTTGCCAATTTCGGTATCGAGCCATTCGGTCAAACCATAGTACATCTCACGGCCAAGTTTGACCGTCTTCGGATCGACTCCAATCATTCCCATCCTTGCACGAAGATGTTTGTAATTAAGTGGTAAGGACTCAAAAAAACCATCCGGAATGTAGGGACTTTCCACCGCATCACGATAGTTCTCCCACACTTTATCTGGAACAACGAAAGGTGGATGGGGCGCCAAAAAACCTGCCAGCATAAAAAATGGCTTGTCCGCAACCGTTCGGTTTTTTAAAAAACGGGTGGCCGCTTGTGTAACATGCTGATCATGCGACATCACAATCGAAGAGTCGCCTGGTCCTATTTCGGAAAATCGGGGGCTGACTGGCCGTGCCTTCAATCGTGACGGCTTGGGCCGCCTTCCCTTCCCCGATTTTATTTCATCGTTGGTAAATAGGCCAGTGATATCCTTGAAACCATAGCGGCGTGACCGATCGTAATGCATCTTACCACACAGAATCGAATCGTAGCCAGCCCCATTCATAACACGTGGCAACGAAACAATGTCCCCACTTGGCAACCAAGATTCATTACTCCATGCACTAACATGATGAATGTACTTGCCGGCGGTAAAGGACAAACGGGATGGCGCACACTGGGGAGAATTGCAGTATGCGTTCTCAAACGTCACGCCGCTATATGCCAGCGAATCGATATTCGGTGTCTGCGCCAGACGGTTGCCATAGCAACCGCAGATATCCCGATTATGCTCATCACTCATGATGACCAGGACATTAGGCCGCTTGGCCTGAACCGTATTGGCATCGGCCACATGAAGGAGCGAGTTGGATATTGTAACGCTGGCTGTGCCGGCGAAAGTATTTTGCAGGAATTGGCGGCGGCTTATCTGTGATGAATAGCTCATCGATCTATTAACATCATTCCTTAATCAGCAACACGATGTGATTATACGCCCATCGGATGACCATGGTGTCCACATTACAGGTCAAGATGCAACCAGACGCTGGCCCAACACTAGCTGCTATTCCGACATGCCGAGGATATGCCGCCGCGGTGCGTACATTGCCAACTCATCCACGACCGCCTGACCGCATTCTTCAACCATTAGCTGCATACCGTCAAATCGCCCCTCAAGACTCCCGGGTCGGTGGGCATCCAATGCCATAAACTTAAACTGCCGCTCAAACACCCATTGGCGTACAAGTTGGCCGGCGTTGTATCCCTCTTCGCCGGTAAAACTCCGGAAATTACCCTGTAACCACACACCCATTTGCACTAAATCCTGCAACATGCGCCAGGTACCCCGGGAAGGCGGCATACGCTCAGGATGGGCCAAAATCGGCTGGTAATGATTTGCCAACAACCACTCGAACACCTCAATTACCCATCGATTCCAGCCGCCATCCCACAGGTCCGTCAAAACACATGGCGAACAGGCCAAGGTCGGCACGCCATTCACTTTCAACCAATCCACAATGCCTTCATAAAGCCGCACCTCGCCACCGGACCAAATCTGGTACGCAACACCATCGGCGTTCAGTCGGTTGTCAAGTTCGCGTGTTAGTTCCTCAATACGTGGAGCGGTGTTGCGTGGGAACTGCTGCGGCCAGATGTGTGGTGTGCAAATCGACCCGACGTAACCTGCACGAATAAGAAGATGGATGGACTCGACTGATTCAGCCACATCGATACACCCATCGTCGATAGCGGGAATCAGGTGACTATGGATATCAATTAAACCAAGTGGCAACTGGTTGCCACTTGGGTGATCGGGCTCGGTATGCTCGCTTATTTCCACCATTGACAACTCTCAGAATCCTGATTTGCAAGACCGGACCGCCATGCGTCCACACCGGTCAAATCACTTCATTGCCACCCATCAGATACAATCGGATCATCTGCAAGGCATATTTGGCCGCACGATCACGGATGGCTGCACGGTGACCTGACAGATTGAGTAACTGTGCCGATGATTTAATTGTGGAGTTCTCGTCAACACACCCGATGGCCATCGCGACCCAAACCGTTCCAACCGGCTTATCGGCGCTGCCGCCACCGGGACCGGCAATACCGGTGACACCGACACCGATATCACTGCCGATTCGACCAAGGGCCCCTTGCGCCATGGCACAAGCCACCGCCTCACTGACGGCCCCATGATCAGCAATCAATCGTGGATCCACGCCAAGTTGCGAGGTCTTCATCGTGTCTGTGTAGGTCACCCAGCCCCCTGCGTAGACGTTGCTAGCCCCCGGCACATCCGTAATCATCTGTCCCAAAAGCCCACCGGTACAGCTTTCTGCGGTGGAAATTGTCAATTCTTTACGACATAGCAAATCAACTAAAGCCTGCCCAAGACTCATGTCACCACGGCCAAATACAAAATCACCCAGACGCTGCTCCACGTCATTGATGGTTCGCTGTAACTGCTGATCCGCTGTTTTGGCATCTGCAAACCGGCACGCAATTCGCACGGATACGATACCGCCACCAACGGTTGTCCCTACCAATGGATTGCGGTCCCGACCTGTCAGATCACCCAGTTTCTGACCAACCGAACTTTCACCCAGACCAAACGTGTTGATCTTCTCTGTAAGGATCACCTCCAAGCCCCCGTGGCTTTCGGCAATATCACCGCGGATTGAACGGTCAAACATCTCGACCATTTCATGCGGAACGCCCGGTGTAACATAGACGGTTGCGTCATCCAGCTTGGCCTTGATCCCCGGTGCCGTACCACATGAGTTGGCAATCACCTCGCCACCCTGCGGGTACATCGCCTGAATCCTGTTTTGTTCTGGCATGGACAGATCACGACGGCCAAAGATGGCGCATATCGCCTCAAAGCTTTCTTCGTGAAATACCAGGGGGACACCAAGTGCCTCAGCCAATCCCTGCCGGGTAAGATCGTCATCCGTCGGACCCAAACCACCGGTAACCATCACCAGGCTCCCGGCGGCGGCGGCCTCCCTGATTGCCTGCGTAATATGCGATTGCCCATCACCAACTGTCTTGTGATAGAGGGTGCCAATACCAAGTTTGGCCAGCTCTGCGCTAAGCCACGCGCCATTGGTGTCCACTGTTTGACCGCGGACCAACTCGTCACCGATTGATATGATCACTGCATCCATCCACCATGGATTGTAGCGATGACTGCAGATCTCGTGTCTCTGCTTGCGACGGACAAGTCATTATAATTACACCATTGCCTAAGTGGCCGCGTTGGGACAGCTAGGATTGATGCAATGACATATCTGGGTACACCTTCCTATAACATTGATCGTTCTACCGGTCAGTGCGCGCTGACCGATCGGGAACTAAAACCAGGTGAACCCTACATCGCAACGCTCGTGGAGGTGGCCGAAGGCGAGATGGATCAAAATGCAGATCGCCAGGCCCATCTTGCAGCTTCCCTGGGCTTCAAGCGTATCGATATAAGCTGGGAGGCATGGCAGGAAGGCAAGCGACCAGCCAGACTTTTTGGATACTGGAAGACAACCGTTGCCGAACCCGAGAAGAAAAAGAAGCTGTTTATCGATGATGACGTGCTGATGAACCTGTTTCGTCGACTCGCCGAAAGCGATCAATCACAACGGCTGGCATTTCGATTCGTGCTTGGTCTTATTTTAATGCGAAAGAAATGCTTGCGCTACGACGGCACCAAGCGACGGCAGGTCGCCGAATCTGAAAGCCAACCGAAGCACGAAGACTGGTGGCAGGTGGTGCCCAAGCTAGATCTGTCGAAAGGTCCATTGGGGAAATGGAATGACGACGACAAACTGGAGATGCTCGATCCGCATTTGGACGAACAGCAGATCCGGCAAGTCATGGAACAGATTGGCGAAATATTGGAGGCTGAACTTTAAGCAAGCCGGACAATGGACCATGGACTTCGGCCGACAACTCCTGAACCAAAACTTGACGTAGATCGTCGGCCAGCGTCTACGAGTCTACGCTTCAACGTCATCCTGTTGTTTTTATTGGCGACTCTCATTCTTCTGGGACTGTCCGGTTGTCAAACAACCAAAGTCTCCAGACAGCAGTCTCCAGTTGACCTCATCTCCTATGACGTATTGGCTCGCAAATTCAACCAGCACCTTCTTGGTCTCGATCAGCTGGCAGCGACAATGACCATTCGATTCGAATGGTCTGACAAGGATAAAAAACGCACGCAACAGGCTGATGGACGGCTGGCCGTCCGCCTTCCTTCGCACCTGCGTTTGTCTGTAACACATATCGCCAGGCCGGGATTCATACTGTGGGCAGGCAGCAACCCGCATCAATATTGGCTGTTCGATCTTCGTGACAAGAAGAAGCTGCACTTCGGCCCTCAAGCCGACGCAAGAACAAGATCAGCCGGAATCCCGCAAGGGATGCTCCACCCCCGCCAGGTGCCTTGGCTGCTTGGGATCATGCCCCTTGACGAAAAACGCGGAACGGAATCCCCAAATGTTTCAGAACATGGTGGTCATTACCTGGTTGATCTTCCAAACCAACGATGCCGACTGTGGATTGATCCACTCTCGTACCAGGCTGTTCGGGTGGACATGCTCAATGACCATGGCAGATCATTTGTGACTGCTTGGCTATCAGAATTCAAGCCGGTTGACATCGCGGGCAGACCACCGGATGGACGAACACGCATCGCTTCGGTAATCAAAATAACATGGGCCGATGGCACACAACAGTTACAGCTTCGGCTATCACCCGCCAGCCTCCGCAACCACGGCATTGGCGACAATCAATTTGATCTTGACCGGCTGATGGATTATTTCAAAGTGCCAATCGAACACCAGATCAATCTCGACGTGCCGGAATCTGAATGATGACAGGTCGTCACTTGGCGGGATGTTCATTGGCCACGGGAGCCTTTTGATCCCGAAGCACCCGAAGGCCCAGCGGCAGTTCAAAGTGCATGCCCTCATCCTCAACCATACCTGCCCTTTCCACCTCGCCACCATATTGAGCTTCCAAGCTATCCACGATCTCTCGCACTAGATATTCCGGCGCCGAGGCACCCGCTGTCACCAACACCGCACCGGCACCCTCAATCCACTCGCGCTTGATTCCGTTCTTGTCATCTATCAGGTAAGCAGGTGCGCCGCTATTCTCTGAAATCTCTGTTAATCTCAGTGAATTCGAGCTGTTTTGTGACCCAACAACCAGCACAAGGTCGACCTGGCTTGCCAACGTCCGCACCGCGTGCTGGCGATTGGTGGTTGCATAGCAAATGTCCTCACTTGGTGGAGCTTTGACATTCGGATACCTCTTACGGATTGCACCGATGATCACATCCGCATCATCCACACTGAGTGTTGTCTGAGTCAGGTAGACCAGGTTTTCATCCGAGCTAAATGACAACTGTTCAACATCTTCAGAAGATTCAATCACCGTAATGGCATCAGGCGCTTCGCCGACCGTACCAACAACCTCATCATGACCGGCATGCCCCACAAGCAAAATCCGATAGCCCCGCTTGGCATACCTGATTGCTTCCATATGAACCTTGGTAACTAAAGGGCAGGTGGCATCGATCATGGTACAGCCACGAGCCTTTGCAGCAATCCGCACTTGAGGACTAATGCCGTGCGCGCTAAAGACGACCACCGCCCCATTCGGCACATCCTCAATACCTTCAACAAAGACGACGCCTGATTTCACGAACCGTTCAACCACATGGCGGTTGTGCACGATCTCGTGGTAGACGTACAAAGGCGCCCCGAAAATATGAATTGCCTGCTCCACGCACTCGATAGCCATATTGACACCCGCACAAAAACCACGCGGATTGGCAAGCAATATCTTCATGAAGACCATGTTAGCCGCACGCTTTAACCATCGCTAACACGGACCGCACATCGATACGGCTGATTGGACAAGGACGTGACGGCGAAACAACCGTCACCCGCGGACCACGCGGCGACCAAATCCGAGGCTGGGAAGGGCCAAACAATACGATCGTGTGGAGCCCCATGGCCGCCGCAAGATGTGTCGGGCCCGCATCGTTGCCGATAAACATGCCGGCCTGTTCGAAAACGTCGACCAACTGGTCCAAGTCAGGAATAAATTGTGCGCCTAGCTGTTCTTGCCAATGATTAAGTTTCTCATGCGGCCAGGTCTCTCGCTCAACCTCACCATAGATCACGGTTACAGACCTACCTTGGTCCCGCAGGACCGACACCAGTTTTTCAAACCGGTTGGCGGGCCAACACTTATTGTTGCCCCCACTACCGGGATGAACCACCACGTTTTGGCTGTCTGGCGTGGGCAACTCGATGGCCGGGTAATACAGTTCCACCCCCTGATCGCGAAGTTGTTCATCATACCAATCCGTAACATGCTTCCGATATGGTGAAGGGGGTTGTGGCCTGATAAATACATGGTGAGCACGAGAAGCTAATTTCCGCATGTTGACGGCCCAAGTGTCATCACCATTACTGATAAAGCTGATAATCAAAGTCACATCATCCAGAATACTGCACCACGAAGGGCCTACCTGTGAAGAAGAATTGCCATCGGGGATATAGAGCTTCGAAAAACCTGACTTGTCGATACCGACTGGGTTTATCCGGTCTATAAGCCGAGCTGCGAGATTGGCCTTTGAATAAGGCGCCACAGCATACACTGGACGTAATGCACGAAGGATTGGAAACGTCAGCACCCAGTCACCCAGGGCGCCTTGATGGAATACGATGTTCATCAGGCCATCTGTTCCGCCGTCAAGATGACGGGCATATCAGGCGATGGCTGTGGTGTAATGAGTTCCTCGGCACGGTCCAAAGCGCGTTGAGCACTTCCGAAAATGGCTGAACCTGTTTCGAATACATTGCTTTCACCGATGGTGTCGAGCAGACCAAACGACCGCATGTCCTGTATCAAATCAGCTTTAACACCACATAAGATGACGTGCCCGCCACGCGATTGCATCTGTCGCGTGAACTGTTCTAGAACATTCATCACCGTGGCATCTATTCCCAGTGCCCGCCTTAGCCGAAAGATCAGGACCTTTACGCCACTGGCGGCGAGACGTGTGAGTTGGTTCTGCAGTTCATCGGCAACCCCAAAGAACAACTCGCCTTCTACCTGCAGGAACATAATGGGTTTGCCATGGTTGTCGTCCGAAATAGGCCTTTCTTCAAAAGGCCCCGTCGGCTCAGAACGTACCATTTCAACAATATGCAGACGACTTGCGTGGTAAAGATGCAGTGCAAGATTGAGAAACACACCGACAAACACAGCATAAACCAGCGGAACAAACAGCGTGGCCAGAAAGGTCCCCAGGCATACGGCCGTATCGGCGCGATTGCTCTTGCGGGCACGGTTGATGTATCTGAAGTCAATCAAACTATAGGCAATCACGAACAACACCGCGGCCAGTGCCGCCATCGGCACATATTGCGATGTAGGTGCAAAGACCATGAAAATTACCGCAACAAATAGCGAGTTGAACACCCCGGAAAAACGGGTCTTGGCACCTGCTTTGTAATTCAATGCACTGCGTGAAAAACTGCCCGAACCTGGAATACATTGAAAGAAGCTGGAAACGGTATTGGCCAGGCCTTGACTAAATAATTCCCGATTGGCACTA
>CAUZIY010000087.1:0-13294 GCA_963579995.1 Phycisphaerae bacterium
TTGGATTGGTCGAACCCGTCCTAAATCCAATATGGGTATTCCTCGTATTTCGCGAAGAAAAACCAACTGTTTATACGCTTCTTGGTGGAGCCGCAATCCTGGCTGCAACGGTCTATCATATCTGGTCTTCCAGAGATCGACTAAAATGAAGTTGTGGCCCCAATGACCGATCCCAGCAAGTTGGAACACCAATATTTATTTGGTGGTCACGATTTGGCTCGGCTGATACACTGTCAGATACAAGATCGCATGAAATCAGCCTCACCCATCTTGTGTTCGATTACTGCGGTATTATTTGGAGGACTATGTGGAATCAGCAGTTGTTCTTCATCGGGTATGCAAAACCCGCTCAAGCAGACCTTTGGCGACCTGATCCAGCCTGTTTTCCCCCCGAACCCTGGTGAACTGGCCCGCCAGGCAACTGACCCCACGGTGGATCCAGATAAACGCCGTGACGCGATCTCCCAACTCTCAACTGCCAAATGGGGCGGCGGCAAGCCCTATTTGCACCTGTACCGTGCCTTCAGCACCGATCCTGATGATACCGTTCGCGCCACCTGCCTCCGCGCACTGGGACGGTATGGAACGACTGAAGATGTACCTTTGATCATAAAACACTTGCAGCGTCAGGCTGCTTTCGAACGATGGGAATCAGCCGTCGCGTTGCAGCGAATCCACAATACGGTGGCCATCCAGCCGCTTATCACCACAGCAAGACACGACCGTGATATCGATGTACGCATTGCTGCCATTAAAGCGTTGGGCCAATATGCACAGTCGAGTGTATTCGATGCCCTTATTGGCACACTCAATGATCGAGACTTCGGCGCCGCCCACCACGCCCGCAAATCGCTTGAGACCATCACCGGCCAGAAACTCGGACTTGATGCTCGCGCTTGGCTTGCCTGGTCGAAACAAAATCAGGACACATTATTTGCTGACCGCCAGCCGTATGTTTGGCAACCCTACAACAAGCCACCCGGCTTCTGGGATAAAGCTCAGTTCTGGAAAAAAAAGGGCGAGTTGATTGGTCCACAATCCCCAACGGGATTGGGAACCTCAAAGCAAACCGATCACTCTCCCGCCCGCTCCTGAATCACCCTAAAACCTGTTACGGACCAGATCACTTGGTGGTACCGAGTACCGCCTTAGCAACACCCTCTGGCACGGGACGATACGTCAACGGTTCCATGGTGTACGAAGCACGACCCTGACTCATCCCACGCAGGGTGGTGGCGTAACCAAACATTTCAGCAAGGGGGGCTTCGGCTGTCACGACCCGTGTCGTTCCCCTCAACTGGGTATCAGCAATAATTGCGCGCCGACGGTTGAGATCGCCGGTCACATTACCCAGAAATTCATCCGGCGTAGTCACACTAACCTTCATCACAGGCTCAAGCAGTTGTAGTCGAGCTCGCCGACAGGCATCACGGAAAGCCAGTATCCCAGCCTGCTCAAACGCGATCTGTGACGAATCAACTTCGTGATGGGATCCATCTGTCAATAAAACCTTGACATCCACCAGTGGGTAGCCGGCGAGAATACCGCTGCGTGCGGCTTCACGACATCCAAGTTCAACTGAGGGGATATATTCCCTGGGAATCTTACCACCAATAACCTTATTCACGAACGCCAAACCATCCTTGAAATCCAATTCCTCTTCCAGAGCCTGCTCCGTCGTAAGCGGTTCAACTGTCAGTTCAACATCACCATACTGACCGCGTCCACCAGTCTGCTTCTTGTGGGTACCACGGGCTTCAGCAGAAACAGTAATCGTTTCCTTGTAAGCCACGCGTGGTGTGCCGACCTGCACCCCCACCTTCATATCACGAGTGAGCTTATGCGTGATGATCTCAAGGTGCAGCTCACCCATACCTTCGATGATTGTCTGGCCTGTTTCCTCATTGAAATGACTGCGAAACGATGGATCCTCGCGACGAATAGTAACCAGAGCCTCACCCAGTTTGTCCTTGTCGGCATTGGTCGCCGGTTCAATACTCATAGAAATAACCGGATCTGGCAGATCCAATCGCTCGAAAAGAATTGGATCATCCGCAGCACAGAGTGTTTCACCTGTTATTGAATGTTTCACACCGACCAGCGCCACAATCTCACCCGCCTTTGCATCCTCACGTGCGATTCGCTGATTGGCATGCATTTCAAAGATCCGGCTGATGGTCTCACGTTTACCGTTATTCGCATTGATGACACGGGACCCCTTGGGCAACGTACCTGAATAAATCCGCGCATAGGTCAGATCACCGTGCTGATCGGAGACAACCTTGAATACTAGGGCAGAAAATGGTGCTGACTCATCGTGCGGACGTGACAATGCTTTCTCGCTGTCCTTTGGATCACTACCCTGAACTTCAGGCACCTCCATCGGATTTGGTAGATAATCGATCACACCATCAATAAGCCGCTGCACACCAATGTACCGAAGTGCTGATCCACAGAACACAGGATAAGCACGTTGACTAACCGTACCGATTCGTAATGCGGAGCGGATCTCCTCTGGTGAAATCTCCTCATCATTCAAGTACTTGTCCGTTAAACGGTCATCAAGTTCGGCGACCGCTTCAACCAAGCGCTGTCGCCATGACTCAGCTTCATCAATCAGTTGGTCGGGAATCTCGCGTTCCTCAACTTTAGCGCCCAACTCTTCAGCTGAAAAGTAATATGCCTTCATCGCCAATAGATCGACAATGCCCTCAAACGTATCTCCCTGGCCAATGGGGATCTGGACGGCCACCGCATTTGCACCAAGACGATCCTGCAGGGAACTGAAACTAAAGTCGAAATCCGCCCCGAGCTTGTCCATCTTGTTGATAAAGCAAAGTCGTGGAACTCCATAACGATCTGCCTGACGCCACACCGTCTCGGATTGCGCCTCGACTCCTTCTTTAGCGTCAAATACTGCAACCGCACCATCCAACACGCGTAAGGATCTCTCCACCTCGACGGTAAAGTCGACGTGACCTGGTGTGTCGATCAGGTTGAGACGATAGTCCACACCGTTATGTGCCCAAGGGCAGGTGGTTGCAGCCGCTTGAATCGTAATGCCTCGATCCTGCTCTTCCTCAAGGAAGTCCATGGTCGCAGTGCCATGATGAACCTCACCCATTTTATAGGTCTTCCCGGTGTAATAGAGCACGCGTTCGGTCACCGTGGTTTTGCCCGCGTCGATATGGGCACAGATCCCGAAATTGCGTGATCGGGCAAGATCATTCAACTTGCGCGACTCACTAGGCTTGGACATCGTGACAGTCATTATCGTTTTCTTCCATTGCACCGGTACAGTCTGGCAGGAACACACGCCCACCATCCAAGGCTCACAAAGCGTTTATCGTCCTATTGGCGGCGTTAATTTCAGGAGTTGCTTCGCAAGACCGTCAAAAACACTAATCACACATTGAATCTGACTTCTCCCCCCACAAAGTAACGAGCGGGGTGCGAAAGCATAACGGCGTATCACCGCAGGTCAAGCCCAAAATTGCCCAACGCCCCACCTGTCATCTGTATTTCCCTATTGCAACCAAGTCATCGTCAAATCCTTGCAGATCAACAAAGCACCCGATAATCCCACTTATCGGATGCACAAGACGGCGAAGACCCAAATTGCCCGGGAAACATCGTCATGCAAACCGACAGTTCCACCAAGGTCGAAAACCATGCGAAATCCACCGCCAATTGAATTAATCGGGGTTTTAACATGATCCCGCTTCATTTAGAACCCTCCCCACCCAATAGAGGTCCAACCCGAATATTCCACCAATCCATAATTTAAACAAACGGTTAAAATCACGTGCCAAACCATGTACAGACAAACAGCGTCCCCATCCAACACCCACCATTATTGGCCCAACAACTCTACCCGCTGTCATTGCAAACCGTTGCTCTATTGGGACCACACGGGTACCTCTTTTGCATCAGAACAATGGCCAGAAATAAAATGGATCCTCGTGGGTAACTGCGATAGTGATGGGAAGACAGGACCCATGAAAAACCTCATAGAGTTAAGACTCGCCAATCCCTATTCCGGTTCCCCCGTCATCGCGCCCTGCTTGGCCTAATGAGCGACAACACTGTATAACGGCCAGCCATCTGTGGGTTGCCAAGATTACACCCCAGCGAAAGATGTTCACCTTGAAGATCCACGAATACCAAGCCAAGGGCCTGCTCCAGCAATACGGCGTACTCGTTCCAAAAGGCGTCATAGCCGAGTCACAAAGCGAAGCCCTCAAAAAAGCTGGCGAGTTGGGCGATGGTTCCTGTGTGGTTAAAGCCCAAATCCACGCCGGTGGCCGTGGCAAGGGGGGGGGCGTCAAGGTTTGCCGGACACGGGATGAGATGCAATCGGCCGTCGATGAGATTCTCGGCATGAATCTTGTCACTGTTCAGACTGGACCTGAGGGCCAACTTGTTAAGAAAGTGCTTATTGAACAGGCTTCCAAAATCGAGTGCGAACTCTATTTGGGACTCGTGATCGACCGGCAGAAGGAAATCCCCGTGATGATGGCCAGTGCCGAAGGCGGCATGGCCATTGAAGAAGTGGCCGCAACCAATCCCGAAGCCATTTTTTTTGAAAACATTGACCCCAACGTGGGACTGCAGCCCTTCCAGGCCCGGCGACTGGCAACCCGACTCAACCTACCCAACGATACGATCGGGGCGTTTTCCAAATTCGCCACTTCCTTGACCGATGCTTTCCTGACTGAAGACTGCTCGCTAGCCGAAATCAATCCCCTAGTACTAACAGATCAAAACCAGTTGATCGCTCTGGATGCCAAAATCAACTTCGACGACAACGCACTGTACCGGCATCCAGCCACTCGCGAACTACGAGACCTCGATGAAGAAAATGCAATGGAGGTTCGTGCATCGGAGCATGAACTTTCGTATATCAGCATGGACGGCAATATTGGCTGTATGGTCAACGGTGCCGGCTTGGCAATGGCCACCATGGATATCATCAAGATCCATGGCGGTGAACCGGCTAATTTTCTTGATGTCGGCGGTGGCGCGACTGCACAACGCGTTGCAGAAGCACTTCGGATCATCCTCTCAGATCGGAATGTTCACGCCATTTTAATCAATATATTCGGTGGTATTGTCCGCTGTGATCTCATTGCCGAAGGGATCACCGAAGCAGTTCAAGACAGTGATATCCCCGTTCCACTCATCGTTCGGCTCGAGGGGAACATGGTCGAACAGGGCAAGAAGATCCTGGCCGACAGCAAACTTAATCTCATCACTGCAGATAGCCTAGATGACGCTGCAAGAAAAGCCGTGAATGTTGTTACAAAGGAGGCCACCAAGTGAGCATCCTCGTAACAAGTGAATCCAGAGTCCTTGTCCAGGGTTTCACCGGTGGTCAGGGCACCTTCCACAGTAAGCAGTGCATGGAATACGGCACACAGATCGTCGGCGGTGTAACGCCAGGTCGCGGTGGCACTGAACATCTTGGCCAGCCTGTATTCAACACGGTCACTGAAGCGTGCATACAGACCCAGGCCAACGTCTCTATCACATTTGTACCAGCACCTTTCGCTGCAGACTCGATTATCGAGGCGGCGGAAGCAGGAATCCAGTTGATCATCTGCATCGCAGAGGGTATCCCCACGCTCGATATGGCCCGGGCCAAAGCCGCCGTTCGTGCTCATGGGAGTCGTCTGATCGGCCCCAACTGTCCTGGCATCATTACCCCTGCAGTTGACGATGGTCGCGGATGCAAAATTGGCATCATGCCAGGCTTCATTCACCACGGTGGAAATATCGGCGTCGTATCAAGAAGTGGCACATTGACATACGAAGCCGTTTCACAGTTGACTGCCCGCAGTTTGGGACAATCAACCTGCGTGGGTATCGGCGGGGATCCTATTGTTGGCAGTTCCTTCACCGATATTCTTCAATTGTTTCAAGAAGACAACGACACCCACGCGGTGGTCATGGTCGGTGAAATTGGCGGTAGCGCCGAGGAAGAAGCCGCTCAATACATTGCTGCAGAAATGACCAAGCCCGTTGCCGCTTTCATCGCAGGCCGCACCGCACCGCCGGGCAAGCGCATGGGCCACGCCGGTGCTATTGTCAGCGGAGGTAAGGGCACTGCTACCGCCAAGGTCAAAGCTTTGGAAAAGGCAGGCGTTGCGGTTGCCGATTCACCGGCACGAATTGGTAAAACACTTCAGTCTCTGCTGCCCAGTTGACGCCATAACGTATTACGATCACGGTGCAATGCGCCGATCCCCGGACAAAAGGGCGTTTTGTTGCCATTGAAGATCAATGGGGAGACGGCCAATACCCCTGACCCACTTTCTCTTGAAGTGCCAGAAACCTGGCAACACGAAGCCCCTTCCATGCCTGCCAGCCTATGAATAGGGTCATGATAAATAGCCACTGATCCTGCAAATATAACGCCATCATGGCAATGGCCCCGGCTGCAATCAATCCTATCCAAGCCGAAATACGCAAACTTGTCGCCCTTCCCAATACAAACCAAAGCAGGGCCTGCAGAATCTGACCGCCATCCAGCGGGTAAATTGGCAACATGTTAAAGATCAGCAAACCCAAGTTCATCCAAAACAACATGGCCCAAGTACTGTCAAGCGGATCCCAGGATCCATCGAACCAAATCGATATGCAAAGGGTTACAGGAACCAGAAAAACATTAACCAGTGGTCCCGCAGCAATACTCCACAAAACGGGACCAGGACGTGGCGGCGGTTTGACAAATGCCACGCCACCTAGCGGCCACAAGACAATTGTGTCGGCTTCGCCGCCCACTGAACGACACGCCAAGGCATGGCCAAACTCGTGCATCAAAACGATTCCAAACAAGGTGACAAACTGCGAGAAAGCTTCAATAACCGAAAGGCCTTCGGTATGGTTTACTCGGATTTGTACCAGCAAGGCAACGACTACAAACCACGACCAATGCAGATAAACCTGTATGCCGAACAAGCGAAATAGCGGAAAGGAGCCGGAGAAGTGAGTGGGTCGCATGAAATGAGTATACCCAAGCAGACCAGCCTCCGGTGCTGACACAAGACCGGTAGCCCTTTCTAGGCCTCAATCGTATAGGTATCACCTGAATTAAACAGGGTATCGAGATCAGCCTTGCCACGAGCCGCTTGAGCATCTTGAATCTGCTTGGTCAATAGATCCTCGTAACAATCATCTCCAATGCTGTAAAACACCCCCATTGGTTCAGGAAAGTCCGGGTGACTCATCCGACTCAACAAGAAGGCTAGGCTCTCGTCGTGCTCATCATGGAAGAGCAGATCGTCTTCCTTGATGCCACTACGCAGTTCAACCACCTCCGGTTTATGATCGTGAAGGCGAATTCCTTTATCCCGATCCTTACCAAAAATCAAAGGCTTGCCATGTTCAAGACGAATGATGTGCCCCTCTTTGGTCGCTCGATCAGTGGCGTATTCAAATGCCTTATGGTTGAAAATATTGCAATCCTGGTAGATTTCGACAAACGCTGAACCTTTGTGGGCAGCCGCCCGCTCTAAAACCTCGCCAAGATTCTTATCGATGTCGATGCACCGTGCGACGAAGCTCGCCTCCGAAGACAGTGCCACCGATACCGGGATCAGCGGCAGATCGATGGAACCCATCGGGCTTGAACTCGTCTTCTTGCCCTCTTCACTCGTGGGCGAATACTGCCCCTTGGTAAGACCATAGATCCGGTTATTAAACAAGAGTATTTTCAGGTTCACATTGCGGCGCAGCACGTGCATCAGATGGTTGCCACCGATAGATAGTCCGTCACCATCACCCGTCACCACCCAGACATCCAGGTCGGGATTAGCGATCTTGACCCCGGTTGCAACCGCCGGTGCTCGGCCATGGATACTATGAAAACCGTATGTATCCATGTAATAGGGGAAGCGGCTGGAACAACCTATTCCAGAAACGAACACGGTGTTTTCACGCCGTGCCCCCAACTTGGCACAAACCTTGCGCATCTGGTTCAAAATGGCGTAGTCACCACACCCTGGACACCACCTCACGTCCTGATCGGAAGCAAAGTCTTTAGCTATTAGAGATGAAGCGGACATCGCCGGATCCTTCATTATTCAATGCCTACGTGGGGATGGATGCTGCCGAATCCTGCTGGCACCCAACCAAATCATACTCTTGATCCTCAAGACGTACCTGATGATGGCGTGGCATCAGAAATTCACGATCACCATAACCGTCCTGCAACATCAGGTCGATGGCCTCTTTAACTTCCTCGACCAAAAACGGCTTACCCTGGATCTTGTTAAGGCCACGTGCGTCAACGAGGAACCGGGCACGCAGGAGGATACGGAGTTGGCCCATATTAAGTTCGGGCACCAGCACTTTCTTGAAACTTCTGATCACATCACCCAGATTGCCTGGCATCGGGCTCAGATATCGCAGGTGGGCTGAGGAAACGGATTTCCCCGTCTGCTGCGCGTGGTCAACCGCGGTAAGAATCGAACCGTAGGTTCCACCCCACCCGATAACCAATAAGTCACCGCTGGACTCGCCGTGCACTTGCAGTGGGGAAATCTGCTTGGCCACCAGTTCAACCTTGCGACGACGGATTACCGACATCAATTGATGATTTTCCGCGTCATAACTCACATTGCCCGTGATATGCTGCTTCTCCAACCCCCCTATACGGTGTTCCATTCCCGGCGTGCCCGGCACGGACCAAGGACGTACCAAATTATCGTCACGAGCGTATGGTTCAAACCCATCAGGATCAGTCCTGTGCGTAATCTCGATCGGTTTGAGGCCGCATGAATCAGGAATCAGCCACGGCTCAGCACCATCAGCCAGATAACAATCGCTAAGAATAATGACCGGAACCATATGCTTAAGACTGATCCGTGAAGCTTCGAGCGCTATATCAAAACAGTCGGCAGGCGATTGAGGTGCCAGGATAACCAGTGGACTATCACTGTTGCGGCCAAACATCGCCTGGAGCAAATCGGCCTGCTCTGTCTTGGTTGGCAACCCCGTTGACGGACCACCACGCTGAACATCGACAATAATCAGGGGTAATTCAGTCATGACTGCCAGATTAATGGCTTCGGATTTAAGCGCCATGCCTGGCCCGGAAGTACCGGTCACGCCAATCTGGCCTGCAAAGCCGGCGCCGATGGCTGCACAGACCGCAGCAATCTCATCTTCAGCCTGAAATGTTTTAACACCAAAATGCCTCATCGCGGCCAGGTTGTGCAGGATATTGCTGGCCGGTGTGATCGGATAACTGCAGTAAACCAGTTGTTTGCCCGAAAGCTTAGCCGCAGCAACCAAACCCATCGCCAACGCTTCGTTACCGGTCACTTTGCGATACTTGCCCGGCTTGATCGAAGCTTTAGACACGTGGTATCGGACCGGGAACATCTCCGTGGTTTCACCAAAAAAGTAGCCGGCCTTCAGCGTGGCTATATTTGCCTCGGATACCTTGGGGAGATTTTTGACTTGACCGTAATAGTCATCAAGGTACTTGACCGTTGGATCGATCGGTCGATCGTAAAGCCAGTAGATCAACCCCAAGGCGAACATGTTCTTGCACTGATAAATATTCTTTGCCCCCAACCCTGAATCAGCCAATGCTTCAGCATTTAAGCGACTAATCGGAACCTTGTAGATCTTGTAGCGAAGGGTGAACTTTTCATCATCAAGCGGATTGTATCCTTCGCTATAGCCGGCTTTGCGCAAGTTGACCTTGGTAAATTCACTGTCGTTGACGATCACGATACCGCCGACCTCAACATCATCGATGTGAGCCTTGAGGGCCGCGGGATTCATTGCAATCAATGCATTGACTTCATCACCTGGTGTATGGATGTCGTCGGCAGCAAAGTTAATTTGAAATCCTGACACCCCGGCAACGGTCCCTGCCGGTGCGCGGATCTCTGCAGGAAAATCAGGCAGCGTTGCCACATCATTCCCTACGATCGCCGCAGTGTCTGTGAATTGCGTGCCCGCTTTTTGCATCCCATCGCCGGAATCACCGGCAAAGAATACAACAGCTGAACTACGGTTGGCGACCGGCTTCGAGCCCCTCTCGTCTTTCGTACCGGCGACCATGCAGTCTTGCTCCTATAGTGATAGTTTCACTGTGATACGGGAGGATTATTCTAGCCACACAATTCAAGTCCGCCAAACACAGAACCTGACCTAGTATCGGCCAACCAAGGTCTCGGCTGTCATATTCCCGCCATAGTTTAACACCCAACCCCGGCACAGATTGCTCTATTTTGACCAAGCCTGAAATTTAAACCTGTGACAGCGAACTTTTCCCCCTGCATGGATATAAATACTATGCTCCAAAGCATTCTCCTAGGAATGATTCCCGCTAGGCCGCAAACGGGGTCCCAACCCATACCCTGGCATTGAAATGCCGCATAAATTCTCTTGATCATGGTTAAACTAACGAAGAAACACGGTGCATCACAGATGGGTTTACGGCTGATCAGCCTCGTCTGTGCAACCTCATTTGGACTTTGTGCTTGTGAAGACGAACAGATCCGAGTCTATCAGGCCCCCAAAGATACCCCCCCACCAGCAAAAATCCGCCAGTTGATGAACCCAACCGTCCGGTCACGACACCGTGATATCGCCAGTGAGAGGGCAACCCCATCCAAGGAACCCACCTGGTCCGCACCAGATCATTGGCTAGAACAACCCGGTTCGGGATTACGCTTGGCGACTTTCCTGATCGGCCCGCCATCACAACAAGCGGAACTCAAAATCATTCCACTGCCTAATACACCTGAAAGCCGGTCGCCAATCGCCAACGTTACTCGCTGGCGTCGTCTCATGGGACTGCCAGCTGCAAGTAACCAACAGATGGAACAATCCGTCAACAAAATCTCTATTGCCGGACATAGGGCATCCCGGGTTGATCTGCTTGGCCCGCCGGATGGCCAGCAACCCCGCCAACGTCGCGTGGTGGTCATCCTGCCCATGCCTGATCGAGTCTGGTTCTTTGACCTGATCGGCCCCGCAACCACCATCGAGGCCGAGTCTGACTCATTGCGGCGATTCCTGGCATCCATAAAGTTCGATGCACCAAAAGCTCCCATCACATTCAACGCCCCCGACAACTGGGAAATTCATCAAACGCCCCAACCGCCACGGCAAGCTGCCTTCACCGTAAATGATGGCATGTATCAAGGTGAAATCACCGTCGTCATGTTCACTGGGAACATTGGAACAGCGCTGGATAACATTAACCGATGGCGTAAGCAGGTTGGACTGGCAGCCATTGATAATGACGAGAAACAACCCATCGAATTGATCGAAACTGTCAATGCTACCGGTAATCTTTTGGATCTCATTGGCCCGCGTACAGATCGCAGTCATCCCCAGCGCATGCTGATAGCCGTCATTGGCAATGGTGACAATGTCTGGTTCTTCAAGATAATGGGACCCGATCCGTTGATTCAAAAGGAAAAACCAAGGTTTGTATCATTTGTCCAATCCGCTCACTTTACAAGATAAAACCATGGGCAATGCGATTAAAGACCTGTGTCAGCCTATTGTATCCTTGCGACTGACCGTTGTACTGATGGCCATGTCCATTGTGCTGATATTCTCGGCAACATGGGCCCAGATCGATAACGGCATTTGGTTTGTTGTCGAGAAATATTTCCGTAGCTTCGTGGTCTGGGTTCCACTGCAGATCTTTTTGCCACGCCCGGAAATCGGCGAGCAAATATTCCCCGGAGCCTTCCCCTGGCCCGGCGGCACGACCCTTGGCCTGATGCTGCTGATTAATCTACTGGCGGCGCACGCCGTCCGTTTCAAGCTTACATTGAAGCGTAGTGGCATCATCCTGATCCACACTGCCATCATCTTGCTACTGGTTGGCGAAGGAATTACCGGGGCATTTGCCCTCGAAACACAAATGCCCATCTATGAAGGCCAAACAACCCGATGGGCCCATGACATTCGTGAAGTTGAGTTGGCGGTTATTAATCACGCATCCCCAGAACATGACCAGGTACTGGCGATCAATCAATCGGCATTAGAGCAGCGTTCCGTAATCGACCATGTGCGGCTCCCATTCCAAATCCGAGTTGAACGGTTTATGCCCAACGCCATTGTCCAGCGCCGCATCCCCAATGACACCGATCCACCTCAAGCTGATCACGGACTGGGTGTCACACACCGGGTGATTGAACAATCCCGTGTTACCGGTGTCGGCGCACAATCAGTTAATATACCGGCCGTCATCATCCAAATCAGCCGGGGAGATGAATCATTAGGGCGATTCGTGCTATCACCACTATTTCGTCAAGATGACATCCGCATTGTCGGCCAGCGTGTCCAGGTCGAGGATCAACAATACCACCTGTATCTTCGTTTTCGCCGCTATTACAAACCGTATGCGATCCGACTCAATGAATTCAGTCATGATCGATATACGGGAACAACCATTGCGAAAAACTTTTCAAGTGATATTCATTTAAGTGATCCGACTCACCATGAAGATCGCAATATACTCATCTACATGAATCATCCCCTGCGATAT
Source organism: Phycisphaerae bacterium (assembly GCA_963579995.1). Taxonomy (GTDB): domain Bacteria; phylum Planctomycetota; class Phycisphaerae; order Phycisphaerales; family Phycisphaeraceae; genus UBA6626. The sequence continues at coordinate 12,527 of CAUZIY010000087.1, forward strand.
CACGGAGAGACTTTTTACCAGGCTAACTGGCTTAGAAAAAGTGATGATGGCCCTGATTTTGGAACCGTCCTTCAGGTGGTTGACAACCCCGCATGGCAGACACCTTACATTGCTTGCCTGCTGGCTGGAGTTGGCATGCTTATCCACTTTGGCATGACTCTAATCCGTTTCCTACGTCACCAAACCGCATGACCAAACACGAACAACATACTGCCAGCCGCTGGACTGGGATGGTTCCCATACTGCTCATATCAATATGCGCTGCCTACCTGCTTGTACCCTTAAAACCATCTGGCACGGATTCTGACTTTAATGTCAACGCTCTGGCAAGGGTACCGGTGTCTTACAAGGGTCGAGTCAAACCCTTTGACACCGTCGCGCGCAACAGCCTGATGGTGATTAGCGGCAGACAAAAGCTGGAAAACCAGACTCTGAACCTCGACGCTGCACACTGGCTGCTGGATGTACTAAGCCGTCCCACGACTGCTGAAGAATACGAGGTTTTTCGCATTGACCACCCCGATGTCCTGGCTATCTTTGGCTGGCAACAAACTAAAAAAAAACACTTTTCTGCCAGATCCATCCGCGAGCATGGCACTGAACTAATTCGCCAGGCACAACTTGCCGGCCAGATACCATCTCCAAAACGCAGCCTGTTTCAACGCAAGGTGGTCGAGTTGGCCAGCCATTTGACGCTTTATGATGCCTTGGCCAACTACCGCTCCCTACACCTGATACCACCCATCTCACCTCAACACGATTGGATGG
>CAUZIY010000088.1:0-13229 GCA_963579995.1 Phycisphaerae bacterium
ATCAACAACCCGACTGCCAACGCCACCATGACAAACAACCAAGTGCGACCTGTGGAACTCTTTTTTTTTCCGGTCAAACCCATTGCAACCTTACCTTAGCTGCCCCCTAAAATGGCAACCACAATCAAAAGCACAAATGCAATAAACCACCCGATAATCGCAACCCAGAATAAAGGCGACGCAGTGAGCAGTGCAGATTTTTGCGGGACCACAGTGTCCACTGACTGTGGCACATCGGCCGGCGGCTCCAAAGCTGACAGCGAGGCCAAATCAAACTTACGGCGAGCCTGTGTTGGTGCCTCACCGCGCTTAACTGCTTCAAGGTCTTCTAATAGTTCGCTTGCGGAGGTATAGCGGGAATCTCGATCTTTGGTCATACAGACTTCAATGATCTCGCAAATACCATCACTCAAAGATGGATTAAACTGATCAGGTGGTGGCACGGGTGCTTTGAGATGCCGGTGCATGACCGCCGACGGATTAGAGCCATCAAAAGGCACCTGGCCAGTCACCATGTGATAGAGGGTTGCACCCAAACCGTATATGTCAGCACGACCATCAACATCCACCATACCTCGGATCTGTTCAGGCGAAATATAGTAGGGCGTTCCGTAGGCTTTGCCCTTCTCTGCCTCCGCTGCTTCAACATCGTCAACCGGTCGCGCAAGACCCATGTCAGCAAGCTTAGCCGATGACTCTGCGGTGATCATAATGTTCTTGGGTTTTACGTCACGGTGGACAAGGCCATTCTTATGAGCATGGTCCAGGGCCCGGGCCACTTGAATCGTCACATCCAAAGCCTCTGGCTCTGAGTATCGTTTTTGACGTGTGATCTCTTCATAAACACTCTTGCCTTCAACGTACTCCATTACAAAGTAGTGTTTGCCACCTACATTAAATACATCCAGCGCACCGACAATGTTGGGGTGATTCAGTTTCCCTGCCGCCTTGCCCTCGGCATAGAAACGTTCAATAAATCGTTTGTTATTGGTAAATTTACGCGGCAGCATTTTGACAGCAACCAACCGGTCAAGGCTAAGTTGCTTGAATAGGTAAACCTTGGCCATCGCCCCGGCCCCCAGTGGTCGAATGTACTGGTAACCAGGGATATTTCGCGTGGTTCCGCTTTCCTCTGCCGCTGGCCGCAACCGCTCAAGCTGACTTGATGTAACGACCGTTTGGGCAATCAACAAATCCCCCAAACTATGCTGCTTGGAGCCTTTATCCACGGATTCCGCCTTGTGGATTTCCACACAAGCTTTAACTTCCTGCTCCGTTGCCAACCCTTGTTCAACAATAAGCCTCCCTAGAGTCGTATCGAAATGACTACTGGCTGATTCAGACATGCAAAAGTATCGACCATTCTATCGGCGTGAGAAAAACGCCATGGGGTGCCGAAACGAAAATCTAACCGGCGGATTATACGCTCATATCATGTTTACACGACACTAAGCATCGTCTACTTGAGTGTCAACCAAACCGAACCACTAATTGGCCGCCGTGGCATCTCGGGTGAATCTCCTGCAATAAATAGACCCTAGAACCCCGGCATGCATTCGGGATGACGAATCGGGGGAGGGACGTCAAGTCCGGCATTTGATTCAATTGCCACTGGCAAATCATCATGGAATACCCTTACAATGGAGATAGACACGTACACATGCGCCTTCTTAGAATCCATGACACTTGCCACCCACCCGCACGAGACAATTGAGAAGCAACTTGAGGTAGAGTTGGCTCAAGTCCAAGCCTGCTTTACCCAGGAGTTGACCAGTGACCTTCAGTGCGTCAACACATTGGTCGCTCACATCGAACGTTATCGTGGCAAAATGTTACGTCCAAAACTAGTCTTGGCAACATCAATGGCATGCAATAGCGCCAACGCCCCATTAAACCATTCGCACCATGTACTGGCCACCGTGGTAGAGATGGTGCATATGGCCACACTCGTTCACGACGATATCCTTGACGATGCCCAGATGCGCCGGCGTGGGTACACCGTAAACCATCTCGATGGCAATGAAACTGCGGTCATGCTTGGCGATTACCTCATCAGTCACGCCTATCACCTTTGCTCCAGCCTAGAGCGGCAAACAATCAGCAGGGCGATTGCCCAAACGACCAATACGGTCTGCGAGGGCGAGCTTTTTCAGTTAGCCAATCGAAACAACTGGTCACTCGATGAATCAACATATTTTGAAATCATTCGTCGCAAGACCGCCAGTCTGTGCGGCATTTGTTGCCAGTTGGCCGCCAAGTTGTGCGAGTGCGACCAGCATGTGGTCGAGGACATGTATGGTTATGGCGAGAACATAGGGCTTGCATTCCAGATCGTGGACGACCTGTTGGATTTGATGGGGACCGAGGGCACGGTGGGCAAGACACTTGGGCGTGATATTGGCAAAGGCAAGCTAACCCTGCCGATGATTCGGTTCCTTAAGGTATGCGATCAGGCCTCCAAGCCTAAATTGATTGAACAGTTGGCGAACCAAGGCATCACGCCGTTGCCAGAGCTGCTGGAACAGCTCCGCAACAGTGTCCGTAGCAGTGGAGCAGCCGACTATGCAGTGATGCATGCCAGAAAACTGATCGACCAAGCCAAATCCCATCTCAAGGGATTACCCCAATCACCGGCGCGGGCAATGCTTGAGACGATGTCAGAAAGTGTGTTGACCCGAACCTTTTAATAGACACGGCCTGTGAACCGATAAATCCTGTGGTGCTTATTGCGATACAATCGCTGCTTGGCCAAGTTTGAAGCAGGAAGGTAAACGCTGCGACATGAATAAGATCCGCCCGCGTCTGCTGATCTTGACTGGTCTAGCTGCCGACGGACACCCAATCGCCGCAACATTAAGCGAATTCTTCGATGTCGACCTGTGTGAGTCCGTTGAACAGGCCATGGAAGCACTGCTGCGGGAGACCTACTACGCGGTGTTTGCCGATGTGGGAGACTTCTTACCGTTGGAACGAGCACTGGTCTCCCAACAGTCAAACCTTGTACTGGACACGATAGGTGAAGGGGTGTGTGTGATTGATACCGAGGGGATATGCCGCTGGTCGAACAAGCGCATGCAGCAGTTCTCGCCGGCAGTGTTCGAAAAAGTCAAACAGATCTGTTGCCAGGCAATGTCGATCTTTTCCGCGCAGACCGACTCGGGTACTATAACGCAGTCGGCTGGCCGTAGCAGTAAAAAGTTTGCCTTCCAGAGTGAAGATGATCGCTATTTTGAACTGATTGCCTCACCGGCTATTGATAAGCACAAACAAGTCATGCAGATTGTCGCCGTCGTCTGGGACGCCACCAGCGGCCGACGCATGCAGCAGAAAATCGACGCCATTGACCTAGCTGGCCGGGAACTAACCCGCCTGGACCGTGACGCCATTATCCGAATCTCGCCAAGCGAACGACTTGTCCTACTCCGCGACAAGATTATCCGATACAGCAAGGATCTGATGCATTTTGACCATTTTGCAGTGCGTTTACTAGATCAGCGAGCCAACAAGCTGGAGGTGGTGATTGCTGAAGGACTGCCATCCGAGGCGTTAGAGATCGATCTTTACGCTGAATCTGAGGGCAATGGTATCAGCGGGTACGTGGCAGCCACAGGACGTAGTTATATCTGCCACGACGCCGCGAAGGACTCCCGGTATGTCACCGGTATGCAGTACGCGAAAAGTTCCTTGACGGTGCCCCTACTCCTGCACGACAAGGTGGTGGGAGTCTTCAACGTTGAATCTGAGCATGTGGGCACCTTTGACGAAGAGGATCGTCAGTTTGCTGAAATTTTCGGCCGATACGTCGGGTTAGCCTTGAATATCCTGGACCTTTTGGTCATGGAACGGTCAACCACCACCGGACGCTTAGCTGACAACGTGGTTCAGGAAATGGCTCAACCACTCAGTAACATTACAACCGAAGCCCAAACACTCATCGAGGAATACATAGGTGATGATACGATGCGGGGTCGTCTCAATACGATCATGGAGAATGTCTCGTCAATCCGCCACACGATGAAGGTGGTGGCGGCCGGGCCCACGACTGTCCTCGGCACTGACCAGTTAAAGGCTCATGAGGAGGAATCCGCTCTACGAGGAAAATGCATCCTTGTTGTGGACGATGAGCAGAACATCCGGGAAACACTTGATTCGATTTTGTCCAAATTAGGCTGCCATGTCAGTATGTCCAGCGATGGTTATGAAGCCATCAACCTGATCGGCCAGCAGCACTTCGACCTGATCATCTCTGATATCAAACTGCCACATCGCAATGGTTATGAAATCTTCGCAGCTGCCCGTAGAGTACGCGACAATTTCCCCGTCGTGCTCATGACAGGATTTGGCTACGACCCACATCATTCAATCGTTCGGGCAAGCCAAGAAGGACTTTCTCAAGTGATGTTTAAGCCTTTCAAGGTCAACCAGCTGCTTGAAGAGCTGCATAAGGCGCTTGACCTGCCAATCCCCGAACCCAAAGAGGCGGATAAGCATTAGCACGTGTCTGCTCCAGACCCAACAACGGCTCGCACCGCTGCCGTGGCGGCATTGCTTCCAGCAGTAGGAAATTATCCGCATTTAAAACCCGTCGAGTTGGATTTTGGATCTCTGCCACCCCGGGACCGTGCATTGGCCTTGGCGATCGTGCGTACGGTGCTACAGAGATGGATGACCATTGAACACCTGCTAAATCAGGCGTTGCATCAGCCCTTTAAAGAATTGGAACCGCCGATGCGGGGGGTGCTACTGGTTGGTGCATCACAACTTCTATTCTTTGACCGCCTGCCAGCGTATGCAGTGGTAAATGAATCGGTTGATTTAGCTCGATCCCTAGTTAGACCATCAGCAGCGTCAATGGTCAATGCTGTACTACGAATTTTGACTAAAAACATTGTGGCCCGCTGCCATACCGATCCATGGACCGCAGCTACCGACCAGATACCTCTCGAAGATGGGTTTATCCGATTAGGCGAAATATCGCTGCCAAAAACCGGTGATCTAATTCAACATCTTGCCGTAGCCACAAGTCACCCACCGAACTTGGTGGAACAGTGGTTCAAAACATACGGTGATCCACAAGCAACTAAATTATGCTTACACAGTCTCAGGTCACCACCCATCTTCATTGCCACCGCCAGTGGTTATACCCAATGGACAGGGCGGGGCGAGGAATTATCCCAATACCTTTCTCTAGACTCTACCCAACGGGTACAAGATCCTGCCGCCGGCAAACCGGTACAGGCGACAGCCCATTTGAAACCCAAGATGATCATAGACTTCTGTGCCGGCCGTGGGACCAAGACGCACCAACTGGCCCAGTTACATCCACAGGCCAGAATTTTCGCGACTGATGGGGATCCCGAACGCCTCAAAGCACTCCATGCAACCTACTTGGACCATCCGTCCGTCACAGTCGTACCCTTAGGCCAGCTCCGGGGACCTGCAGACCTCTTGCTACTTGATGTACCCTGCACCAATACTGCCGTGCTTGCACGGCGGCCCGAAGCCCGTTATCGCTACACATCACGACTACTCCGCCATTTGGTCCGAATCCAGAGGCAAGTGATGGATCGTGCTATTACTTGCTTGGGCACAAAAAGTTCGGTGCTATACAGCACCTGCAGTCTTGAACAGGCCGAGAATCAGGATCAAACCAGATGGCTTGCCAACCGGATCGATGGCACCCTCAAAACACAGTGCATGACATTACCAGACGGTCACGGACCAACGTACCATGATGGGGGTTACTTCGCGTTACTGCAACGGCATTAGTATTTTAAAACCGTCCTGCTCCATGGTGTCTGCCGCCGTGACCTAGAACCCGACTTGTTGCTTGATCCGGCGGCAAGTCGTCGGATCAAGCCAAAGCATTTACCCAGAGACGCAGATTGACCTAATGCTGCCCAATCACCATCGCCCAATCAAGTAGCAACCGGTGGCGGTACAATGGCCGTGGCTGGTTTTCTGGTTTTTTTTGTTGATGGTTGGGGCTACGAATGATCACAACCCCAACCTCCATGACGGCAAGTACAGGACGACTTTGACCATGGCTGTACATATGGAACTTTCACGGATTCTGATCAGGAAGAACCTGCCATACCACACGATTGAACTGCGCGAAGTGGGCGGTGAACGTGTGTTTGCAATAGAAATTGGCCTAAATGAGGCGGCTGCGATTGAGCGACGCTTGGCAGGCCGAGAAGTCAGTCGCCCCCAAACCCATGAACTACTCTCCAGTGTGATTGACACAATGGGCGGCAAGACCGAACGGGTGGTGGTCAATGACCTCGTTCAGGATGGCCAAACAGGGGAGGGGACCTTTCTGGCTCGCCTGTACGTGCGACAGAACGGCAAGCTCCTGAACATCGATTCTCGACCCAGTGACGCAATTGCTCTGGGAATCGCCACCAACGTGCCGATCTACGTTGAAGACCACGTCTTGGACGAGGTCAGCAAGCTGCCTTGAGCCAGTTGACTAAAGGGGTAGTTTAAAGGTCGTACCGGCTGTGGCAGGGCTTTCTGGTTCCGAATTGTTGGCAACCGACATCCCAGATTCCTCAAAAAAAGGAATTGATCTGGCCGTACGGACGGCTAGGCAGCGTCGCCAGGTCCGCCGCACCGCAAACTCAGGCCATTGACACCCATTATTGACGTTGTAAACTACCACGCCCCACGTTGGGTAGGGATTTGATGGGAAAAATGGGGGGACTATGGCATCCCAAGGATTAGGTTATGACCGCAGGACGAATCCGCATCCGCATGGAATCCTACGACCACCAGGCGCTAGACGCCTCGGCGAAGGAAATCGTAGACCATATAAAGCGTACCAATGCAAGGGTGGCGGGGCCGGTGCCATTGCCAACACGAATTGAACGCTACACCGTGTTACGCAGTCCGCACATTGATAAAAAGAGCCGTGAACAGTTTGAGATTCGCACCCACAAGCGAATCATTGACATAAAGGATCCCAACGTTCGGACCGTCGAGGCGCTGAATCGCGCTATCGTACCGGCCGGCGTTTTCGTCAAGATTAAGGCGTAGGTTGATCATCACCTGTGCCATATTTTTCAGGTCGTTTATACCATGCCGGCAACATTATTAGGACGAAAAATTGGGATGACACGGGTCTACGACGAATCAGGTCGTAACATACCGGTGACAGTTATTCAGGCCAGCCCGAATCACGTCAGCCAAATCAAGACAAGTGATCGGGATGGATATAATGCGATCCAATTGGCATTTGAACAGGTGAAGCCAAGGCGATCGACAATCCCAATGATCGGACACGACGCCCGAGCCAGCCTGACACCTCAACGGTGGCACCGTGAGGTACGACTCGGCGCCGACGAAGTTAGTGAGTATGAACTGGGTCAGGAGTTGGCGGTCGATATCTTTGAGCAGGTCAAGTTCGTTGATGTGACAGCTACCAGTAAAGGTAAAGGCTACGCCGGGGGCGTAAAGCGATGGGGTTTCAAAGGCCAACCAGCGACACATGGTGTAGAGCGTAAACACCGCTCCGGTGGCTCGGTTGGTGGCCGATCCAGCAATGCAGGAACCGGTAGACCCAAAAAAGGTGGCAAAAAGCCGGGGCAGATGGGGTCTGTACAACATACTGTTCGGAGCTTGGAATTTATCCGCCATGACCAAGAAGAAAACCTGCTGATTGTTAAGGGACCAGTGCCAGGCCCCAATCAGGGGTTTGTGATTATTCGGGAGGCGATTCGGCTGTCGAAGCGAAAGGCTAGAGTATTAGCCGAGGCATCGTAAGTCCTACCCGCTGTCGCCAATGTTTCTTGTAGAAACATGCGACAGGCCGAGGTGAAACTGCAATGCCACGACAATCGGACTGATCGTTGCCAGCAGATCGAACCCTTAAGGGTCGCTGCGGACCAAGTGGGACGTGGCCAGATGATGTGATGATTGATATTCCAGTACATGACATCCAAGGAAAGCAGGTCGACACCTTGCAGGTGGACGAACAGTCTCTGGGCGGAGAGGTTCGCCCGGTACTGCTCAAACAAGCCTATGTTTGCTTCCATGCAAATCGCCGCCAAGGCAGTGCCCACACCAAAAAACGGTCTGAAGTATCCGGATCGACCCGCAAGCTTTACCGGCAGAAGGGCACCGGCAACGCCCGTCGCGGACCAAGTGGCACAAACCTGATGCGCGGCGGTGGACACGGGCACTCTAAAAAGCCGCACTCCTGGCGGCAGCGCATGCCCAAGAAAATGCGACAGCTCGCCAATCGCAATGCACTGTTGGCCAAAGCAGTCGATGGTGAGATCCGGCTCTTGGATCACCTTGAATTCGACAAGCCCTCCACCGGCCAATTCGTAAAGATTCTAAGCGAGCTCAAAATTAATCGTACCTGCCTGCTAGCACTGGCAAATACCACGGATCATGCCGGCCGATCCGCACGAAACCTTGAGCATATCACGATCACGCGTGTCGACCAGCTAAACGTGTTTGATATTCTCAATCATCGTTATCTCGTCGCCGATAGGACTACCTTTGCTGATTGGCTCGAAAACAGCAGAATAGATAGCAATTCCGACGGGGAGGGAGCTTGATGCACGCGACCCAAATCATCAAACGCCCCCTCATTACCGAGAAGAGCACTTGGGAGGGGGAGGCCCATAACCGGTTCAATTTCGTGGTGCACATGAAAGCCAACAAGAAACAGATTGGCCGTGCCATCCATGATCTTTATAAGGTTCGCGTTCTTTCCGTTGCCACCCAGATTCGCAAAGGGAAATACCGCCGTACGCGTTTTGGCCCCGCCAAGACCAAAGACTGGAAAAAAGCGACCATCCAATTGCATCCTGATGATCAAATTGATCTGTTCTAACAGTTTATGTGCGGTCGTGATACCGCAATGACAAGAGTATACCGATGGCCATCCGCATCTATAAGAAAATAACCCCCGGACGACGTAACGCTTCGGTCAACCTCTATGACGAAGTGACCAAAAAGCGTCCGGAAAAATCTCTTCTGCAACCGAAGAAAAAGCGAGGTGGGCGTAACCATCATGGAGTCATCACCTGCCGAAGTCGTGGTGGTGGCGCCAAACAGCGGTATCGGGTCATCGACTTTGGCCGCAATAATAAACTTGACATGGCGGCCACGGTTATTGGGATCGAATACGACCCCAATCGTTCCTGCAATATTGCTCTATTGGAATACGAGGATAAAGAGCGACGTTACATCCTGGCGCCCTTGGGGTTGACAGACGGCGATACCGTGGTCTCATCCACCGGCGCAGCTGAACCCAAAACCGGCAATGCGATGCCGATTGGGAATATTCCGCCTGGCTTGAGCATCCATAATATTGAACTATTGCCCGGTAAGGGCGGACAACTGTGCCGGGCAGCTGGCGCATATGCACGCCTCACCAACCGGGAAGCAAAATGGGCAACTCTCGTATTCCCCTCGGGAGAAATACGTCAAATATCTGTCAAGTGCCGAGCCACCATCGGCCAAATTGGCAACACTGATCACGCTTTAATCAAGTTAGGCAAAGCCGGGCGAAATCGCCATAAAGGTCGACGCCCACATACCCGTGGCGTGGCCATGAATCACCATGACCATCCGATGGGCGGTGGTGACGGCCGCAGCAAGGGCAATCGACCCCCGGCATCCAAGAGCGGCGTACAGGCCAAAGGTGGTAAAACACGGATTCGCCATAAGGCATCGAGCAAACGCATCATCAGAAGACGCAAGAGCAAACGATATGGCCAGCTTACGGTCTAATGAATAAGGAGAGACGGAGTGCGGACACTTAAGTGTCCAAAACCGTCGTCAAAGCATGCCAAGATCACTAAAAAAAGGACCACACGTCGACGAAAAGGTGTACCGTAAAGTCGAGGCACTCAACCAGATGAATCGGCACGAGCCGATCAAGACCTGGGCACGCAGTTGCACGATTGTTCCCGAGTTTGTCGGTCACACTTTTATGGTCCACAATGGGAAAATCTTTGCGACCGTTTTCGTGACAGAGGATATGGTAGGCCACAAGCTCGGCGAGTTTAGTCCGACGCGAACATTCAGAGGCCATACCGTTGGCAGCCGTTCCCAACGGAGTTCTGGACATACCTAAGTCAATGCATGAATCACTGCAGAAAGTAAACCATCGTGCCGTATAAAAGTGTTCATCGAACCGCGCGTATCAGCCCAACAAAGGTTCGGCTGGCATTGGGACTTATTCGTGGCCGCAGTGCGCAGGACGCACTGGGCACGCTCACGCTGTCCAAGAAACGGGCCGCGGTCTTGATCCGCCGAATACTTGTTTCAGCCATGGCGAACGCAGAACAGGGAGAAGTTGACCAGCGACAACTATATGTTTGTGAAGCCCGGGCCGACCAAGGACCAACCATTAAACGTTGGCAGCCCAAGGACCGTGGCCGGGCACACCCGATTCGAAAGCGTACAAGCCACATCACGGTGGCTGTGGATGTGATGAAGTAGTCTATGGATCGACGGGTTAATACCAGATCGATCCCGTAAGGCAGACAGGAAAATGGGACAAAAAGTTCACCCTTTTGGTTTCCGAGTTGGGATTACTCAATCCCACAAGAGCCGCTGGTATGCGCCCAAGGCGCTTTATGGCGAGTTGCTTGTCGAGGACGAAAAGATCCGGCGGTACCTTGACCACCGCCTAAACCGTCGCCCCCCATTTGCCGCAGCTTCTGACGTCCATATAGAACGAACGCGTGAGGAATTAAAGATTATCATCCGCACCGCACGGCCAGGTCTGGTGATTGGTCCCAAGGGATCTGAAATTGAGCAGTTGACCGCGGACATTCAGGAACTCACTGGCCGCAATGTTTCAATCAGTTGTATCGAGATTGCCAATCCCGATATCGAAGCCCAACTGATCGGCGAGTCCATCGCAGAACAACTGCAAAAGCGGGCCAGTTTCCGCCGGATCATGAAGATGAAAGCCGATACAGCCATGACCGCTGGCGCCAAGGGTGTCAAGATCAAGCTTTCCGGTCGCCTCGGTGGGCATGAAATGAGCCGCAGTGAGGATGTACGGCTGGGTGCGATCCCATTATCGACACTTCAAGCCAACATCGACTATGGTTTTGCCAAAAGTCATACCACGTACGGCATCATCGGCGTAAAGGTCTGGGTATTTAAAGGCATGTACAACGAAGTAACGGAAGGCGAAATAGAATCCCGCGCTGCCGGCGCTCGACCTCGAGCCCGTGGTCGCCATTAACACGAAGACACTGCGGGTCATCACCCTGCCAACAATGCTAGAAACGGCCCGGAAATGTTAGGACAAACGCAATGCCACTGATGCCCAAACGGGTAAAGTTCAGGAAACAACAGCGAGGTTCGCTGCGGGGCAATGCCTGCCGTGGCAACTTCGTTGCATTCGGAGAGTTTGGATTACAGGTATTGCAAACCGGATGGCTGACCGCTCGACAGATCGAAGCCGGACGTGTTGCCGCACGCCAGTACGCCAGTGAGGGCAAATTGTTTGTACGGATCTTTCCTGACAAACCGATCAGCAAGAAGCCGCTGGAAACTCGAATGGGCAAGGGAAAGGCAGAACCGGAATTCTGGGCTGCCAGGGTCAAACCCGGCACTGTACTGTATGAACTAGCCGGTGTGCCACGCGACATTGCGCAGGCAGCTTTTGTTCGCGTAGCACATAAAATGCCGTTTCGATGTCGTTTTGTTGATCGGCGACATGCCTAAAGGTTACCGCCATGAAAGCCAGTGAAGTGCGAGACATGAAAGCCGAGGAATTGCCCGTCGAAGAAACACGGCTGCGCCAAAAATTGTTCGAACTGCGAAGCCAAGCCGTAACGGAAAAACTGGAAAACCCAATGCAACTCAAGGAAATCCGTCGCGACATCGCGCGTCTACTGACCGAACGCCGTCGTCGTGAATTAAAGGAGGCCAGCTAAATCATGGCCGATGACCAAGGTAAAGCCGCACAAAAGTCCGTGTTGGGTAGTCGAGTCGGAGTCGTGACCTCTGATGCGCGAGACAAAACCCGCACTGTTGTCGTCACATTCCAAGCCAAGCACCCGAAATACGGGAAATTTCTACGCCGAAAGAGCACGTTTCAAGTTCATGATCCTGAAAACCAGAGTAAACTCGGAGATCGAGTAGAAATCGCAAACTGCAAACCAATCAGCAAGACCAAGAGCTGGCGGCTACTACGAATTGTCGCAAGTACGAACAGCCCCGAACAGCACAAGACAGAAGCGTAACTCATAGTAGAAAACATAAGGTTCATTCGATGTTACAGCAGGAATCAAGAGTTGACGTTGCCGACAACACAGGCGCCAAGGTGGTGCAGGTTATCCGCGTTTTAGGCGGCTCAACTTCACGTGGAAATTATACGCGAAAGACTGCTTCCATCGGTGATAAAGTTGTGTGTACGATCAAGAAGGCTCTACCGGGCAACGAACTAAAAGCAGGAACACTGGTTAAAGCTGTTGTGGTTCGAACGAACTATCCGGTCCGCCGCATTGATGGTAGCTACGTACGGTTTGATCGCAACGCCGTGGTGATCCTGGATGACGAAGGCAATCCACGCGGCACACGGATCTTTGGAGCCGTGGCCCGTGAACTTCGTGAACAAAACTATATGAAGATTGTCTCATTGGCATCAGAAGTGGTTTAATAAACAGAGAAAGAGTTTTGGGGTCGCTTGAACCCGGCAATTGAAACTATAACTCCCTAACGCGGTTTGAATCATGGCACGACATATTCGAAAAGGTGATCAGGTGATGGTAATCTGTGGCAACGACCGCCATCGTCGAAATCCTGTTGGGCGAGTCCTTCGTGTCATCCGTGGTGCAACCCCCAATCAAGATCGCGTAATTGTGGAAGGCATCAACATTCGGCGTAAACATGTAAAACCGGATCAGAAGAACCCTCAGGGCGGTGTCGTTGACAAGGAAATGCCGATTCATATTTCCAATGTGGTGCCGGCTGAGGACGCCAAGCCGACTCGTGTTAGGTTTGAAACGCGGGACGACGGGTCAAAAGTACGAATTGCCGTACGAACTGGAAAACAGATTGGGCCCGAACTAAGAAAGGCGCGAGGTTGATGGCACCTCGATTAAAAGAAAAATTCAACGCCACAATCGTCGAAAAGGCGAAGAGCGAGTTCTCTATCAAGAACCCAATGGCATTACCGCGCCTAGATAAAATCATCGTCACAGTTGGAATGGGGCACCAATTGGAAGGAACAAAGCTTAACGTCGGGG
>CAUZIY010000089.1:0-12984 GCA_963579995.1 Phycisphaerae bacterium
CGCCAAAAAGGTAATATGTTGCAGCCCATAACGCCGGGCTGCCTGCCCACAAGCCAACCAATGCTACCACCGTGGTTAAACCAACCTGTGTCGCCAAACCAATCAGCGCGGCGGCTGTCGCTCTTCGATAGGTCTGCTGGTCTTCGGTCATTGGGTGCGTACTCGGGAATGTAAGCTAAAATATTCCATATGCTTCGCCAACTTGCCACATTGAGTTTTAATACTTTCGTCGAGTCGATCCGCCAGCCGGTATTTGTGGTTCTGGTGATCAGCGGCTCGATTGGCTTGTGGTTCAATACGCCACTGGCGGCCTACACCCTCGAAAATGACAACAAGCTGATGATCGACCTGGGCCTCAGCACGCTGTTTCTGACTGGATTGCTGCTGGCCGCCTTCACGGCAACGGGCGTACTGAGCGCTGAAATCGAAAGCGGTACGGTCCTGACGGTCATAAGCAAACCGGTCGCCCGCCCCCTGTTCGTACTGGGAAAATACCTTGGCGTGGCAGCCGCGTTGACTCTGGCATACCTGGCCCTGACCATGGTCTACCTGCTCAATATACGACATCAGGTGATGCAAACCGCCCGCGATAACATCGACTGGCCGGTGCTTGCTTTCGCATTTGGTGCTTTTGGCCTTTCCACCCTGATCGCGGCAGGAGGCAACTACCTCTACCACTGGGTCTTCACCTCGACCTTTACGGTTTACTATGCAATCTTGAACAGCCTGGCCTGGCTGCTGGTACTGGTAATCAACAAGAACTGGGAGTTCCAATCGATTGCTACGGAATTTATCAAGCAAGGTGGTCATCTTTTTCAGGTCTTAATTGCACTTGTCATGCTGTTTGAGGCAATCCTCATATTGACTGCAGTTGCGGTACTCGTGTCAATCCGTGTCGGGCAAGTCATGACAATGGTCATATGCTTTGCCGTGTTCTTGTTGGGTCTGGTCAGCAATTCGCTCTATAATCCCGCCGCAAGCGAACAACACATCCTTGCGGTACTGCTGTATTGGATCGCACCAAACTTGCAATATCTGTGGCAGGCCGACGCGCTCACTGCAGGACACGCGATTTCGGCATCACATGTCCTTTTTGTCAGCTGTTACAGCATCTTATATATCGCTGCGATCTTGTTCCTCTCAATTAGCCTGTTCCAAACGCGTGAAGTTGGCTAACGGCCAGTCTATATTCTCAAATATCCAACCAGGGTGTTATCCCTCTGCTGCAGTCATGGTCTGTCATGCAGTTGACGGCGCGGCATCCGGCGGCGAAGCTGGCCATGTTGCCGGGTGAACCTGCCTGGACTCAGCCAGTTCAATCTGCTCGCCACTACGTACCAACCGCGCAGAATTAAAAACAACGATCAACCCGCTCACCAGGTGAAGTACCGCTGCCGTGATGGCACTTACATGCCCCATTGCCGCCAGTGTCATGAAACTTACGATAAAGGTGACGCCAATCACCAGATTCTGCTTTACAACTGCACTGGTCTTGCGTGACAGATCAATAAGAAACGGGATGCGGTTGAGGTTGTTGTTCATCAGTGCAATCGATGCCGAATGAATCGCGACATCGCTTCCTGCTGCCCCCATGGCAATCGAGACATCACCTGCGGCCAGCGCCGGTGCATCATTCACACCGTCACCCACAACCGCAACGCGGTGACCTCGCTCCTTAAGCTGTTCAACCAGCTTAAGTTTTTCTGCCGGCAACACCTCGGCTTTGTATTCGACATGCATCTGATCAGCCACACGCTTTGCAACCGACTCTCGGTCGCCTGTAACGATCACAAGTCTTTTGAGTCCTAAAGAACGCAGCTGGTCCATCGCCGCAGATGCTTGCGGCCGCGTGTTATCTGCCAGCCCAATCCAGCCCAGAAGTTCGCGATCGCGAACCACGAACAACACGCTTAGCCCCTCCGCTTCGGGGCTGGCGCTTGCCAGTTTGATCTGTTCTTCGGCGTTTTGGCTAAGATTAATCTGCTCTTCGGCCAGGAGCCAACTGGGGCGGCCCACATGCACCTGTTGACCATCCACGGTAGCCGAGACCCCACGCCCTGGAACTTCTTCAAAACCCGCTGTCTCGCCCAAAGCAATCTTGGCTTTTCGTGCCACGGTAACTACCGCTCTCGCAACGGGGTGGCGGCTGTTCTGTTCGGCTGATGCCGCAGCAGCAAGCAACTGAGCACCTTCAACCCCGGAAGCAGGTCTCAATGCAGTAACCTCCAACTCGCCTGTGGTGAGAGTGCCCGTTTTATCAAAGATCATCGAGGTTAAATTTCGTGCCGCCTCTAAATCCACAACACTCTTGACGTAAACACCCAGGCGCGATGCGGATGACAAACCGGCGACCATGGCTGTCGGGGTTGCCAGGATCAATGCACACGGACAGGCAATCACCAACATCGAAATAATGCGTTCCCAGCCACCTTCGGTATTGCTGCGGACCGTGAAAAACCACACGATAAAAACCAGCATGAGTACCGTCGGCGTATACCAATGAGCATAACGATCAATCATCCTCATGATGGGAATTCGCGTGCCTTCTGCCTGGAGGATCAGTTCCTTAACGCGACCTAATGTCGTGTCAGATCCCGCCTTCGTCACTTCAATATCCATCACACCGGTAAGGTTAATTGTGCCCCCGAAAACCTCATCACCTTCAGTTTTATCTGCCGGGATCGATTCCCCTGTGATCGTGGCCTGATTGACGGTGCTCTGGCCAGACAATACACAACCATCGGCAGGAATATTGTCGCCCGGACGAACGCGGGTAACGTTACCCGGTTTCAGCTCATGTGCTTCAACCTCCGTCTCAGTACCATCGACCAGCAAATGTGCCTTGGTTGGGGTGATCTTGACCAGCGATTCAATGCTCGCCTGGGCACCCAGTGCGGTACGGCTCTCGACCAGAACCGAAAGAATCATAAAAAATGCAATTGAAGCCGCCTCCTGGTACTCGCTAATGGCAAATGCTGCCAGGACCGCCAAGGCCACCAACTCGTTCATGTGGTGGTGCCCGGATCGCAAATCCCGCCAAGCCACCACGACCAAAGGTGCCCCTAACAGGATCGCAGAAAGGGCCGCAAGGATGTCGGCATGTACAGCACTATCGAACAACAGGCTGGCGCAAAAAGAACAAACCAGCAGCACACCACCAATTAAAGTGGCAATGATCTGTAATCCGACCCGCCCCGTTTGTGATTCAAGTTGGAGGTCATCCTTGACGTAATCGTGAGCCAATGGCATAGATGCATAACTCGCTAAACAGTTAGTAGCCTCTTAAAGATACGTCAATACCGTGATCTAGTTCAAGTTGCATCCCAAAAGACAAGAACAATCCCGACAAATCGGCGGGCGAGGAAGATGACTGGGACCTAGGCAGCCTGGGATCTGTTAGTCTGATAACTGGGATCGCCATCAAGTTCCTCACCGCCAAACAACGCATAGTATCGCATCAGACCACTTTGTCATATGCAAAATGGCTATCCAGGTGCTCTGCTGGACAATATGATGAGTCCGATCGATTCCGCTCCATGATGACCTGAGCCAAAGCCAAATCAAGCTCAGTATCAATATCAATCACCTGTCCGGGCTGGGTCACTATTGCCCTACGGTCGCGACCCAAGAAAGCGTGTGGTTCGGCAGGATCCACCTGAAACAGACACTCGCGACGCACGGCGATACCACCGGCATCAAGCATGTAAACTGGGGGCAGGTCCTGACGTCGATATACCCGATTGGGTTCATACATCATCAGTTCATCACCACCCGACCCCGATAGCCGCCTCATCCACAACGGGTGTGTTTTACCCACTGGGTAAACACTTTGAACACTGTCAGCGCTGGTTTGCTTAAGCTTGGTAATTACCCGATCCAGCAAATCGGGCGGGCGGATTGGCACATTACCGACAAGGATTGCAACGTATGAACATCTCTGGCCAGACTCACGCTCCCAACATTCAATGCCATGCCGTACGCCCATGTCGATGGTGGCGACATCAGAGGCCAGGTGAGCCGGTCGCTCGTAGACAGGAATTTGGTATTCACAACCCACCGCCAAGATCCGTGGGCAATCAGAACTCAACACAATCGAGTCAATCTGCCTGCAATTCAATGCATACTCGATCGTCCAAGCGATCACCGGCTTACCCTTGAGCAGTTGCAGGCTCTTATTGGCAAGTCCTTTACTACCAGCACGAGCAATAATCACAGCCACTGTCGTCATGTCATTTCCTGCCAACTGGATGTCATCGTAGGACAAGTCATGGTCTAAACCACTCTTGGCAACGCTGGCACAATGGATTTTGATCCCAGCGGCCTTCTTTATGAGATTGACGAAACGCTTGCATGGACGCCCATATCTGCTTCAGCGATTTCACACCGGCATCTGCAACTTCGCCCTTGGCTAACCAGTCCTGATCACATTGGGCCACACAACCGTCACTATGAATAGTAAGACGACGTTGAATCTGCCGGCAGGCATGCCGCCGTGGCGGCGCCATTGATATCCGAGACAAAGCAGGGGCAAGACCACATCCAGTCTGGGCCGGTTCAATCACAGCGTGTCCAGTAAAATGACACCACCGATCGTAAAATGTCTCCATATCCGTTAGAGTCTGGTCTGTCTTGACCAGATGCGGGACAATCCAGGGCAAGCCTGCCGGAACCTCGCTGCCTGCACGAGCATCCCCATGCGACCGCGCATGCCGCCTGGTCAAAAGCGACTGCAGGCTCTTGACCACTTCAGAAAATCGATCGACACCCATCACCGTATTGTAAAGCTTGGCCGTATCTGCATTGAGCCGTACCGATATCACATCGATCGGGGCGGTCATAAGTTGTTCGAGCACCGCTGCGTCTACGAGTAGATCTGTCTGCAATGCAACTCCCAACACGCCCGCCTCCCGAGCTGCGTAAACGATTGCGAACCAGTCTTCATGAAGCAGGGCATCACCCAAGCCACCAAGGGTTAAAACCGTATCGCCATCAACACCCAATTGTTCAACAACACTCAATGCCAGGTCAATCGGCATCTCCTTTCGCTGCAAATCAACATAGTGTTGCGGCACAACAGGCCCGCACACCAACCGCCGGGGCGTCAATTCCAAGCTGACCACCTGGGGCAATAGGCCATCGTCCAAACTATCCGTAGATGCCATTGCGTCAATCGATTCAGCAACCTGCTTCGCTGATGCAAAGGTAATCTGCTCACCAAGATCACTGGCGATCGACTTGATTAATTTTCTACTGCGTTTGGTATCAAAGATCAATCGGTAGTGACACATGCGAACCTGCGGGTCAACCTGGACACACACATCACGGCCAATGGGATCTGCCTGTGGTGCAGAGGGGGTATAGGCCAACATCTGCCCCAATAGACCTTGCTTGCGGGCAATCTCATCGAGCAAGGGGCGTCCAATTGCAGCGCCGGCCAATCCGGGGGGAGCCTGGCAAAAAGTAAAAGCAAATGCCTGCGGGCTCTGGAGATGCCTGTCAAGGATCTCCTGGCACAAGTCCGGGTCTACCAGCGGCCAATCGGCCCCAACTAACAAGGCCGAATCAGCGCCGTAATGGTCCATTGCGCCAACCAACGCGTCAGCAGCCAACAATTCATCAAAACATGTCGCTCCCCATAGGCCACCTCGCCACGCGGTCATCGCCCACTTCCGAGCGGCTTGGCGCATGGGTAGATGCCTGTCCCACAAACCCGCCAGGTCGGCGTGTGATGCAAGAGATTTACCAAATTTACGACCCTTAACCAACGCCAATGGATCCTGACCCTGCGGATGAACCAGCACAATGGACCGGATCGCACGGATCTTGGCCACGCGCCCAATGGTGTGTTCCAGGATACTCTGACCGGCCAATCGTTCGGTCGTTGCTGATGGCAACCCAAATCGTGTTTGCTCCAGATCAGTCAAGATAAGGGCGATGGCACGTGACATAATGGTCAGTGATCAAGGGACAGCCAGCCGCGTTATGCGGCGGCAGCCTGGTGGGAACCTAACTGTTTGTGTCTTTGCCGCAGATTGTCCAACGCCGAACGAAAAATACCGGACGCCTCATCACAGGCCTGTATAAGCCAGTCAACATTCTCAATATCACGGTCAAGCCGCTGGCGTTGTTCATCCAGGGCATCGGCGTCTGCATTTTCAATGGCCCGATCAGCTCGTGCCCGTTTGAAGGCGCCAACTGTATTGAGCTCATTGACAATACCGAAGACCTCACCCAGCTGCTCCACACCGCGACGAAGCGGTGCCAGACTTTCAAACAACTTGCGCATCTGGACCGGATCATGCTGCTTGGCCCGCATCTGCTTAAGAATTGGCAGCGTCTTACACGACAAACGATGTAGATCTGCCACTTGTTCAATCCGGCGGGCCATGACATCCACCACCTTGGCCAGCCGCTGCGGATCAAGTTGATGTGGCGGGATAGGCATTGTCGGCACAGTTCGCGTCGCATGCTTCTGTAAGGCCTCATGCAAGGTAATATGTGTCACATGCTGCTTGGCCAAGCCGCCTTCAGTAGCATCGAGCACGGTTTGTTTAGCCGCAGCAAAGTCCCGCTCAAACTGCTTGAGGTAGGTCCGCATCTGTTCATCGGTATATACCGGCCGTGCGTGGATATCCTCCATCTTTTGCAAGTGACCTCGATGCCGAACAATCCGCTGCCACTCCATCATTTCAAGCGTGTTAAACGGCCCCAGTTCACCACTCCATACATCATGAATGGCTGTACCGGGACAGTAATACAGGCCATCTGAGAACCCTAAATCCTGCCCGATGAGAATGATCGGGTCACATCCCAGGTATTGAGCGAGGTAAAAAGATAGGTGGGCTACCGTCGTACCTGAAGCCATGGGCGCAATCGGCCGGGCCTCTTCACCCAGTAATTGGTCAAGAAACCTGTTGGCCGTCACACGCTTGGGACCTGGAAAGGCGTCAAGAATAGTCGGGTGTGCAAGCGGTTCGGCTACCAGCGTCACTTCAGGCAGTGCATCTAGACCTTCGTAGAAACGTTGTGAAATCATGCTGTAATCAAGTGCGGTTACAAAATCAGGTCGAATACCACGGTCCAGTAGCGGCTTGAGCGTGGTCTGTGCACTGATGATGACCACGTTAGAACGCACCTTGGGATCAGAAAGCAGATCAATATTACGAACAAGGCTCGGACCGGCGCCAACACACACTGCGGGATAGCCCGATGCGACATTGAGCAATTCATCAGTCACAGCACCAGCCGCGTATTGGTGTAAATTCATCGTCAGGTTATAGATGGTACGAGAAGCATTCACGAGGGTGGTGGCAATATTGGTGCGACAGTAGGAAAGCACGTCACCAATTGCCTGGCCAAACTGCTCGATCTGTGACCCGTGCAACTGACGGGTCGGAGGATGAGTCAGTAGAATCGTACCTTGGGTGAGCGTTGCGGCGAATCGGTCGATGCGTCCGATCAGTGCTGCCCGATCGACCTGCTCGCCAACAACCATTATGTTGGGTTGGCCAAGCCACTTGGTATGATCGATTCGTTCCAGTACTGTACGAAATAAGGAAAGATCCGGCTCGTAGACAATCACCAAGACATTGGAGTTGATCAATTCACTTAAGAGTTGAACGTGGTATCCCAACCCCAAACCCAGCACGATCACACCGGCATGTTTCTTCAAATCGACCTTGGCCACCATCTTGCTAGCCTCAGCCATCGGGTCATGGCGGCTTGCTAACGTCAGGGAATGTCCACCGGTATCCACAGACGCGCTCAGCGGGCCGGACCTGGATGCCCGCCATTGAAGTGGGGCTGGATTGACCTGCCGCAGCCGGCGAGCCAACTGCGGCTCTGTACGGCGTAATTGCACCAAGTTCGCTTCTAAAATGGATTGCATACTTGTCATGGCCAGTTTGTTAGTTATCGGAAGCCAGTCAACAAATGCTTGAGCCGCCTTGCCCCACGGCTGCAACTAAAAACCATGCAAACCAAGATCGTGCCCCCCCAGTTCCACCGACAGGAACTGCCAGGAATGGCTCGACTACTGCTTGAAGAACCCAATGTCCTGATTATTTCACGCGGGGTGGTGGCCAGTATCCTTGTGCTATTGGCATACCCAAGACGCCAGCAACACCTCCTTATCACCGCGGTGGGACTGGCTGTGCTGGCAATCGCAACCGGAATAATCAGCATGTTTGTGATCACTGACCGTGAGCAGATTATCGGCAATACCCGCTCGTTCGTTGCCGCAACGAGCCCCATGGACTTAACCTCCCTAGAAGAGCTGATGTCGGCAACGATAGAACTTCACGGTCCGAAAAATCAACTTTGGCTGCAAGGCCGAGCACCAATTCCCCACCATCTCAATGCGGTAACAGCCAGGCTCAATGTCTCAAAGCAGACCCTGCAAGAATCACATGCTCAGATTGAATCGGAACGTACCGGCCTGTCAGCCATACAGTTGCACACCACGGTGGAGGTTGAGGGTTTTCTCCGAACGGTCACAACCACCTGGATATTGCGATGGCAATTGGGCGGCGACGATTGCTGGCGTATGATGGGTGTCCAGTGGCGGGACATGGACGGTCACGAACCACGACAGGAATTTTGGCATTGAGAACTTGAACTACGACCAACACAATGGATTACCCGCACACTTCATACTGGTTCGTGCTCCTATTCATCGGACTGGCTTGCGCCCCGACAAGATCACCTGCCAGTCAAAATGGGGCGGTGAACACGGCCCAATCAACGGCAATCGAAACGGTTAACCTGCGACCAGTTTTCCAGGTTAATCGCCGGACCCGCTACAGGGTGTGGACCCAAATCCACCACACGATGACCGACCCTGGCGGCGGTATCACCCACGTCCAGTACGAAATCAGGGGCGAACTGACGTGGCTTGTACAAAGTGTCGAGGATGATGGCTCAGCAACCTGTGTAATGGAAATCGACTGGTTGACAAGCAACCAGACGAAGGACAATGGCATCATCCAGCATAACGATTCGCGCCAGCCAAGCGGGGATTTGGATCTAACGCACAGCCGCCTTGTAGCCATGGCAAGCACGCCAGTTTCGTTTCAAGTTGCCGCCGATGGACTGGTACATAGTGTCAACGGCACCGATGCCATTCGCCAGTTCGCAGAAGACTCCGTCGATATATCTGAAGAACTTGACCTTCACCTCATTGAATCTGCAACAGACCTGGCCATGATCGCCGCAGCACCCGATTCGGCTGCAGCCCACGACACCTGGCCAGTTGAATTCACCTGGGCTCATGATCTGGGGAGGCTGCAATACAACACCACCTTCACACTGACATCCGTTGAACAGATCGCAGGCATCAAGGTCGCGATCGCCAAGGCCAATGCCCCACTGCAGCTAAACGCTGACACCCAGAAAGTCCGTGCGGCGCTGCGACTTCCCAAGTTGATGCCTGACCCTGAGGTTCAACTCGCATCCGGATCATTCAGGACCCAGGTCATGTTCGACCTTTCGAGACACGAGGCAGTAGGCCGCAACACGATTGAACACCTGGATATCCAGCTCGTATTTTCCCAGTTTGATCAGTCGGCAACCTTCGGTTTCAAAGAATACATTCATAGCCAGGCACTACGCATTGATGAGCAATAATACGGTGACGCAAAGAGTATTCGTGAGTATTGGTAGTAATATCGACCCAAAAGAAAATATTATCCGTATCCTCTATGAACTTCTTGAACAGTTCAGACAGATTGACATGAGTCGTATCATTGAAACCGACCCAGTCGGCGTAAATACGTGCCGCAATTTCCTGAATTGTTCTGCTTGTATCAGCACAGACGAGAATCCGGACCAACTCAAAGGGCAATTCAGCCAGATTGAGACTGCCCTGGGCCGTAACCGCGACGATGAAAATCGCAAACAAAAAAGCCGACCAGCCGATCTGGACATCCTGTTTTGCATTGGCAAGGGACAGCGCAGCATCAATTGCCTGCTCATGCCCACCGAATCATATGTTCGCCCAACACTTATCGAATTACTTCATTATCTAGATATTAAATGCCCCGTCGACATGCCACCACTACCCAAAGGCGTGGAAATTCCCGTGGCTGACATGACTGTGGGCAGGTCCCCCATCCACCTGTCACGTAGCGATGATCCCAACTCGATATCTCCCAACCGCAGCCTTCTTTATGAACAGCAAACAAGACGACCACAATAGCCCTGACCAGTCCCGCCCCGCAGCCTTGGTGACAGGAGGTGCCATACGAATGGGACGAGCTATTGTGCTGGCCCTTGCTCGCCATGGTTATGACCTGGCCATTCACTACAACACCTCACGTGCCGAAGCCGAGGAGACGGCAAACCAGGTCCATGACTGCAATGCAAGGTGTAAACTCTTTCAGTGGGATTTAAATGACATTGAAAATATTGGCACTTGGCTGGGGGATATACAAAAGTGTTTCCCAAATCTACAGGTCCTGGTCAACAACGCCTCGGATTACCATCAAGCCGTGATTAGAAACACCAGGCCAGATGACTTCGACCGACAAATCGCCGTTAATCTACGGGCCCCCTTTTTCCTCACGCAGGCATTTGGTCAGCAATGCAGATCAGGACAGATCATTAATATCCTAGACAATAAAATCGCATCCAATCAAAACGCCTACGCCGCCTACCTGATCAGCAAAAAGGCGTTGGCAGAACTGACCAAAATGGCAGCTTACGAACTGGCACCCGCTATTCGAGTCAATGCAGTTGCACCCGGCGTGGTGCTACCAGCATCGTCGCGAAGTTCGGCGTATATCGACTGGCGCATTGATGGAATTCCTTTACGCAAGCAGGGTCACACCGATCATGTAACGCAGGCGATTGTTTCCATCTTGAAAAATGAATTTATCACCGGGCAAATCCTGACTGTCGACGGTGGCGAATCTGTTTCCCACACCGGCCGCCATGCGGCAAACTACGAGAAACCAAAAGAATAAAAAGATGAACGGACCGATGCACAAGACCCTCCGGCATGTTCTGGAGCCTGCATCATCTACCATTCATACTGGAGCCACCATCGATACGTGCTGTCGATCGCTGCCACGGTGAACAGACAATGACCACATGAAGTCGCCAATCGACCGGGCAACACACACGCACCCCACCTATATTGGCTAAACGATAAAAAGCATGGCTCGGAAAATCCGAGCCATGCCCATATTCAGCATATTCAAATGCGGCCTCAGACCGACCAACCGCGAGGGTCTGCCCCGATGGGAAACAGAGCAATCACCTCTTAATAACCGATTGACGACCGGCAAAAAAATCCCATCCGCTCTAACCTGCTCATTGGCCAGCGATCAGTTGCGACCCCGGCGAATCAGCCCAATCAATCCCAATGACAGAACCGTCAAAACCGAAGGTTCCGGTATCACATTAGCACTAAGGCCGGCTGATTGCAGTGCTGATGACAGCGAACCGGACTGAGCTGCACTCCAGTTTGCACCCACAACACCCAGATCCGCAACATCAACGGCACCATCCAAGTTGGCGTCACCGTCAACGTATGTCACGCTATTGCCATTGAAGTTGGCGCCGATGATGCCCAGGTCAGCCACGTCCACGGTACCGTCACAATTAAAGTCACCAGGAACTGAGGTGCCAGGACCTTTAGGGCCGCACGCCGCGGAATCATTATGGGCAAGGCTTATTCCCGAGTTGTCGCCGAAAAGGCCACTGGAAACATACTCTCCCAGATGGTTCAGGTCCGAGTCATACCGATGCACATTGGGTGTACCGTTCCAGCCCCGGCCAACAAAGACGTTTCCGTCATCATTAAAAGTAAGTGAACGTGGCCAACCACTGCCATGACTGGCGATATTCTCACTGAGCAGAATGCTTCCCGTGCCACCGTCTAGTTTGAATAAAGTATCGTGATTGCCATCGCTCCGGCCAAGCCCGTAAAGATTGCCATCGGGCCCTTCCTGGATCGCAAATATAGGACCTGGATCCGGTCCAAAGTTAGCAACCTGGGGCCATTGAAAACTGCTCGTACCCCCCGAGGCGTCAAACTGGCGGATCGAAGTATAATCTGCCACGGTCGCGAACAGGTTGCCGGAAACTAGGCCGACCACAACGTCCTGTCCCGAATCGATGGGCAGGTCATTGATCGACTTGCCAAGGCCAGTTCCATCCGGTGCAATTGCCATAACAGCACTGGCGACCGCACTGTCCCGGATCATGACATGGAGATTGCCATCCGAATCGAAGTCCATGCCATTCGTACGACGACCCAATTCAAAGAATGTGGCTTCCTGCTGTACGCCCGTCAACGGGTCGTAACGCCTGATGGCAGTATTCTCAGCAATATATAAAAGACCGTCTGGCCCAAGAAGTGCATAATTGGGACTGTCCAGACCGGTGGCTAAGGGTGTTGAATTAAGCGACCCAGTCGCCCCATCTACCACATAGATCTCACCCTGACTGCGACTGACAACGTACAGATCCAAAGCATCCGCTGATGTGACATCACATAACCCAAAATAAAATCCAACAGTGAAGATCGTGGTGATTAAAAGCAGTACCCGTTTAGTCATAATTAATTCTCCCCACCAATTTGTATAACATCGTTTGCCAGCACATGTTCATCCCTCGGATTTCCATTCCCGTAAAAACAAGTAGACCCATCAAGATTGCCGGGCCTACCGTTATCAGGTTCCAACAATTCACTTGGATTTTATTTACAACCTTATGCTCGACGCCGTGCCATGAGGACCAGGCCACCGATCCCAATGAGTCCCAGTGAAGCCGGCTCGGGAATCGCCGTCATCGTGATATCATCCATCCGTCCGCCATTGCCATTCTTGTCAAAGAATCCCCGGACACCGACAGCTTTTTCAAAGGCATTTCCCGCTCGACCCGCCGTTGCAGATGTATGCACGACGTTTCCATTGATCAGAAATTTGGTGTTGGATTCATCCAGAAGGATCGACATGTCAAAAATGTCCACCCCACTTGGAA
>CAUZIY010000090.1:0-12913 GCA_963579995.1 Phycisphaerae bacterium
TTGGTTCAAAATCACCCCAATATCTTACGCCACATCAGTAGAGGCCGTCAGAAACAAAACATTTATTATCCTTATTAACAAACACTTACGAACACACAAAGAAGGACACGCCAAGTTCGGCATGGGGTTTGCATAAAAGGTATATCAGACAATTTGAAAACGCCACGATAAAGCGTGTTTTACTCGTACTTGGAGTACATAAAACAGTTCGTGGAGATATTCGCTGCCTGTTCCCATGAGCCCGTGTTGTCCACGGGTAACCATGCGAGCGGTTAGCAAGGCCCAAGTGCCTTGCGGGCGGATACGACAAACAGGATCCGTTAGCAATATGTTAGGTTTACATGGGCGGCTGAAGTAAAATAACATCAACCGCAAGCTGGAAGAACTATAAAAAGGCCGTTATAATCAAGAAGGAGAAGTGCCATGCAAGTGTCTAATATTTATCGTAATGTAAGGTGCGCGCTAGTTGCGTTGCTCACCACATCACCACAGCAAAAAAGGAGAAGTGCCATGAAATTTGGGTATCTAAAATGTGCTACAGTCGCCTTGGTCGCCTCAATAATGTTCACCGGCACCACAAACGCCAGTGTTATCGTTGACGCAGGATCCGTCTTTAATTGGACCATCAGTATGCCAACACCCGTCGGTGATGGTAGCGAAGGATTGGTATCGACAACCCTGTCACTCACCAATGTCAGCGGAAATTCCGATAACAATCCCCAGGCAATCGATCTTGGCAATGGCACCGGCGCCGGCAGTTTTGGTATCCGCGGAGCATTGCACCAAGAGAATATTTCCGCAATAGGCACAACCCCCCAAAACGACGGTGGCAGTATTGCAACCGCAATTGATAGCCATTTCCAGTATGACCCGAATAACAGCAGTATCAGCAATCTCTTTGGCCCTGGCGAAGATGTTGGTGCCGCTGGCAGTAGTGCTGAGGCTGCAATAACTACTCACGCGTTTGCTGCCTTTTCCCAGACGAGCTTTGGTTCGTACCTCCAGGCAACCACTGTTGTCCTAGGTGCTGCCGCCCAGACTATCGACGTGGCTTATCTCGTCGGTAAAGCAGACTCAGAAATCAGTGTGGCTGGCGAAGTTGCCACCTCCGGACGAGCGGGATCTGCTTCAAAGCAGGTAGCCGACTTCACCTTCACCCTCATCCCCGAACCGGCAACCACCGCGATGATCGGTGTGGGTTTGATGATGCTTGGTGCGTCGAGAAATCGACGGTCAGCCTGACCTGAGATGATCTTGATAAATTGTGAGGTGTAGTTCTAAGAACAACGCTTCAGCGGCATCACAGTTCGTGCAAGGAGGATTCATCTCCTCCCCAGACACGCACACTGTATGGCACAAACAAGAAACACGGGCACCAGGTGCCCGTGTTTTCTTTTGCGCTATCCAAATTTATCTATCTAAAGAACATCTGAACCAAAATGCCAACAACCGATCACTGGCATAACCGGTAATACGGGGTAGGTCTACCGTGGTATGATCAACCACTAGGGTGCCTTTGATATCCAATGATTTTAGCGTATCTCCCACCGCACAAACTCCCGTGACGTTCTGGTATTCATGCAGACGATTTATCTAATCCAACTCAAGATTTATCTTTTAAGTCTTTGCCTCGCGTGCTGCACTGAGCCCATGTCGTCACAAGACAAGCACACAACGGCACCGGATGTCGAAACGATACTGAATACACAGTGGACCCCACCACCTACTCAGGGTGACGCGCCCACCTGGGAAAAAGAAACGAAAGAGGATTGGAATGATGCGCGGTTCAATAACATGGATACCGGTCCGTACCTCGCTGCCACCATTAGAATCAAGGCAGGGGGCAAACGGATTCTAACCCGCAAAGGCCTGGCCATTCGGCTGGGTGAAAAACACGATGCCACCTTTCTTTTTGACCGGAATCTTATGCGTGTCACTGCCGGATGGATTGGTGGTCACCTCCAACACAGTACGAGTCGATTTGGGCTCATTAATACCCCAACGCCTCAAGGAACCATTCAGTTTTATACCCATGAATCTCCTGGCTGGGCACATAACAATAGCTTCGCCGACCCACGATCATCGCCCCATGTTCCCCTGCCACTAAACTGGGCTCGCTATCAAGGTGTCTATCTGCACGGCAAACGTGCAATCCTTTCCTACACCATAGGATCGACGGATGTATTGGAGATGCCGGGCGTCGAGTCATTGGGGGAAATTCGCAGTATCACTCGCACCATTGAAATCAACCATGCACCTAGGCCAATGAGTGTCTTGCTCTACCAGGTGCCTGAATCGAAACCGACAATAACCCAGATCGATGGCGTTACCCTGGCGGTGCTAGATAGTGGGAATAAGCTGACGGCAGCAGGCGTGATCAACAACAAAACCCAGTTGCATTTTCAGGTGAACCATAAATCCCAAGTGTTTTTACAGATCCCTGCACAGCAGAATACGATTCAATTTAAAGTGCTTATCTGGAATGGGAATCGGTCAGATCTCCACCAATTTGTAGAACTCATAAAAGTGTCCGATTCCCCCCGGCCTTTGTCACCTTTGACAAGGGGGGGGGGCTCACGCTGGACACAGCAACCTGTCACCCAGGGAACTGTCGGTCAAGATACCGGGGCATATGTCATTGACACGCTCCAGTTGCCCTATGCAAACCCCTATAACGCCCTGATGTTCCTGTCCGGAATCGATTTTCTACCCAACGGTGATCTCGCTGTTTGTACCGCCCATGGCGATGTGTGGCTGGTGAGGGGCATAGATGAAACACTACAAACATTGATCTGGAAACGATACGCAACGGGGATGTATCAACCACTGGGACTGAAGGTCATCAAGGGCCGCATTCATGTCCTTGAACGTGGTCAGCTCACACGATTGCACGACCTTAATAATGACGATGAAGCTGACTTCTACGAAAACGTCAGTAATGGATGGGGCACTACCGGTGAACCGCATGCTTACGATACATGCCTGGAGACAGATGCGCAAGGTCGGTTTTATTTTTTCAAAACCGGAGCTGGCCATACTCCAACAGGAGGATGCCTGCTCCAATTAGCACCCAATACCAGGATACCCAAGGTCTTTGCCACAGGATTTCGTCATGCCAACGGCCTATCGGTTGGCCCAGACGGGACCATCACCGGGGCCGACCAAGAAGGCAACTGGATACCGGCCACGCGGATTGACATATATCACAAAGGCGGTTTTTACGGACATATGCGCACTCACCACAGGCCAAAGGAACCAGCCACTTTCGACCCACCCGTCTGCTGGTTGCCCCGACAAATGGATAACTCTGCTGGTGGACAGGTATGGGTACCAGATGACCAATGGGGGCCATTGGCCGGACACCTGCTGCACCTTTCGTTCGGTCGTTGCCAACTCATACTTGTCCTCTATGAAACGGTTGGTGGACAGATTCAAGGTGGTGCCGTCCGGGTGGGAGCCACGTTTCTAGCCGGTGCTATGCGTGGTCGATTTAGCCCAAAAGACGGGCAGTTATACGTCTGTGGCAGCGACGGCTGGCTCACAGCAGCAAAAGCCGATGGTTGTCTTCAGCGCGTGCGGTATACAGGTCGCCACGTCAAGCTACCTACAGCTTTAAATGTCCATGCAAACGGAATTCGCATCACATTTGCAAACCCGTTAAATCAATCACAGGCCGAGAACATTACGAATTACAAAATAGAACAATGGAACTATCGCTGGACCAGCCAATACGGTTCCAAGGAATGGTCCGTCATTGATCCGAAAATGGAAGGTCGTGACCCGGTAGCCATTCGCACAGCCAGACTACTGGATGACCAACGCACCATTTTTCTTCAGATCGACGACGTCAAGCCCGTTATGCAGATGAGGATCCAATACGACCTGCGGGCCAGGGATGGCAATTCGGTCAAAAATGAAATCTTCAATACGATCAACAAAATTGGCCTGCCATTTACAGGCCAGTGATGACACTAATCCTCCTCCCCCGCCGATCTTGAATCAATCAGTTCGTCATCATAACGCTCTTCGAGCTCCCGGATCTTTTCCAGCAATTCGTCATTTTTTTCGATCTCTGTACTAACCTCGTTCTCCCACTGATTACTCGCCCCCCGAAGTGCCGCCAAGTCGATCGTCAGGCCCAAGATTAAAGAAAGCCGATGGGTAACCGCTTCAATACCCCGGGGGTTTTCACCTTGCAAATAACCCGGAATCTCTGCGACCAGACTGGCCATCTCGAACCCGTGATCTGCCGCTTGTGCCATAAGGTGCATTGCGAAACTCCCTGGCCCCTCATAATCAGTAGGACGCAAACCATATTCCTGTATCCTCGCACGAAGGTCCGCATTGGATGCCGTAACATACAAACGGGGCTCTCGTGTATGTGGAACAGTACCACCAAAACTTCCGACAAATAGAATGGTTGACACTTGGACTTGTTTGGCCAGTGAAAACACGCAGTCGGAAAATTTATGCCAATTCAGGTTCGGCTCCTTACCTACAAAGAACGCCAATCTCCGCTCTTCATCGCAATAGAATGTGTTGGCTGGCGGTACATATTGATCAACCAGTCCATCCACAATTTTAACATGGGGCCTGAATAAGGTGCTGAGTTCCATGGCACCGGGGAAGTTGTAGATATAAAAATCTTCCGGATTGATTTCCGCGATAGGCGTCGCGTCAACCTGATCCACTAATCGACGAACCGTGCCGGTTGACACGTCGCCGCCGTCCATCCATCCGGAGAATGCCAGCACAATATTTCCGCCAGCCAACACCGGTGTTTCGTGGATTCTTAAACTGCTTAGTGACACGTTTGGTTTACCTGCACTATGTCCTGATCACCTGATGCTATCAAAGTTAAGGATACAGCGCCGATTGAATCAATCAATTCGAGAAAACAATCCTAATGCATTTAAACCACCTCTCCGGTTTAAAACACGCACTTAGAATGGATTACGGTTTAGACTACTGAAGGCTTATAGCTAATCAAGTTGGAGATTTCACTTGCAATTCAAAAATGCAAGCGCCGTGCCAACGGAAATCCCCAGGCAAACCCATGTCCAGCGATTGATCAAGGACGAGCCGCCAGATTAATCTACCGGCAACCTCTGTATCTTCTGGGGCCCATTAAGACGATAGCGGACATTGCGCCAACAAAGTGTGCGGCCGAAAAGAGCCGTAAGGATCACGCTGAAATGCACGGTCATCCACACCGGCGTCAGCCATCGATCCATCATTAAAGTACGCTTCAGTTGATGATGAATATCAACCCCAAAAGCAACTCTCACAATCTGTGTGCGCAGCGATGATCGAATCTGGTTACACGCGAGAACCATGACCATTGCGACCACAGAAAACCAACAGGACGACCAACCTACCCCAAGGATCAAGCATTGCATTAGATAGATCATGCTTGTCAGACAACCAGCAACATATAGGCCGGTCGCCATCAATGCCGCGATATAGAGAAAAGGAGCATAAACACGCGTGATAAGATACTGACGACGGGCAAATTGATAGAAGCCACTGCAATCCATTGCAACTGATGAAGCAACCAAACACTGCGGCACAAAATAAATACGGAGATTCAGATCACGACACATCCGTGTGATCTGATAATCATCACTGACAGCGCCTGAAAACCAGCCGCGTAAGCCACCGCGTCTCGCCGTGCCAACTAGCATGGCCATCGAACCACCCCAGGCATAACTGCATCGATGGTTTCTCAGCTGGCAGGCCACCGAACTATTACAGACTGAAGCCAAGTGTGACCATAGCGAGATATTACCTTTACGATCAGGCGTTGGAACCATCCATCGATATCCCGTTGTAACGCCATTCTTCGAACTGCGGCTTAATGGACCTACCAGCCGGGCCAACCAGCAAGGTTGGGCCGTGATGTCGCTATCAGCAAAGGCCCACACTTCGTCATCTTTACAATTCGGCTCAAGATAATCTATTGCCACCAGTTGGTTGTGTACCTTTTGAGAGACATCAGGGGCACTCGGACCCGCAATGAGAATCCGCATGGATTTATCATGCTGTTCTAACTGCTCAAGAAGCACATAGGCAGGATCTTCTACCGACTCCACTACAAACACCACCCGATAGTCAGAGTAATCCTGTTGGAGAAGCCCCAAGACAAGAGACTGCAAATCATCATCGGCCCCCTTTACAGGTAAAATCACTGTTGCTTTGGGAGTAAACCTGCGAAATGCCGGACGGACCTGTTTTCGGATTCTCCGATTAAAACGCGAATGGCGTACTACGGTTGTAAAGGCCTGGTAGATCCAAAGAAACCAAATGGCCAACAATATGACTGGAGGGTATTCGAACATTGATCACAAACTGAGAGTATAAAACATCAAGTTATAGATACCGCCTGATCCTTCACCGGGTCGGCCGAAACCTCGGGCGATGGAACTCGTCGGCTGGTTATGCCAATAGTGACCGACCCGTCATCTCCTTGGGTACAGCCAAATCCATCAGTGTCAGCACCGTTGGGAATACATCTGCCAAGCGACCTTCGTTGCGAAACTCTTGACATGGTTGCTCTGCCGAACCCGAAGCGATGTCCTGCCTGCTGGGATCAACAATAATACACTCGACGTCGTATGTCGTGTGTGCCGTATGGGCAGCCTGAGTAGCTGGATCGAACATCTGTTCGGCGTTGCCATGATCTGCGGTGATGATCAACTTGCCATTTCGCGCAGCGGTGGCCTGAACAATCTGTCCTACACAACTATCAACTGTTTCGACCGCCTCCACCGCTGCCTCAAGCACCCCCGTATGTCCTACCATGTCCCCATTGGCGTAATTGACAAGAAGGAAATCCTCGCAATCAGTCGCCGAAAGACGATTTAACATGGTCTCAGTAACCTGCTGAGCACTCATCTGGGGCTTCAGATCATAGGTCGCCACCTTTGGTGATTGCGCTATCTGCCGACGCTCTTTGCCAAACGGTGGATCTCGATAATCATTAAAGAAGAATGTGACATGTGGAAACTTTTCTGTTTCTGCACAACGGAACTGGCTCAACCCCACATCCGCGAGGTATTCACCGGCAATCTGAGTCATCGCGGGTGGGCGAGGAAATGCCACCTGAACCGGTAAGCCGTGCTCATATGCTGTCAGCGTCACAAAACGAAGGTCCAACTGTTCGCTTCGATCGAAGCCACGCTCGCCGGTATCTGGCGAAACAGGCACTGTTTGCCATGCTTCTTTGTCAAAAACAAACGCCTTGATAATTTCACGCGGCCGATCACCACGATAGTTATAAAAAATAACCGTATCACCGTAACCGACTCGCGTTTTCCGCCAATCCTCCCCCACAGCTGTTGGAAGGATGAATTCGTCGCCTTGCTGTGAATTAGACACAGGCTGGTTGTAGTATCGCTCAACAGCTTGGATCGGATCTGGTGCAACGCGAGTTGATTGATGGCCTACCAGACATTGATAAGCCTGTTGAATCCGCTGCCAACGATTATCACGATCCATGGCGTAGTACCGGCCACACACACTGGCAATCTGTCCGACGCCAATCCTTCGGCAAAGCTCTTGAATCTGTGCGATAAATCTCTTGCCAGTAAATGGTCCCGTATCGCGACCATCAGTGAATAGATGCAAAGCAACACGCTGGTGCCCCACCTTCTTCGCTAATTCTAAACATGCCTGAAGATGGGCGATCTGACCATGTACACCAGCATCTGATGCAATCCCCATTAAATGAAGGTAACGATCATCATCATCATCCTTGCTGCACCTAATGGCATCGACAAGCACTGAGTTGGCAAAAAATGCCCCGGAACATATCGCATTCGTAATCCGCACGGATTCCTGATCCACTACCCGACCTGCACCCAAGTTCTGATGCCCCACCTCACTGTTTCCCATGGTCCCATCCGGAAGACCGACATCCTCACCGCTGGTCCTGATCAACATCCAAGGATACTGCCTCAGCATACGGTCGGACACTGGTGTGGCAGCCAGCTTGATTGCATTAAAGGAATCGTGATCACGATTTGGATTACGGCCCCAACCATCTCGTACGACCAGAACCACGGGACCATGATCTTCACATTGCACCTTGGGCATTTGTATCCACCTTACACGTCTAGCACCGTATCCACCTGCTCAAAACATAAATGAATCATTTCCCGAGCATATCAATCTTTGGTTCAGTTCCTGCCCAGATACGAACCAGGTTTCCACGATGTCGCAGCATCACCAATATTGCCAAGATAGTAGCCACTGTAATGTAGGGACCTTGCGTTGCCAGAGCGATCCCTTTGACACGAAAAATAACAGCCACGAAGATGGGTAATACACCAGCAGCAAACACACTAGCCAGGCCCACATAACGAGACAAAACGACAACAATCAACCAAACGACAACAGCTCCCACCGCCGGTAGTACCAACCATGGCCAACAGCCCAAAAGTACACCCAATCCAGTCCCCACCCCCTTTCCACCCTTGAATTTCAGCCAGACTGGGAACACATGCCCTAGCACAGCCATGATCGCCACCGCCAACCACCGCCAAGAATCGCCTGGTTCAAGGTCCAACGTCCCCAGATAACCCAACATCCACCCACAACATAGAACCGGGATAGAACCTTTTGCCACATCAAGTAACAGACATATAACGCCAAACTTACGGCCAAGAATTCGCCCCGCATTAGTCGCACCCACGTTACCGCTTCCCAAACGACGAATATCTATGCCTTGAGTTTTGCCAATCAACCATGAAAATGGCACCGAGCCGCACAGATAACCAACAATCAACCATATCCACCAAAGCCATATCATTGCCCCATCGTAACACAACGCCCACTCTCATTTACAGCAAGCAAATACCGGGCTATGATTCAAAAGCATGCTGACCATCCTGCTTAACTTGACGGATACCACCTTGGTACCGGTACTGGCTCAGAGTGATGCTTCTCGATCAGAGCGTTGGGTCGCCGTCCTTATTGCTATTGTGCTGGTGGCGGCAATCAGTATCGTCAGTTGCTTGAGCCCCAAGCACAACCGGGGTGATTAACCTCGCATCGCGAAAGTTAGAGCTTGAACCCCGTTTCACCCCAGCAAACAGTTCAAGGAAACTTGCTCATGGACAACAAATCTTTAGCAACGCTCATCCTCTTGAATGTCGTTCTAATTGCTGGCCTTGCAGTGGTTGCGCTCACACCACAACCAGTTCAAGCGCAATTACGTGGCCGTGGTGAATACACGATGCTATCGGGTCGAACTAAATCCCGATCCAATGCTGATGTGATCTACCTTGCTGATCTTAACAGCGGCCAATTAGCTGCCATCATCTATGAATCACAAAATGAACGACTTACCGACCTTGGCCGCTTCGACCTCTCCCATGATCTGGAAGGTGCCGGCAACGCCCGATGAGCATTAGGCCAAATCAGAAACCATATGACGGAGATTCCCAAAATGACTCGCATCCAACTGGCATGTTCAAGCCTTCTGGCATCAGCGTTCATCTTGGGTGGGTTCCTGCTTGTTAAACTCGAAGGGCATGCAACGTCAAACGTCCATGCGGACCAGGTAATTAAAGACCGAGATTTCACCTTTATGACTGCTCGTACGGGGAGTGACGAGGAATCGCTCTTCGTTATTGACAACATCAATGCCAGACTTCTGATTCTGCGTAGTGATGTTAATCGTAAACGTATCGAACTATTAGACAGTACCAACCTCGACCGGGTATTCGCCAGAAGCGGAAACGCAGCTGGCCGTGGTCGAGGGCGTGCTGAACGAGCGCGTTAACTTAAAACCACCACTGAGTCACATGATGGGTATCCGCCTAAACCGCTTCCGGAATGTACTCGTCGCATCATTTCTATTGGCGGCGCCGTCTACCCTTATAATCACTGCTGTAAATGCAGCACCCCAGGCAACCAATCCAAATGCCGCCCCATCATTCCAGCCTCAACTTGGCGAAGACCTTGTATTATGGAGATTATTTGAATCCAGCTTAATCATCAACTGCATTATCCTGCTGCTAAGCGTGATTGCCGTCGCGCTATTCATCTACTTCATCGCCACCATCAAAGACCAGACATTTGCCCCATCGATATTCATCGATGAGATCAATAACCTAGTTCGCCAGCACGACTACAAAAAGGCGGTTGATTATTGCCGTGACTATCAAAACATATTTGCGGGCAGCATCGTCCGCCGCTGCCTGGAGAATGCGGAAAAACCCCATGCCGTCCTCATGACAATTATCGAGTCTGAAGGCCAAAGGCGATCTGAACTCGTATGGAACCGGATCAATTTCCTTTCTGATATTTCCAGTATTGCACCTATGCTTGGTCTCTTGGGAACAGTACTCGGAATGATCCGCGCATTTTTTTGGGGTCTGCCACAGGAATCAGCCAGCCTCAGTTCAGCCGTCCTATCCCAGGCCATCGGTGGCGCGATGGCGACCACGCTTTTTGGTCTGATCGTAGGCATTGCATCTCTCGTCTTCTATTCAATCATACGAGCCCGCGCAACACGCTCACTGGCCACTACTGAGAAAATTGTTCATGCGTTGGCTGACCAAATCAAAAGGGCCGATCCTTGAGTTTTGCCCATCCCAAGACCAGTACAAACAAGCCAGAAATACCACTTGCGGCCATGGTTGACGTGTTGTTCCTACTGTTGATCTTCTTTATGACAACCAGTGTCTTTCGCGAATACGATCAGCAAATCAATGTTTCATTGCCACCCACAGATTCAGGAGAAACCAAACAGTCTCCAACGAAGATCGTGATCACTATTACTCAGGACTCCCAGATCTATATCGGTGATCGGCTATACAGCCTAGATGATCTGAGGCGTACGCTTGTACAACTGGCAACGCAATTCCCTGACGAACCAGTAATCATTCGTGGCGATAGAGGCAGTCGACTTGATACGGCGGTCAAGGTGATGGACATCGCCTATAGCGCTCAACTACAAAATGTCTATATCGCAACAAGCAAACCTGCTGACGAGATTTGAAATTCTTTGTTGATCATGACCGGGCTGTTCCATGAGAAGCCAAATCATATATTTATGCCTTCTGGCCTTTGCCTTGCAAGGTGAACAGCTGAGCCCGGCTGCTCCGGCGGTAAACAGTGCGGCAGCCCACCAACAGTTTGTTTTTGCCTATCGCGTTCTACAACGTACGCAACAAAATGGTGATCCACGTGACCTTGAATTGGCAGCTGATGCCTTTGACGAATATTTGGGTCGATTCCCAGATGACAACAAGAAGGCCGATGCCTTATTCTTCCGTGCGCTAATTGCTCGCTTGCAGAACAATAACCAGTCTGCCGAATGGTATCTGGCCAAGGGTGGAAAAACCAAAATGGTACCGGACTATCAAGTTCGGCTGCTGCATGGTCAGATCCTGGCTGATATGGGCCGCCACCAAAACGCACTTGACCAGCTCAAGAAAATATCAACCGAACAGCTAGATCCTCAAGTGCGTGCCATGGTATGGCAGCTGCGAGGTCTCTGCTACCAGCGCGTGGGCAAGACATCTGATGCTGTCGCCGCACTTCGTGCTACAGCAACAATCAAGTCCTCGCTCCAAGCCCAGGCACTACTTGATTTGGCACGGCTCCAAGAGGGTTTAGGCAACCGATCAGAAGCATTACGATCCTTGGATCAGTGCCTCAAGTTAGAGAAATCCACATTGACTGCTGAAGCAGCAAGGCTGGCCGGCAATCTCCATTACGAATCGTCGAATTATGAACAAGCGCTTGCCAATTATGACCTTGTTCTACGCAACCACCTCGGCTCCGAGCATTTCACACCCTGCATCATCGGCACCATGTGGTCGCAGTTGTCCGCGGATAAATACGATCAGTTATTAACCACATTTGAACGCTATCGCAACCAATTATCCAGGAACGAGGACCGCGTAACGGCTTGGTATCTAGCGGCATCAGCTCACCAGGAAAAAGGAAAGCATGAACTGGCCGTGGCATTATTTGAAGAAATCCGAAACAGTGCCCAGGGGGAAACGATCGAAGACAAAGTTCTGTTCAAACTGGCTAATAGTCAATACGAACTGAATGAATTTTCAAAAATGCATCAGCTCGTCGCCCAATTTTACGAATTATTTTCCGACTCACCATTGCAACCAGATATCGACTTCCTGTTGGCTACAGCAGCCGCACGACAAGGACGTACCAATGAAGCAGCGGCGATGCTTACAGCAATCGTGGATGCAAACCCCGCCCACTCTTATCGAAAACAGGCCTTACTGCAAAGAGGGCGACTATATGAAATAAAACAGCATTTCGACGCTGCAATCACCGACTACAGCCACTACCTCAAAACCAACGATGTAGACAACCAGGCTCAAATCCACAATGTCATCATACGCTTGATGGACCTATGTTACCGGACAGATCGTTTCCAAGAATCCGTAACCTGGGGCCAGCGAGGGATTAACGCCAAACAGAATAGATCTGAGAAGAAACCAGAGCCACAAATTGAGCAGGAATTACTTTACCGCCTGGCTTTAGCCCGCATCAAGTTGGAGAAATTCGAGGAAGCCAATGATGCATTGACCGCACTGCTATCCAGACATCCTCAAAACCGGTTCCGTATCGATGCACTTTACCACCACGGATTGGTCTTGCTGACCCTTGGCAAAATGAATAAAGCCATTGCTTGCCTCCAGCAAGTTTCGGAATCAACCACAACCAGTAATACCAAACGGCGCCACACGCTACGCCTGATCTCCATGCATTTTCGAGAACTTGGTCAACATGAACCCGCCGCGCAAGCTCTACTGACCCTCAAACAGATCCCCAGTGAAGGTGACCAGCACAACCTCAAACTGGATGAAATAGTGTGGCTGGGTGGATACTTACATGAAAAGGGTGAGTACAAAAAGGCGTTATACCTACTAGA
>CAUZIY010000091.1:0-12554 GCA_963579995.1 Phycisphaerae bacterium
GAGGTGACCCCGAATCCTTCTCTGAGCGGCGATAGTCAGTGATGATCTGTGACTTCTGTTCAGCTGTAACGGTCATGGGCGTAAGTCTGTATGTTATTATTTACTGTGGACCAAGTGCATTGCAAACGGCAAATAATACTGGGATCCTCGGGGTCTGGCAAGATGGCGGGAAGAATACCCCATACCGGCACAGCACACAAACCCATGGAACAGCAGTATTTCAACTTCAAGTGAAAGTGGTGAAATAGCCAAATGGCGAGCACCCCAACCCTACAAACCAATCGATATAAACGCAGTAAGGTGGCATTTGCTGAGGCATGTCAATTTCTACCCGGCGGCGTCAACTCGCCCGTACGAGCTTATAAGGCGGTAGGGGGCGACCCGATAACCGTCCAAGCTGCCCATGGCGCCATCGTGACGGATATCGACGCCAACCAGTACATCGATTATGTCGGTAGTTATGGACCCCTGATTCTCGGCCATGCACCCGAACTAGTCATCGCGGCCATTACGGACACAGCCAGGCGGGGAACCAGTTTCGGCATGCCGACCGAATTGGAAACAAAGTTGGCTGCAATGGTGGTCGACGCCGTGGCTTCAATCGATATTGTTCGCTTTGTGAACAGTGGAACCGAGGCGGTCATGAGCGCGATTCGCCTGGCACGAGCGGCCACGGGACGACCCAAGGTCATCAAGTGCTCCGGCTGCTACCACGGGCACAGTGACTCACTGCTCATCGAAGCAGGCAGCGGCGCGGCCACGCTGGGTGTCCCCAGCTCGCCGGGGATCCCACCTCAAATCACGCAAAATACGGTAGTAGTACCTTTTAATGATGCCGAAGCTGTATCAGGTGTTTTTTCCAAACACGGTGATATCGCATGTGTTGTCATTGAACCCATTGCAGGCAATATGGGCTGCATCCCGCCCAAACCCGGTTACCTCCAACGTCTACGCGATCTGTGTGACCAGCATGGTGCACTGCTGATCTTTGATGAAGTAATGACGGGCTTCCGTGTGGCCTACGGTGGCGCCCAGGAACTCTACAGCATGCATCCCGACCTGACCTGCCTGGGCAAGATCGTCGGCGGCGGCTTGCCCTGCGCCGCCTACGGTGGGGCGAAAAACCTGATGCAGCAGATGGCGCCTCAGGGACCGGTCTATCAGGC
This sequence comes from Phycisphaerae bacterium, assembly GCA_963579995.1. GTDB lineage: Bacteria > Planctomycetota > Phycisphaerae > Phycisphaerales > Phycisphaeraceae > UBA6626. The sequence goes on from CAUZIY010000091.1 coordinate 1,167, forward strand.
GGGAACATTGAGCGGTAACCCGCTGGCCATGGCCGCCGGAATTGCCACATTACAAACACTTCGTGAAACCCAACCCTATGACCAACTTGACCAGATGAGTGAAAAACTCGTCCAAGGCCTCAAGTCTGCCGCCACCTCGGCGGGGTCTTGCGGCGGTCCTGATGTTCAAATTGAAACTTCGCGTGTCGGGTCGATGGTGAGCTGCTTCTTCAGTCAACGGCCGATAACCAACTACGAGCAGGCGATAACCTGCGATACGGATGCCTTCGCCAAATTTTTCATCGCAATGCTTGGCGAAGGTGTTATGCTGCCGCCCAGCCAATTTGAGACATGGTTCGTCAGTCACGCTCATGATGAACCATGCGTACAACAAACAATTGATGCGGCTTACCATGCCTTTGCAGCCGTGTCCGAATCACGATCAACAGAAACCCCGCCCGATACCCGAAGTTAATATCTAATGACTCAACCGTTCAAAATCCTCGCGGCTGATAAGCTAGCGGACGAGGGACTTGCTTATATTCGCGCCCAGGACGATGCGGAACTCATCGATCGACCTGGAATCAGTGAGCAGGAATTGGCCAGCATTGTTGGCACCTTTGATGGATTAATCGTGCGTAGTGGCGTACAGGTTTCCGCGCAGGTGTTTGCCAAGTCCGGCCAGCTCAAAGCCGTCGTCCGAGCCGGTGTCGGGGTTGATAATATTGACCTGAGCGCGGCAACTGCAGCGGGCGTCCTGGTTATGAATTCCGCTGAAGCATCCACGGTGACGACTGCAGAACATGCCTTTGCGCTGATGCTTGCCCTGGCCCGCCACATTGGCCCAGCCTACAAGACCATGACCGAGGGACGCTGGGAACGGCAGGCATTTCAAGGTACACAGTTGGCGGGCAAAACACTTGGCATCGTGGGTTTTGGTCGCATCGGTCAGGCGGTTGCCCAACGGGCGGTGGCTTTCGATATGAAGGTGATCGCCCACGACCCATTTATCAACACGCCCACCATGCTGGACGGTACCGTGAAAATGTACCGCTATTTCACGCAGATGCTACCCCATGCAGATGTGGTGAGTTTTCACGTCCCGTTGAATGATCAAACCCGGGATATGCTGGATGCCCAAGCCTTTTCAAAGTATACCAAGAAGGGCGTATTGGTTGTCAATGCGTCGCGGGGCGGCATTGTGGATGAGCAGGCCCTGCTGGCAGCAATTGATAAAGGCGAATGCAGTGGCGCAGCGTTGGATGTCTTCTCAACCGAACCACCACCGGCGGGCAACGGACCAGGGGGTCGTCCTGGTCTTCGCAATCATCCTAAGATTCTCACAACGCCCCACCTGGGCGCCAGTACCATCGAGGCCCAGGAAGCAGTCAGTACAGACGCCGCGGCGGCCTTGATGGAGTTCCTTCGGGGTCATGGTGTGCGTGGTGCAGTAAACGTGTCTGATCTGCGAATGGATCTTGACCCACTGCAACAGCGATTCGTCGATTTGGCACAGCGGATGGCCCGCCTGATGAACCCCATGCTTTGTGGTGGGATCATGGGCGTGACCCTGGAACTGGCCGGCGAGGCACTGACCGCGGCGGAAGTGACCATCGAACGGATGGCACTGATTGGCCTTTTGCAGCCTCATATGGACGCACGGCTCAACCTGATCAACGTACGTCATTTGGCAGAACAACGTGGGATCCACTTGCGAACTGTCCGTATTGCTGAACAGCAGATACACGGACCACAGGTGGCACTGGAAGTCAAGTGCCCGGATCGAACCCACCGGATCGTCGGTTGCGTCTATTCTGACATGCAGCCACGTGTGGTTGAAATCAATGGTTACCGCATGGACATGATCCCAGCCGGCAACATGATTTTCATCAGCAATGACGACCGCCCTGGCATGATCGGAGTGGTGGGAACCGAATTTGGTAATGCCAACGTCAATATCGCGGATATGACCTTAAGCCGGCGTCACAAGCGAGCGCTCATGCTTTTAAATGTTGACAATGAGCCACCCCAGACACTGATCGACGGGCTCGCAAAAAGACCAGGTATCCTGAAGGTGGCCGTGGTACGCCTGCCCAAGCAGGATTAGATCCCACTCCGCGTGATCCCTCGCTACTTCGTAAACTCAAAACCACCTAATCGTTCAATCGTTTTTGCCATGGCCTGTGTGCCCAACTGCCCGGCACCCCCGGCCGCCGCCGCGCGAAAGTAACCCTCGGCCAGTGACACCGCGTTCAGGGGCAACTTGTGTTCGCGTGCAGCATCAGCAACAAGTGACAGGTCCTTCAACACCAGGTCAATCATAAATCCGGGGGCATGGTCGCCTTCTGTAATCTTCGGGCCCAAATTTGCCAATTGCCATGACGAAGCTGCACCACCGGATACAACATCTATCATTTTCGTCATATCCAGACCGCTTTTTTTCGCCAAGGCCAGGGCCTCGCACACGCCGATCAAATTGCAGGCAACGGCAATCTGGTTACATGCCTTGCAGACTTGCCCCATCCCTGCAGGCCCCAAGAGAACGGTTGATTTACCCAATACGTCAAACATCTGGCTGCAGCGATCAAAAGCCGATTCGTCACCACCCACCATAATGCTCAGCGTCCCATTCTTGGCACCCACATCACCACCGGAAACAGGCGCGTCCAGAAACGTGATTTTCTTCTTGGCCAGTTCAGCAGAAAAACGCTGTGTCTCAACCGGACTGATCGTTGAGTTGTCAACCACGATCAATCCTGCAGCGGCAGAACCGGCAATACCATTTTGACCAAACAACACTTCATCAACATCAGGTGTGTTCGTCACGTTGATACAAATGGCGTCAAGCGATCTGGCTGCCATATCAGCCGGCGACTCAGCGACCGCCGCACCCGCATCGGCCAAGGGTTGGCACTTTGAAGCGGTTCTGTTCCAAACCGTCACCTCGAAACCGGCTTTGACCAAATTCTCAGCCATCGCCGCACCCATGATGCCCATGCCGATGTAACCGATTCTCTGAACTTCGTTTGCTGAGGTTGCACTACTCATAATAAGGTCTCCGAAAAACCAATCGAACGGACAGGATAATCATTCTCAAGAACCTGTGCGAGTGGATCATTTGAATCATCAGGGTCGATTGGCACCGCGCACATGCGAGCCTGAACACCTGGCTGTAGCGTGGCAAGCGACGGATCAAGACCAAGGGCCCGGCAACCGTTAATCGTGGCCAATTCAAGTAACGCACGTGGCGATGTGCGGTCACGGCGATAAAGATGTCGCATCTGCGCCAAAATACTGAGGGGCTGGGATTCATTGCGAGGTTGACAGAGAATTGAATCGGTTCCCAGGCATACGTTCACGCCGGCCGCCATCATATCCCGGTAGCGATGATGGTGGTGACCAAAGTAATCACTGGCGACAGGACAATACGCCACCGAGGCGCCACAATCCGCAATGAGCTTAATATGGTCGTCATCCACATAGTTGCAGTGTGCAAGTAACCATTCGGCTTTTTCCAAATGCGGTTTAATCCAGTCAACCGGATGCAGGCCGGAGGCCCTGATGGTCGTGTCCCATTTGCCAATCGCCTTCAAGTGGTCGACGATCGGACCACTGGCATCGGCAAGAAATTGCTCTTCCATTTTTGATTCGGCCAGGTGAGTGCTAAGGCGAAATCCGAATTGGATCGCAAGGTCAACGGCACGTTGATACACATGGTGACCTGCCGAGTAAGGCGCATGAGGCTGGAGGCCAAGTTGATTCGCGCTGGCATCGAGATCCTGGAGTTGCCTGGCCAATTGCAAACAACCTTCCTCCTGACCCATTCCAATTCCAAAGCATTCGAGGAAACTGATCCCCGCCAATTTCTCCTCGCTGCGTGCGGCAATGGCACCGGGACTGTTCACGATATCGCCAATCCAGCCAACGCCTGCGTCGGCAGATGCACACACCCCTTTTTGTACGGACGTATTCAATGCCTCATCACTTTGGGCCCTTGCGTTCATCACAGACTGAAGCCATTGAATAAAAACACCGCTGTAGCTCATCTGCCCGATCGAGGTCAGATCAAGATGGGAATGTGCGTTTACGAACTGCGGTAATATCAGGTGGTTTCCAAGTTGACGCACCGCCGCATGGCTGCCCACCTCGCGACGGACCTGGCTTTGATCACCGAAAGAAATGATTTCCCCACCCTGGATCGCCACTGCACCCGGGCGGATGACCTGGGATACCGCATCGGCGATTGCACCGGCTTCGTAGGTAAATGTCTGCAAATTCGACATTAATCAAGTAGCTCGTTTACCATTGGGTCGAAGGTCTTGGCACCCATCCCCACAGTTCCAAAAGGGCCCAGTTTGATTTTGGCTGAGTAAAAGGTAGCTTGGGTGGGCGGCAGTGCATAGCTGCCCGAGGTCTTCTGGACCAAGCGGTACCGGGGATGTCCCAAAGGGGGGTGTATGGGTCATCCGGGTGTTCGCTCGGGTCGGACGTTCATGGCAGTAGATGGTGGGGTCAACGAAGGAAAGGAACCCAACGTGAAGAAGCTCATTCTATGTGGATTGTATCTGGTTGCATTTGTTGCCGGTGGTTGCGTTGCCCAAGGTCAGCATGATGACCTCGAAACGCTTTATCGTACAAGTTTAGAACAAAATGAAGAACTGAAGAACCAACTGGACCAGACCAATTCACAGATCTCGGCAATGCGAAATGCACCGAAGGTCCCTGATCCGGAACTGGTGGGCCAACTTGCGGCTAGCCAAGTCCAAGTTGACCAACTCAAGCAGGCATTGGATGAGGCAGAGGTGAAGATCAGGGAACTGGCGACAAGTCAAACCCCGCTGCCACCGGAACTCAATAACGAACTGGAACAACTGGCCGCTTCGGATCCGGCGTTAATGAACTACGACCAGCACCTTGGGATGGTAAGACTTACCAGCGACCTGACCTTTCCACTTGGTAGCGACCAGGTAAGTGACACAGCAGTTGCCGGACTGCAGAAACTCGCAACAATTCTTTCGACACCACATGCCTCGAAGTATGAGATCCGCGTTGTGGGCCATACTGATAATGTGCCGATCAAAAACACTGATACAAAACAGAAGCATCCAACCAACTGGCATCTTTCAACGCACCGGTCAATTGCGGTAAAGAATGTCCTGGAGTCTGCAGGGGTTACACCCGTTCGCCTTAACGTATCCGGCTACGGCGAATATCGCCCGATCCAGCCCAATAGCGATAAAGGAAACCGTTCCAATCGCCGGGTGGAAATCTATCTCGTGGCATCATCGATCCCCCAGAACCTTGCATCATCGACGCCCCCAGCAGCGGAACCCGTGGGACCACCGGCGGTGAAGGTGAGTGACCCGATCAAATAGACCCATAAACGCCCACGTCCCACAATCAGCAACACAAAATCACCGGCATACGGTTGCGCCCCGGGTATCAAAGCATGCAAGCGGTTCCATGGCCGGGCATGGAGCGTTTAATGTTGCCTATTGTGGCAAGTCAAACACCACGAACTTTCTTGACCTTGTCTGCTTCTGCAACCCGCTGTTCAATCGCGGCGACGACGTTTTCGCCCTGCAGGTCACGCTTGCACATATCTTTCCAGGAGGCCCGCATATCGCGGGATTTAGCCAGGCACAATGCCTCGACAATCTGACCGACCCGGCCACCTTGCTTGTGATGTCGTACAAGGTCTTGAATTGAAATACCAAGTTCGGACTGACCTAGCAGTTCCCAAGCGTCAATGATCTCATTGACGTTGACACGCTGCCATCGAAGGCTGACCACTTCCCCCAACCCCATGGGCGCTCCAACCCGTTGCGCGTGGCGCCAAAGAACAACGTACCTGGCAATGATCATCGATGCATACAAGAGATACATCAAAACTAGCACACCAATGATCTGCCAGAGCAAGGCAAACGTTCCTGCAAGAATATATATGGTAAAGTCCATCATCTACACAATATCCAAGATCTCGATTGATAACTCAACTGACGTTGCTGTTTTTTGCTCATGCTCCTCCAACCGTCGTCCACACAATGATTTTCACGCATGGAAATGATTAATTAACCTGCGGCACCTATAATCACTACTGAATACATCTAAACAAGCAAACATTCATATAGGTGTGACTTGACTGATTTGTCGCCGTCAAACCGGACTGCCCAACCCGTAAATTGCACCTGCAAATTGTGGTGTCGAAGTGACTGTCACGCGAAGGCACTTGCCGCCTTTACGCTGATGGAACTGCTCGTCGTCATTTCAATTATCGCACTACTCATCGCGATACTGACTCCAGGGCTCGAACAGGCAAGACTTTCCGCTCGGATGACACAATGCCAGGCATCACTACGGGAGTTGGGCGTGGGAACCCATATATACGTGGTCGATCACGATGGCTACCTTCCTTTGCCTTATTACATGAACGGGGAGTACAACTGGTTCGACCAGGTGGTGAGGGGGGTGATGGGATTTGATTTGAAATACAGGGAAAAGGGCAAGCAAAAGGGGTCGACGACTGGCTTTAAGTCTGATTTTTGGTGTCCTGAACAGTCGACTTGCATTCCGTCCAATTCAATCCGGGGGCAGGCTGGATATTTATGGAGCCCACCAAGCGATCGAACCTACGGGATGAACGATTTTGGTGCCGCGAACTCGATGGCTCCACACCTTAGGAAATATGCCGAGTTTTCCTATCCCGCCGCAACCTACCTGTACACAGATACCTCGCCCTCCCATCCGTGGGGGACCCTCGCAACGCATGGCTTGTACTGGCCGCTTCACTTTGGTGGCCGAGATACTCAGCCAACTTTTTATGTTGACTATCGCCACCAGGGACGGGTCAATATGGCCTATGTGGATGGCCATGTGGATATCCCCCGCCTGGTTCCTGATGCAGGGCAATATGGCAATGACGCTTTACCCTGGGCTGATGCACCCAATAAAAAAATACCATGGGGCAACCTCCCGCATAACCCCCTCGGTGACGACAACTTCGGTGGACCGGACTGGATTTCACCTAGGGGCCTCGTCCCGGATGGCTAATGCTGGCTATCTGCGGTGATCCGTCGTTGCTGCCAACATATCACGCACCTGGGACACCAACTGCAACGGATCCCCCTCACGTTCTTGCTGTCGCAGTTGCCTTGAAATCTTGGTACGCAGCGCGTTATGTATTGATTTCTCAGTGGTAGAGAGGGAAGGCCCCTGGCCAAGAAACTCTGCCACATCCAGTAGAAGCCAACCTGCGGATTCAATTCCATCCAGTTTGATATTCAATGACCTTTCCCCTTCAAATTGATTGGTTCAGTTCGGTCATTTTCCGCCATCAGGACCACAGGCAGACACCCGCAAAGGCCCTACCAGACAATACGTATAAGTCTGTAGTTTGGTTCGCTGTAATTGTCGGCAGATTGGTCGTAATAAAAGATGCGGTGATGACACCACAGCAGAAAATAATCAACGCGGCTTCAACTTTACCGCGCGCATCATTGCCTGCCGCTCACGATTATCCAGGAATCGCCACTGACCGACAGCCAATCCCTTGATACTAACTGGACCAATCGCAATCCGTTGCAAACGACGTACACGCAGACCCAAACGTGCAAACATTCGTCGGATTTGACGGTTCTGACCTTCGCGAAGTGTCATGAGCAGTTTCGTACATTCACCGTAACTCCTCAATTGCGGGCGACCAATCATTCTCACCGCCGATGTGGTCGCCCGCCTTGCCCCCGGCCGACTACCACCGGATCGTATTGGCCTTGTCAGAAACAGTCCGCCCGAAAGTTTCCCCAGATCGTCACTCGAAACCCTACCGCGAATTTCAACCATGTATTTCTTGGTAATGCCATGCCTGGGGTGAGTCAGCCGCTGAGCCAATTCACCGTCACTTGTCAGCAATATGAGGCCCGTGGAATCAGCATCCAGTCGGCCGACGGGGAAGATCCTCCGCGATTGACGGTTTGGAAGATCCACCAGGTCCATCACGGTGGTCCGGCCGTGGGTATCGCTGACAGTGGATATGACGCGATTGGGCTTATGAAGAGCAACGTATAAATGACCAGAAGTTGGTCCCTTGGCACCCGGTGGTCTAATAACCTGCCCATCAACCTCAACATGATCGCGGTCGTGGTTCACCCAGGCAGGCAACGTGTTGACGAGTTGACCATTGACCCGTACACGTCCGGCAAGAATCAGTTCCTCACACTTGCGCCGAGAAGCCACACCGGCCTCGGCCAGAAACTTGTGCAGGCGCAAACCCTTTGCGGCCGCCTCAGAAACCGGCTTGCGGGAATCATCTTCTGCGCCACAACCAGGACTCTTTGCCCGCAGTGAACGGCTCATTGGCTTCCCCCACTGGAATCTGTACGCGAAGAGCTATTGCCGACTGATTGACCACCCATATGGCACCAAACGCAAGGGCCATAAGACCTGCAAGCCCCATGACAGGAATATTGAACAGGAAACACATGAACACGATAAATCAATCTACATATACCCATTGCGTGAACAACCTTTCCTCACCAGCAACCATTTTGATTTACCAGGAATGACAAACGATCCAGCTCATGGATTTCCAGGAACCAATCCGAACACTAGGCCGCGATCATCTCATGTCAGGTCGGGTATGCGACTCCACTTCAGTTCAATATTCACCGGCCACTGGCGACCAGGTCCAAACTATCGGTCAAACTCATCACCCTTAAATGTCGAGCCAAGATAGCGTTGTCGAACCAGTGGATTCGTGATGATTTCTCGTGGTGTCCCCTCGGCAAAGACCTTGCCTTCAAAGATGACATACACATGATCGCAAACCGACAGGATGTCATGCACATTGTGATCGGTAATCAGCATGGCAATGTGATGTTCATCCCGCAGGCGCCGGATCTCACGCTGAAGTTCTTCAACCGCCACAGGATCAACACCACTAAATGGTTCATCCAGAAGAACCAATGACGGCTCGGTAATCAGTGCCCTGGCAATCTCAAGTTTTCGACGCTCACCGCCGGAAAGGGTCCGGGCTTGTTGGTTGCGGTTATGTTGCAAGCCGAACTGGATAACCAGTTCCGTGACACGATCATACCGCTGCCCACGCGTCAACGGACGTGTTTCCAGAATCGCAAGCAGGTTTTGCTCCACCGTGAGACGTTGAAAGACACTTGGTTCCTGTGACAAATACCCCATGCCGCGTTGTGCACGCTCGTACATCGCCAGGCGAGTCACGTCCTGGCCATTGAAGATGATCTGCCCCTCTTCGGGTGTAATCATCCCAATAGTGGCACGAAAACTCGTTGTTTTCCCCGCCCCATTGCGTCCCAACAAACCGACGATCTGGCCCTCAGACACTTCAAAGCAAACGTGGTCCACAACCGTCCGCCCACTAAAACGTTTTACCAGATCATGTACTTCAAGCACCTGGGTCATGACTAAGAGTGTACGAAAGAGTCGGGCTGGATGATAGATCCCTCCCGGCCCTGCTTTTCCCGGCCGGTTGTCCTCCTCCTGCTGCTGCAGACTGATTGATCGGCCATGGCGCCGCACTTCACAGACCACATAATCCAAGCTAAACACACCAGAACTGGCCGACTTTTTTTGGCCTCAACAATCAATCTGCTCTATAATGCAGTGCCAAACGGAGATAACTGACCATGTTGTGGCAACCGCCGCTACCCAAGCGATATACGAACCTGCCGGATGATCAACTGATTACGGAGATTGATGCACAACGCGCCGATCTGGGTGACCAGATGGTCATCCTTGGCCATCACTACCAGCAGGATGATGTGATTCGGTTTGCCGACTTTACCGGCGATAGTTTCAAACTCAGCCAACTCGCAGCTGAACGTGTCAAGGAAGTGGGGGCCAAGTACGTCATATTCTGCGGTGTGCATTTTATGGCCGAAAGTGCCGACATCCTCACCGAAGATGATGTTGCGGTGGTTTTACCAGATCTATCCGCTGGCTGTTCAATGGCGGACATGGCGGACTATGAGGATACGGTCGATGCATGGCAGCAGATTCATCACCAGCTGGCGAATCGTGATACGACAGTAGTCCCTATTTGCTACATGAACTGCAGTGCTGCAATCAAGGCGTTTTGTGGTGAGCATGGTGGGGCGGTGTGTACCAGTTCAAACTGTCAGCAGATCCTCAAATGGGCCCTTAATGGCGGGGCCGTGGGCAGCGATGGTCCTGTCAAGGTCCTCTTCATACCTGACCAGCACCTGGGACGTAATACCGCAGCGGAAATGGGCTACGACGTGTACACGGACATGTGCGTCTGGGACCCCAAAGCGACACAAGTCCTCGGTGGCTGCGATCCCCAACAGATTGAAAACAGCACGTTCCTGCTGTGGAAAGGTCACTGCTCGGTCCACAAGTTGTTTCGACCTGAACATGTCGACCAGATCCGCGCCCAATGGCCTGATGTCACTGTTCTGGTACATCCCGAGGTCTGTCATGAAGTGGTGGCCAAAGCCGATATGACCGGTTCGACTGAGCGAATTAAAACAATCATTGAAGCGGCCGAGCCTGGCACACGCTGGGCGGTTGGAACCGAAGTGCATATGGTGCATCGCCTGGCCCAGCACGCCGCAGACCGGGGTGTCACCGTGCGGATGCTCAGCGACTGCCAGTGCCTTTGTACGACCATGTATCGTATCGATATGCCACACTTGCTGTGGACTCTTGATCAACTTTCACAAGGGAATATCGTTAACCAGATCACCGTCAATCCGCAGGTCAAGCACTGGTCGCTGGTGGCGCTGAATCGAATGCTCGAACTGACGAGAACCGCACCCGAATTACAAACCACCCCGGTTGCCTCAGGGTAGATTGGCCGGGCCGTGGCGTGGATCACGCCCTCGGATTCACCGGGATCAGCTTAACGCTTTTGTCCACCGGGCTGATTACTGACGATCATATTCGCTGCATCCGGTGGATACGATTGCCTCTGCCCAGCGTGAGACCAAACAGCATCTGCTGGACAATGTCCGTCAAGCCAGGCACGTAACGGCACATCATCCGCCTCGGGTGCGTAACAACCATTATTGCATACACGATCACCCAGTATCTGCCGCTGGATTGGGTCAAGTTGGGGGTAAAGATGCTCCACCGTCATGTCGTCCTTGGGCTGCAACCAGCGATAGCTGTAGCCCATCCAAAGAACCTTACGTGTCATGTCCGACTGATTGAGGCTTCGGCTGTGCCAAATTCGCCGATCAATGAGCACCGCGGTGCCAGGTGAAACACACAGCGGCTCGGCACCGGGCGGATTGGACTCCCCGTACCCTGCCAAGTCAATATGGTCCTGCAGATGTGACCCGGGCACGATAAGTGTATTCCCACGCTGCGGGCATGACACATCACTAATGAAATAGCCAATCTTCAAGGACAATCGTG